>NZ_JBEOUD010000051.1:0-55975 GCF_040303865.1 Streptomyces sp. NPDC094034 | reverse complement strand
ATCGCAAGGCGGAGGAGGGAGCCCACGCGGAGCGTAGGCGACCGACGACAACGCGGCGAGGCGCGGTGCCAGGGCACGCGAGCCCGGCAAGATCCAAACGAAAGGCCCTAGGGGGCAGGCCCTTCGGGCGTGTAGCGGAGGCGTCTCGAACCCGTGACAATCAAAACCCCGTATCCGTCCGGCACCCGCGAATCCGTCCGGCACCCGCGAACCTCGGCCACTGAGCCTCACCTCACAGCACCTGAGCCGTACCTCACAGCATCGCCGTCCGCACCGCGCCCTACGCTGGAGAGCGCGTAGCGCGTCGCCAATGGAGGCCACGCCGCTGTCTGTCGAGTGAGGAATGGCCGTAATGCCGGAGTTTGCGTACTCGGATCTGCTTCCGCTGGGAGAGGACACCACGCCGTACCGGCTGGTGACCGCGGAAGGTGTCTCCACCTTCGAGGCCGACGGCCGTACGTTCCTCAAGGTCGAGCCGGAGGCCCTGCGTACGCTGGCCGCCGAGGCGATGCACGACATCTCGCACTATCTGCGACCGGCCCATCTCGCCCAGCTGCGCAGGATCGTGGACGACCCCGAGGCGTCCTCGAACGACAAGTTCGTCGCGCTCGACCTCCTCAAGAACGCGAATATCGCCGCCGCGGGCGTCCTGCCCATGTGCCAGGACACCGGTACCGCGATCGTGATGGGCAAGCGCGGGCAGCACGTACTGACGAGCGGCGGCGACGAGGAAGCCCTTTCGCACGGAATCTACGACGCGTACACGAAGCTGAATCTGCGCTATTCGCAGATGGCTCCGCTCACCATGTGGGAGGAGAAGAACACCGGCTCGAACCTGCCCGCGCAGATCGAGCTGTACGCGACCGACGGCGGCGCGTACAAGTTCCTTTTCATGGCGAAGGGCGGCGGCTCCGCCAACAAGTCGTTCCTCTACCAGGAGACCAAGGCGGTTCTCAACGAGTCCGCCATGATGAAGTTCCTGGAGGAGAAGATCCGCTCGCTCGGTACGGCCGCGTGCCCGCCGTACCACCTCGCGATCGTGGTGGGCGGTACGTCCGCCGAGTTCGCGCTCAAGACCGCGAAGTACGCCTCCGCGCACTACCTGGACAAGCTGCCGTCCGAGGGCTCCCCGACCGGCCACGGCTTCCGTGACGAGGAACTGGAGCGGAAGGTCTTCGAGCTGACGCAGAAGATCGGTATCGGCGCGCAGTTCGGCGGCAAGTACTTCTGCCATGACGTACGGGTGGTGCGACTGCCGCGGCACGGCGCCTCGCTGCCGGTCGCGATCGCCGTCTCCTGCTCGGCCGACCGGCAGGCCGTCGCGAAGATCACCGCCGAGGGCGTCTTCCTGGAGCGGCTGGAGAAGGACCCGGCGCGCTTCCTCCCGGAGACCACCGACGAACACCTCGACGAGGGACAGGTCGTCCGGGTCGACCTCAACCGTCCGATGGACGACGTCCTCGCCGAGTTGACGAGGTATCCGGTCAAGACGCGGCTCTCGCTCACCGGAACGCTCGTGGTGGCCCGTGACATCGCGCACGCCAAGATCAAGGAACGGCTCGACGCGGGCGAGGAGATGCCCCCGTACCTGAAGGACCACCCGGTCTACTACGCGGGTCCGGCGAAGACGCCCGAGGGGTACGCCTCCGGTTCCTTCGGCCCGACGACCGCAGGCCGGATGGACTCGTACGTGGAGCAGTTCCAGGCGGCGGGCGGCTCGAAGGTCATGCTCGCCAAGGGCAACCGCTCGAAGCAGGTCACCGACGCCTGCGCTGCGCACGGCGGCTTCTATCTCGGCTCGATCGGCGGCCCGGCCGCCCGGCTCGCCCAGGACTGCATCAAGAAGGTCGAGGTCGTCGAGTACGAGGAGCTGGGCATGGAGGCGGTCTGGAAGATCGAGGTGGAGGACTTCCCCGCGTTCATCGTCGTGGACGACAAGGGCAACGACTTCTTCACCGAGCCGGCCCCCGCGCCCACGTTCACCAGCATTCCGGTGCGCGGCCCGGGTCTCGCCTGACGCCTTCGCCACACGGGCCACGCACGGCCCTCTCGACGCGCCCTCCCCGGCCTTCCTCCGGGGAGGGCGCTCCCGTCGCCACGACACTCGCGAGGGAACGCAGCGGAACGCACCGGGGGGAACACATCGGATCAGCGGGACGCTCACCCTTGCAGGAGGTAAGACGACGATGACGACCGACGAGAGCCAGTACCGGACCGAGCACGACTCCATGGGTGAGGTACGGGTCCCCGCGCACGCCAAGTGGCGTGCCCAGACACAGCGCGCGGTGGAGAACTTCCCCGTCTCGGGACAGCGGCTGGAACGCGCGCACATCGAGGCCCTGGCCCGGATCAAGTCCGCCGCCGCCAAGGTCAACGCCGATCTCGGCGTGATCGACAAGGACATCGCGGGCGCCATTCAGGACGCGGCGGCCGAGGTCGCCGACGGCCGCTGGGACGAGCACTTCCCGGTGGATGTCTTCCAGACGGGTTCGGGTACCTCCTCGAACATGAACACCAACGAGGTGATCGCCACGCTCGCCACCGAGCGTCTCGGCCGTGAGGTCCACCCGAACGACCATGTGAACGCCTCGCAGAGCTCCAACGACGTCTTCCCGTCGAGCATCCATATCGCCGCGACCGCCGCCGTCACCGTTGAGCTGATGCCGGCGCTCGACCATCTCGCCGCCGCCCTGGAGCGCAAGGCGGCGGAGTTCCGGGACGTCGTGAAGTCGGGCCGTACGCATCTGATGGACGCCACGCCCGTCACCCTGGGCCAGGAGTTCGGCGGCTACGCCGCGCAGATCCGCTACGCGGGCGAGCGGCTGACCGCCTCGCTCCCCCGGCTCGCCGAGCTGCCCCTCGGCGGTACGGCGGTGGGCACCGGCATCAACACGCCGCCCGGCTTCTCCGCGGCCGTCATCGCGGAGGTGGCCCGCGCGACCGGGCTGCCGCTGACGGAGGCCCGTAACCACTTCGAGGCGCAGGGCGCCCGCGACGGACTCGTGGAGACCTCGGGGCAGCTCCGTACGCTCGCCGTCTCCCTCACCAAGATCGCCAACGATCTGCGCTGGATGGCGTCGGGCCCGCGCACCGGACTGGCCGAGATCAGCCTCCCGGATCTCCAGCCCGGCTCCTCGATCATGCCCGGCAAGGTCAATCCGGTGATCCCGGAGGCCGTGCTGATGGTGGCCGCGCAGGTCACCGGCAATGACACCACGGTCGCGACGGCCGGCGCCGCCGGGAACTTCGAGCTGAACGTGATGCTCCCGGTGATCGCCAAGAACCTCCTGGAGTCCGTACGGCTGCTCACGAACGTCTCCCGGCTACTCGCGGACCGTACGGTCGACGGCATCACGGCCCATGTCGAGCGGGCCCGTGAGTACGCCGAGTCGTCGCCGTCCGTCGTCACCCCACTGAACAAGTACCTGGGGTACGAGGAGGCCGCGAAGGTCGCCAAGAGGTCTCTCGCCGAGCACCTGACGATCCGCGAGACGGTTCTGGCGGGCGGCTATGTGGAGCGCGGGGATCTCACCCTGGAGCAGCTCGACGAGGCGCTGGATGTGCTGCGGATGACGCGCCCGTGAATACGTGAGGTGTGCCGTGGCGCCCCGGACGCCAAGGCCTAAAATCTGCGCATGACAGCGACGGTGAGGGCGACGAACGGGCAGCGCTGGGCGCCCGGCACACAGATTCTGTGGCGGTACCGGGAGAACGCCGGGGACCGCGTGCACATCTGCCGTCCTGTCACGGTCGTGCAGGACACCGACGACCTGCTCGCGGCCTGGCTCGCGCCGGACACCCCGTGTGTGCGGCCGGCGCTCGCGGACGGCACCCCGGTCCACCGCGAGCCGCTGGCCACCCGCTACACCAAACCGCGCACGGTGGTGCGCGACCGGTGGTACGGAATGGGCGTGCTGAAGCTGGCCAGACCGGGCGAGCCCTGGTCGGTGTGGCTGTGGTGGGAGCGCGGCTGGCGGTTCCAGAACTGGTACGTGAACCTGGAGGAGCCGCGTACGCGATGGGCCGGGGGCGTCGACTCCGAGGACCATTTCCTCGATATCGACGTCTATCCGGACCGCAGTTGGCGCTGGCGTGACGAGGACGAGTTCGCGCAGGCACAGCAGGATGGTCTGATGGCCCCGGAGCAGGCGCGTCGCGTCCGGGAGGCCGGGCGCGCGGCGGTCGAGGTGATCAGCGCCTGGGACGCCCCGTTCAGCGGCGGCTGGGAGCACTGGCGGCCCGAGCCGCACTGGCCGGTGCCCCAGCTGCCCCAGGACTGGGACCGTACGGCGGCGCGGCTGAGGCCCTGAGGCACGTCACGGCCGGACAGGAACCGGGCCGCCGTGAAGTGACCGATTCACGTCCGGGAACGCGCTCGGACGCATACGACGTCGTGAGATCCTTGATACGCCCCCGGGGTTGAAACGTAGGATCGTCCTCCGGAAGACCGGAGCGGGGCAACAGACCGGTACGGAAAGCCAACTGACCTTTGGTCACACCGCACCCGAACACCACAGGTCACACTGTTCGCCCGCAACGACCGCACAACAACGACCGTGAGCCACTACGAGGGGGTGGAGCCGTGCGTAAGGGCTGCCGCCCTGTCGACGCCGCCTGCCGCGCGGTAGTTTCGCCAGTCGAAACGATCGCCTCGCACCCCCGGCCCGGACGGACGGAATCCCACGCGTGACGGAGCATCCCCCCTCCCACGAAGGCCGGCAGCCCCTGGTTGCCCGGCCGCAGGAACGCACCAGGCCGCGACAGGAGGCCGGTGCCTCCGCCGTGCCGCAGCCCGCGGTGCCGGCGCCGGCGCCCGACCCCGTGGCGACGGCGCGGCGCGAGGGCGACCGGCTGCGCTTCGTGGGGGCCGCGACCCGGCGGATCGCCCGCGGCATAGACCTGGACGAGATCGTGCTCGGGCTGTGCCGGGCGACCGTACCGACGTTCTCCGACGCCATACTCGTCTATCTGCGCGATCCGCTCCCCGTCGGTGACGAGCGCCCGGTCTCTCCGTTCGTCCTGCGGCTGCGGCGCACGGACCGGCTGCGGCTGACCGACGACGACACGGAGGGCGGCGGCGGTATCCCGCTCCAGTTCAGCGAGGGCCTGCGGCTGCCGATCCTCGACCCGCAGTCGGATGTGATGCCGGCCGCCGAGCTGTGCGAGGTGCGCTCCGGCGGCGCGCTCTCCGAGGTGCTGCGGGGCGTGCGTCCGGTCTTCGGTGACTCGGCCGCGGCCCGCGCCGCGCTGCCCGAGCTGCTCGGCGCCGATCGCACCGTACCGTCCGGGCATCGCGCGATCCTCGCGCCGCTGCGCGGCCGGCGGCGGGTCATCGGTGCCGCGGTCTTCCTGCGCAGACCGGACCGCGCCGCCTTCGAGCCGAACGATCTGCTGGTCGCGGCGCAGCTGGCGACGCATACGGCGCTGGGCATCGACAAGGCGGTGCTGTACGGCCGCGAGGCGTATATCGCGGACGAGCTCCAGCGCACGATGCTGCCGGAGAATCTGCCCCAGCCGACCGGCGTACGGCTGGCCTCCCGCTATCTGCCCGCCGCCGAGACCGCGCGGGTCGGCGGCGACTGGTACGACGCGATCCCGCTGCCGGGCAGCCGGGTCGCGCTGGTCGTGGGCGACGTCATGGGCCACTCCATGACCTCCGCGGCGATCATGGGCCAGCTGCGGACGACCGCGCAGACCCTCGCCGGTCTCGATCTGCCGCCGCAGGAGGTGCTGCACCATCTGGACGAGCAGGCGCAGCGGCTGGGCACGGACCGGATGGCGACCTGCCTCTACGCGGTGTACGACCCGGTCTCGCACCGGATCACCATCGCCAACGCCGGTCATCCGCCGCCCATACTGCTGCATCTGGGCGGCCGGGCGGAGGTGCTACGGGTGCCGCCCGGCGCGCCGATCGGGGTCGGCGGGGTGGACTTCGAGGCGGTCGAGCTGGACGCGCCCGCCGGGGCGACCCTGCTTCTCTACACGGACGGGCTCGTCGAGTCCCGGCTGCGTGACGTATGGACGGGGATCGAGCAGCTGCGGGAACGCCTCGCGGCCACCGCGCAGCTGACCGGGCCCGACCATTCGCCGCCGCTGGAGGCGCTTTGCGACGATGTCCTCGATGTTCTGGGTCCGGGCGACCGGGACGATGACATCGCGCTGCTCGCGGCCCGCTTCGACGGGATCGCGCCCAGTGATGTCGCGTACTGGTTCCTGGAACCGGAGGACGCGGCTCCGGGCCGGGCGCGGCGGCTGGCCAGGCGTGCGCTGGCCCGCTGGGACCTGGAGGAGCTGAGCGATTCCGTCGAGCTGCTGATCAGCGAGGTCGTGACCAATGCGGTGCGGTACGCGGAGCGCCCGGTGACGCTGCGGCTGCTCCGTACGGACGTACTGCGCTGCGAGGTCGGGGACGATTCACCGCAGCTGCCCCGGCAGCGGCGGGCCCGTGACACCGACGAGGGCGGCCGGGGATTGTTCCTGGTCAACCGGCTGGCGCGGCGCTGGGGAGCGACCCGGCTGTCCACCGGAAAGGTGGTCTGGTTCGAGATCCCCGCGCGGTCGTAGGGCGCGAGCGTAGGGCGCGGCATCGAGCGGGACGGAGAGCGGGACGAACTCGGCGATATCCCCCGAAACGCATATGTTGCCGACAAGGTGTCGTAGAGGTTAGCTGGGGCAGGCGGCCGTAGTGACCGCTGTCCCAGCCCGGGACAGGGCCCGTGATCACTCACTGGTCAGCTGGCCCTCCCCTCTCCCGGGCTCTCCATCGACGGGAGGCCGCTCGTGTCCGGGTCCACCCCCAAGACTCCCTACACGACCAACAACGCCGGCATTCCGGTGGAGAGCGACGAGCACTCGCTCTCCATCAGCCCCGACGGCCCCATCCTGATGCAGGACCACTACCTCATCGAGAAAATGGCCCAGTTCAACCGGGAACGGGTCCCCGAGCGAGTGGTCCACGCCAAGGGCGCGGGTGCCTACGGATTCTTCGAAGTGACCAATGACGTCAGCCAGTTCACCAAGGCCGACCTCTTCCAGCCGGGCAAACGCACCGACATGCTGGCCCGGTTCTCCACGGTCGCGGGCGAGCTCGGCTCGCCCGACACCTGGCGCGACCCCCGTGGCTTCGCGCTGAAGTTCTACACCGAACACGGCAATTACGACATGGTCGGCAACAACACGCCGGTCTTCTTCGTACGCGACCCGATGAAGTTCCAGGACTTCATCCGCTCCCAGAAGCGCCACCCGGCCACCGGGCTGCGCGACAACGACATGCAGTGGGACTTCTGGACGCTCTCCCCCGAGTCCGCGCACATGGTCACCTGGCTGATGGGCGACCGTGGCATCCCGAAGTCGTTCCGCCACATGAACGGCTACAGCTCGCACACCTATATGTGGGTGAACGGCGCCGGTGAGCGGTTCTGGGTGAAGTACCACTTCAAGACCGATCAGGGCATCGGCTGTCTCACCCAGGCCGACGCCGACGAGATGGCGGGCTCGGACGGTGACCACCACCGCCGTGATCTGTACGAGTCGATCGAGTCCGGGAACGCGCCGACCTGGAGCCTGAAGGTCCAGATCATGCCGTTCGAGGACGCCGCGGACTACCGCTTCAATCCGTTCGATCTGACGAAGGTGTGGCCGCACGGCGACTACCCCCTGATCGATGTCGGCCGGATGACGCTCAACAAGAATCCGGACAACTTCTTCATCCATATCGAGCAGGCCGCGTTCGAGCCCTCGAATCTGGTGCCGGGCATCGGCCCGTCCCCGGACAAGATGCTGCTCGGCCGGCTCTTCTCGTACCCGGACACGCACCGCTACCGGATCGGTCCGAACTACGCCCAGCTGCCGCCCAACAGGGCGCGCTCGCAGGTGAACTCGTACGCCAAGGACGGTCCGATGCGGTACGAGGCGGCGAACGCGGCGAGGCCGTACGCGCCGAACTCGTACGGCGGCCCCGCGGCCGACGTGGACCGGTTCGGCGACCCGGCGGGCTGGGCGGCGGCCGGTGAGATGGTGCGCGAGGCGTACAAGCTGCACCGCGAGGACGACGACTGGGGCCAGGCGGGCACCCAGGTCCGTCAGGTGCTGGACGACGCGGCGCGCGACCGGCTGGTGTCGAATGTCTCCGGGCATCTGGCGCAGGGCGTGTCACGTCCTGTGCTGGACCGGGCGCTCCAGTACTGGCGCAATATCGACAAGGAGATCGGCGACCGGATCGCCCACAAGGCGAACGGCGGCTGACGTAGGGACGCGGTCGCCGGACGCACGGATCAGCGTGCGTCCGGCGACCGCGTCCGTCGGCGCCGCTGTTCTTCGGCGACGGCGACCGCGTTCGCCGCTGTCCCAGGCGACCGCGTTACAGGCCGTTCAACGCCGGTCCGTTGTTGGGGCCGTTGGGACCGTTGGGGTCGTTGGGGCCGTCATGACCCGGCGGGGCGCCGCTCGACTCACTGGACCCCGGTCCGCTCGGGTCTCCTCCGCCGGGCTCCGTGCTCGGTGAGCTCTCCCCGGGCGACTCGGAAGGGGACGGGACCGATGCCGAGTCGGACGGGACGGGCTCCGAGGGTGTCGGCTGCGAGGGGTCCGTGGACGGGGTGTTCTCCGGGCCGCTCGGCTCCACCGGCGCCGACGGTGTCTCGCGCACGGGCACCGGGATGTCCAGGTCGAACGTGGCGTCCGAGCCGCCGTTCAGCGCGTCGAGGGTGTAGTCGGCCCAGATCCGGGCGGGGAAGCCGCCGCCGTTGGCCCGGCCGGAGTTGGCGGTACCGGTGAGCGTGACCTGCCCGCCGCCGTCCTTGGTGGACTCGCCGAACAGCGCGACGACCGTGGTGAGCTGCGGGGTGTAGGCCGCGAACCACGCCGACTTGTTGTTCTCGGAGGTACCGGTCTTGCCCGCCGCGTCATAGGCCGAGGTGTCGGCCTCGTACCCCGAACCGTTGTCGACGACGCCCTGGAGGACGCCGGTGACGGTGTCGGCCGTCTGCCGGCTGACCACCTGATCCCCGACCGGGTCGGGGATCTCGACCGTACGGTCCTTGTGCTCGGCGGACTTCACGATCGTCGGCGTGATCTTCCTGCCGTGGTTGTCGAGGGTCGCGTACACCCCCGCCATGTCCCAGGTCGAGGCGTTCATCGTGCCGAGGGTGATCGCGGGCCGTTCGGGGAAGCCCTTGTCCCGCATCCCCAGATCCAGGGCGGTCTTCTTGACCTCGGGCGGGCCGACGTCCACGACCATCTGTGCGAAGACGGAGTTGATGGACTTGTTCATGGCGGTCTGGACGCTGACCCTGCCGTAGGAGCGGTCGTCCTCGTTCTGCGGGGCGAACGGGGTGTCGCTGCCCTCGACCGGCCGTTCGCTGGTGCCGTCGTACCGCGTGTTGACGCCGATCTTCCGGCCGTCCTGGGTCTCGGCGCCGTTCTCCAGCGCCGAGGCGAGCACGACCGGCTTGAAGGTCGAGGCGGGCTGGTAGTCAGTGCGGGTGGCGTTGGATATCCAGTGCTCGGTGGCGCCCGTACCGCCGTAGAGCGCGACCACCCGGCCGGTCTTCGGGTCGACGGAGGTGGCGCCGGCCTGCACCGTCGCGTCCGTCTTGTTGTTCTTGCGGTCGAGCTTGCTCTCCAGCTGCTTGTCGACGGACTGGACGAGCTCCTGCTGCCGCTTCTTGTCGATATTGAGGGTGATCGTCCAGCCGCCCTTGGCGATCTCCGCCTTGTCGACGCCCTGGCGCTCCAGTTCGTCATTGGCGGCCTCGACGAGATAGCCGGCCTGGCCCTCCATCCCGGGGGCGGCCTTCGGTGCCCCCGGCACCGGGAACTTCAGCCCCGAGCGGGTGGTGGAATCCAGCCAGTTCTGCTCGACCATGTTGTCCAGGACATAGTTCCAGCGCTCGGTGACCAGCTTCTTGCCGGTGTCGGTGGCCGCCGCCCAGTCGTACTGGCTGGGTGCCTGGAGCAGCGCGGCGAGATACGCGCCCTGGGAGAGGTTCAGCGCGGAGGCGTCGATCCCGTAGTACGCCTGGGCCGCGGCCTGGATGCCGTACGCGCCGCGGCCGTAGTAGCTGGTGTTCATGTACCCGGCCAGGATCTCGCTCTTGCTCGTGTTCCGGTCCACCTTGAGGGAGATCACCAGCTCCTTGAGCTTGCGGGTGATCGTCTGGTCCTGATTGAGGTAGTAGTTCTTCACGTACTGCTGGGTGATGGTCGAGCCACCCTGCTTGCCCTTGCCGGAGAGGGTGTTGATCAGGCCGCGGGTCGTGCCTTTGATGTCGACGCCGGAGTCCTGGTAGAAGGACTTGTTCTCGGCGGCGACGAAGGTGTGCTGGACGTCCTTGGGGATCTTCTCCAGGCCGACGATCTCGCGGTTGATCTCGCCGGTGCGGGTGAGGATCGTGCCGTCGCTGTACTTGTAGACGTTGCTCTGCATCTCGGCCTGCGCGTTGGCGCTCGGCACGGGGACCAGCAGATAGAGCACGAACAGCCCGCCCATGGCGAGCAGACAGAGCCCGAAGAACGTACCGAGCAGTCTTTTCAGCGTGAAGAAGCGGCGTATGCCGCCCGGTTTCCCGGCGCGGCGCGCTCCGCGCCGGCTCGCCCGTCTGGCTTCCGCTCGGCCCATCTCCGTCTCGCTCCGCTCTCCTGTTCGTCAGGACTCGTCCGTAGCTGCTCACGCACCGGAATCAGCTCAGCAAGCTAACACCGCTTGCTGTGACAAAGGGCAACCGATCAGGTCTTTTAGGACGTGACAATCAGCACCTATCCCACCTGAATCGACTCACGGGAGCTCCGGATGGTTGCGTCTGGCATAATGTGTAATCACAATGCTAGCTACCGCCGATCGGCGGAAGTGGACCGGAAACGGGGATGGATCATGGCCTCCACCAGCACCACCGTCAGCACACCCGCGTCGGACGACATACCCGAGATGCCCGCACCACGGGTCCGGGAGAATCCCGCCCACAGCATCGGCGGCGGGCTCGCCCTGCTGCTCGGACTGCTCGGTCTCGTCGCCGGCGTCGCCCTGGTCTTCCTGGGCGCCACCGTCGGTTCGGCCGGACTGAAGGCGGCCCTGATCGTGCTCGGCGTACTCGTCGCGATCGCCGCGTTCTTCGCGATGTGCGGACTGAACATGGTGGCCCCGGGCGAGGCCCGGGTCGTCCAGCTCTTCGGGCGCTACCGCGGCACGATCCGTACGGACGGACTGCGCTGGGTGAACCCGCTCACCTCCCGCACCAAGATCTCGACGCGCGTACGGAACCACGAGACGGCCGTCCTCAAGGTCAATGACGCCTACGGCAACCCGATCGAGCTGGCCGCGGTCGTGGTCTGGAAGGTCGAGGACACCGCGCAGGCGATGTTCGAGGTGGACGACTTCCTGGAGTTCGTCTCCACGCAGACCGAGGCGGCCGTACGGCATATCGCCATCGAGTACCCGTACGACGCCCACGAGGAGTCCGGTCTCTCGCTGCGCGGCAACGCCGAGGAGATCACCGAGAAGCTCGCCGTCGAACTGCACGCGCGGGTGGAGGCGGCCGGTGTCCACATCATCGAGTCCCGCTTCACGCATCTCGCCTACGCGCCGGAGATCGCCTCGGCGATGCTCCAGCGCCAGCAGGCGGGCGCCGTCGTCGCGGCCCGCCGGCTGATCGTGGACGGCGCGGTCGGCATGGTCGAGGCGGCACTCACCCGCCTCACCGAGCAGGACATCGTGGAACTGGACTCGGAGCGCAAGGCCGCGATGGTGAGCAATCTACTGGTCGTGCTCTGCGGAGACCGGGCCGCCCAGCCGGTCGTGAACACGGGCACTCTCTACCAGTGACCGAACGCAAGCAGGTTCTCCTGCGACTGGACCCGGCGGTGTACGACGCCCTCGCCAGATGGGCGTCCGACGAACTGCGCAGCGCCAACGCGCAGATCGAGTTCCTGCTCCGCCGGGCCCTGGGCGAGGCGGGCAGACTGCCCGCCAACACGGCACCGATCCCACGCCGGGGGCGGCCACGCAAGACGGACCGGAAGGCGCCGCCGGCCGCAGACGCGCCGACAGGTGCCCCGGTAGACGCGTCAGCTCCGTCAACGGGTACGGAACCGGCCACCGCGGCCACCGCGGTACCACCCGAGCCGGAGTGACCCCCCTCGGAGGGTCACCATGGGCGCTCTGTACACCTGATGTACAGACGCGGTGTGAGGTGCCACGACGGCGGTACGGCGGTGACGGGGCGGTGTCAGCCCTGGCGCGGCACGCGCTTCGGTTTCGGTGACGCCGTCGGACGTACCGGAAGGGCTCGCAGGGACTCACGCAGCGCGTCCGCGAAGGTCTCGAACTCCCCGCCCCGTGCCGCGCCCGTACGCATCGCCAGCGCGATCCTGCGCGCCGGGGCGGGGTCCGCGAAGTAGCCCGTGGAGAGCCGGTCGTTGCGGCCGGTCTCGACCTGTACGGCCGTACGCGGCAGCAGCGTGACCCCGAGGCCGCCCGCGACGAGTTGCACCAGCGTCGAGAGGCCGGCCGCCGTGGTCGTCACCGGCAGACCGTCGGCGCGGCCCGCCTCCCGGCAGATGTCCAGCGCCTGGTCGCGCAGGCAGTGGCCCTCGTCCAGGAGCAGCAGCGGCAGTTCGCGCAGCGCCTCGCGCGGCAGGTCGTGGCAGCCGCCGAGGGGGTGGCCGTCGGGGGTGACCAGGACGAAGTCCTCGTCGAACAGCGGCAGTTCGGTGACCGAGGGCTGGCCGAGCGGTACGGCGAGCAGCAGCAGGTCGAGCCGGCCGGCCGCCAGGCCGTCCAGCAGGGACGAGGTCTGCTCCTCGTGCACCTGGAGGTCGAGCTCCGGGTAGCGCTCGTGGACGAGCCGGAGCACGGTCGGCAGCAGATACGGCGCGACAGTCGGGATCACGCCGAGCCTGAGGACCCCGGTGAAGGGCGCCCGTACCGCCTCGGCCTCGTCCACCAGCGCGCCCACCGCGTCCAGTACGGCCATCGCACGGACCGCGAGCCGTTCACCGGCCGGGGAGAGCAGCACCTTACGGGTCGTACGCTCCACGAGCTGTACGCCGAGGACCTCCTCCAGCGCCGACAGGGCGCCGGAGAGCGCCGGCTGGCTCATCCCGATGGCGGCGGCCGCGTCCCGGAAGTGGAGATGCTCGGCCACCGCCGCGAAGGCGCGCAGTTGGGACAGGCTGGGCTGTTTGCCCCGCGCACCCGGCTGTCTGATGTACTGCCCGACGGACACCGACCCCACTGAACCGACCTCACTGATAGGTACCTCCGATCACGGCGACCGAGTCTAGCTATTTCTTTGATCAATGCTGACTGTGCCACCATCAGTGAGCCGTCCAACCGCCCGGAAGACCCCAAAAGGGACTTCCTACCCCCGCAAGGAGCGCTCGTGCTCACCGTTGGTGACAAGTTCCCCTCGTTCGAACTGACTGCTTGTGTCTCGCTGGAGAAGGGCAAGGAGTTCGAGGAGATCAACCACAAGACCTACGAGGGCAAGTGGAAGGTCGTCTTCGCCTGGCCCAAGGACTTCACCTTCGTGTGCCCGACCGAGATCGCGGCCTTCGGCCGGCTGAACGACGAGTTCGCCGACCGCGACGCGCAGATCCTCGGCTTCTCCGGCGACTCCGAGTTCGTGCACCACGCCTGGCGCAAGGACCACCCGGACCTGCGCGACCTGCCCTTCCCGATGCTCGCCGACTCCAAGCACGAGCTGATGCGCGACCTCGGCATCGAGGGCGCGGACGGCTTCGCGCAGCGCGCCGTCTTCATCGTCGACCCGGACAACGAGATCCAGTTCACGATGGTGACCGCCGGTTCCGTGGGCCGTAACCCCAAGGAGGTCCTGCGGGTGCTCGACGCGCTCCAGACCGACGAGCTGTGCCCGTGCAACTGGAACAAGGGCGAGAGCACCCTCGACCCCGTCAAGCTCCTGTCGGGCGAGTGATCCCCGATGGCCCTCGATGAACTGAAGTCGGCCCTGCCGGACTACGCCAAGGACCTGCGGCTGAACCTCGGTTCGGTCATCGGCAACAGCGGGCTGCCGGCGCAGCGGCTCTGGGGCACGGTGCTGGCCTGCGCGATCGCCTCACGCTCGGCGCGGGTGCTGCGCGAGCTGGAGCCGGAGGCGAAGGCGAATCTGAGCGCCGAGGCGTACACCGCCGCCAAGTCGGCCGCCGCGATCATGGCGATGAACAATGTCTTCTACCGGACCCGGCATCTGCTGTCGGACCCCGAGTACGGGACGCTGCGGGCCGGTCTGCGGATGAACGTCATCGGCAACCCGGGTGTGGAGAAGATCGACTTCGAGCTGTGGTCGCTCGCCGTCTCCGCCATCAACGGCTGCGGCCAGTGCCTCGACTCGCATGAGCAGGTGCTCCGTACGGCCGGGGTGGACCGCGAGACGATCCAGGAAGCCTTCAAGATCGCCGCGGTGATCCAGGCGGTCGGCACGACGCTCGACGCCGAGGCCGTGCTCGCCGGGGACGTACTCGCCGAGTAGGGCCCGTCCGCACCATCGCGTCACCCGCACGTATGTGAGGCTCGGCCCCCTGCACGCCGCCGACACGTATGTGAGGCTCGGCCCCCTGTCCGCCACCCGGCCGTGGTGGGCAGGGGGCCGACCGCTTCAGCGCGGCCCACCGAGGTCACTTCTTGACCGCGGCCATCAGCGTCTTCATGTCCTCGACCAGGGCGAGTTCGAGGGCGTCGGGGTCGACCCGCTCCGGTTTCGCCGGTGGTCCGGTGCCGTGCGGGCCTTCGGCCACGTACTCGCTCCTGACCTCGATCGAGAACACGGCCCGGCCGTCCAGGACCTTCAGCTCCGGGGTGTATCCGGCGGAATCCGTCATCAGATAGGCGCGCTCGCCCAGTTCCGGAATCCGTTTGGTCTTGCGGTCGACGATCCGGGAGTGCGCGAGCGGAGTCAGTGTCGCGTCGAACTCCGGAGCCGGGTCGGTCTCCTTGTGCAGGGTGTAGTTGACGACGACGGACGAGTACGACGACGGCAGGGCGTCGTCCTTCACCTCGCGCGGCCGTCCCCTCATCATCGTGACATCGCAGAACGACCGGTCTATCGCGCGCTGTTCCTCCACGGCGGGCTGCGGGGAGCGCTTTCCGCCGAGGAGTTCGGAGAGCGCGGACAGATCGGCGTCCAGGCACAGGTCCTCGCTGATCCGGTAGCCGCGCAGATCCGCTCCGGTCCGGTCGTACGCGTACAGCCCGCCCGCCCAGACCGCGGAGGCGGCCAGCGCGCCGCCGAGGGCCCAGAGCCACCGTACGCCGCGCGGGGACAGCGCCCGCGCGTTCCGTCGACGCGATACGTCGTCGTCGCCGACGACATACGTCTCGGACCGGTCGGGCGGCCGGGGAGCGCCGCCGTCCTCATCTGCCAGCTCCGGCTCGGAGATCACTCCCGGCCGTCCGCGGCCTCGGCGGTGGCGGGCCTGGCCGACGGTGTCGCGGCCGGCGGTTCCGGCGCCTCCCCGGACGCGGACGACAGGGACGGGGACGAGGACGGGGACGGGGAAGCGGGCGCGGCCGAGGGGGACGACGACGGCGCGACCGGGTCCTGCGCCGGGAGCTTCGGCACGGTCCGTTCCGCGCTGTACGCCCGGAGATAGCCGACGACCGTGTTGGTCACCGCCACCAGCGGCACCGCCACCACCGCCCCGCCGATACCGGCGACCAGACTGCCCATCGCGACGGAGAGCACGACGGCGAGCGGATGCACCCGTACCGCACGGCCCAGGATGAAGGGCTGGAGCACATGCCCCTCGATCTGCTGGACCCCGAGGACCACGCACAGGACCATCAGCGCCGTGAACACGTCCTGCGTGACCAGCGCGACGACCACGGCCAGCGCGCCCGACACCAGCGCGCCCACCAGCGGGATGAAGGCGCCGAGGAAGATGAAGACCGCGAGCGGCACGGCCAGCGGGACATTGAGGAAATAGAGCCCCAGACCGATGAAGAGCGCGTCGATCAGCGCCACCAGGACCGTGCCGCGCACATACGCGGTCAGGGTGCTCCAGGCGCGCGGCCCGGCTCCCGCGACGCCCTCACGGGCCTGGGCGGGGACGAACTTGAGCGTCCAGTGCCAGATCTTCCTGCCGTCGTACAGCAGGAAGAGCGTCGAGAACATCGCAAGGACGATGCCGGTCAGCAACTCGACGATCACGGTCAGGCCCTGAAGCCCAGCGGATGTGATCTTCTCGGTGTTGGAGCCGACGGCATCGCTCAGGGTCTTCGCGATGTCGTTGATCTGCCCCTCGGTCACATGGAACGGGCTGTCGAGGAGCCAGCGCTTCAGCTCGTTGATACCGTCCGTGACCCGGTTGGAGAGATCGTCGATGTTCTCCATGACCTGCCACACCACGAACCAGCCGACCAGCGCCATGAGGACGAACCCGGCGACCGCGGTGACGGCCGTGGCCAGTGCGCGCGGCATCCCGTACCGCTTGAGCCAGGCGACCGTGGGCTGGAGGAGCGCCGTGATCAGCAGACCGGCGGCGAAGGCCATGACGACCAGCTGTACGGCGCCGATGACCCGCATCAGCACCCACAGCAGCCCGGCGAGGACGAGCAGCCGCCAGGCCGCCTCGCCCGCGACCCGCATCCCCCAGGGGATGGCGGCGACCGGGTCGGGCTTGGCGCCCACGGAGGGTGCGTACACCGGGGGCGGGGGGACGCTCTCGGGCGCGGTCCGGGGAACCGGCCGCTCCTCCTCGGCCTCGGTCCTCCGCTGGTCCAGGCGCTCGCCTATACGGGTCAGTTCGGCCCCGACCTGACCGAGCCATGCGGGCACTTTCGACATGAAACTTCCTCTTCCCCCCTGCGCTTGTCCCCAACTCACTCGCCCGGAGCACGTTCGAATCGACCGTACACGCGCGAAGCCCCCTGCCGTAGGACGGCGGGGGGCTTCGTGAGGTTGAGCGCCGGCGGGACCGGTTTCGGCCGGCTCACCCGACCTAGTACCAGTTGTTGGCCTGCCAGAACGACCAGGCGCCGCAGGGGCTGCCGTAACGGCCGTCCATGTAGTTCAGGCCCCACTTGATCTGGGTGGCCGGGTTGGTCTGCCAGTCGGCGCCGGCTGAGGACATCTTGGAGCCGGGCAGCGCCTGGACGAGACCGTAGGCGCCGGAAGACGGGTTCTGTGCCTTGTAGTTCCAGGTGGACTCGTGGTTCACGATGTTGCTGAAGCACTGGAACTGGTCGGCGGGGACCATCTGCCGTGCGATCGCCTTGACCTCGGCGACGGTGTACGAGGACTGCGTGGCGAAGGAACCGGCGGAAGCGGTCTGGGAACGGGCCGCGTCACGGCTCGCGCGCTCCTTGGCCTCCTTCGCCTCTCGCTCGCGCTCGGCCGCGTCGTCGGCGGCCTCCTTCTTCGCCTTGGCGTCCTTGGCAGCCTGGATACGGGCCGCTTCCTCCGCCGACTTCTTCGCGGTCGCGTCGGCGGCGGCGGCCTGTACCTCGGCCTGCTGCGTCAGCGACGCGGTCTGCACCTGGGCCTGCTGGCCCGCGGGGATGTCAGCGAGGAGCGTCATGTCGGCTGCGGCCGTTTCGAAATTATCGTCCGAGACCTGGGGGTCGCCCGAGGCAACACCCACGACAGCGCCAACGGTGGTGACCGCAGTGGCAGATGCCACGGCGAATCCCCGGACCGAGATCCGGCTCACACGGTGTCCTTCCAGCAACATCCGCACACGTGACCTCGCGGACGCAATCGTGCCCCTGGCACTGGTCTCCGTACTGCTGGGTCACGGGAGACACGGGCCCGGTGGGCAACCCCCCTGCGGGGATCGCCGCGTGGTGCGCGGGCGACATGCGGCGGCAGTTGTTGAGTTGTGTGGTGCCGCATCTCTGGAGATGCGCGTGTGCCGCATGCGGGGCCTGACGGAAGCAAGACTCTGCCGGAAGGTCACGGCGGGTGGCAATTCTTCGTTGGGTGGGAAAGCTCACACCTTGTTTGCCTCAGGAGAATCACGGAAATAGCGGCGCGGCACAGCGCCGCCCGGCTAAGCTTCTACGCTTTCGCCGGGCGGCGCCAAGTGTGGTGATACGGGGTTAGATCTGACCGTCCTCCAGCATTTCGGTCACGAGCGCGGCGATCGGTGAACGCTCGGAGCGCGTGAGCGTGACATGCGCGAAGAGCGGATGACCCTTGAGCTTCTCGACGACAGCGACAATTCCGTCGTAACGCCCGACACGGAGATTGTCGCGCTGAGCGACGTCATGGGTGAGTACGACCCGGGAGTTGGCCCCGATACGGGACAGAACGGTCAGCAGTACGTTCCGTTCCAGGGACTGGGCCTCGTCGACGATGACGAACGCGTCGTGCAGGGACCTGCCGCGGATATGCGTGAGCGGCAGCACTTCGAGCATCCCGCGCCCCAGCACCTCCTCGATGACCTCACGGCCCGCGACCGCGGAGAGCGTGTCGAAGACGGCCTGCGCCCACGGGCTCATCTTCTCGGCCTCGGTGCCGGGCAGATAGCCCAGCTCCTGCCCGCCGACCGCGTACAACGGCCGGAAGACCATCACCTTCTGATGCTGCCTGCGCTCCAGCACCGCCTCCAGGCCCGCGCAGAGGGCCAGCGCCGACTTGCCCGTGCCCGCCCGGCCGCCCATCGACACGATGCCGATGTCCTGGTCGAGAAGGAGATCGAGGGCGATGCGCTGCTCGGCGCTGCGGCCATGGATCCCGAAGGCCTCGCGGTCCCCGCGGACGAGCCGGACATGGCCCTCCGCGGTGATCCGGCCGAGCGCCTTGCCGCGCTCGGACTGGAGCACCAGACCCGTATGTACGGGCAGGTCGCTCACCTCGGGCACATAGAGGGAGTCCTCGGTGAACAGAAGGTCCACCTGATCCGCGGCGAGCGACAGCTCACTCATCCCCGTCCAGCCGGAGGAGCCGGCGGATTCGGTGATGGCGAGCTCGGCGCGGTACTCCTCGGCGAGCAGTCCGACCGATGACGCCTTGATCCGCAGCGGCAGATCCTTGGAGACGACCGTCACGTCGTACCCCTCGGCCTGCAGATTGCGGGCCACCGCGAGAATCCGCGAGTCGTTGTCCCCCAAGCGGAAGCCGGCGGGCAGGATGCCGGGATCAGAGTGGTTGAGCTCGACGCGAAGCGTGCCTCCCAGGTCGCCCAGGGGGATGGGGGCATCGAGACGGCCGAACCGGATACGGAAGTCGTCGAGCAGGCGCAGCGCCTGCCGGGCGAAGTAGCCGAGCTCCGGATGGTGTCTCTTGGCCTCCAACTCCGTGATCACCACGATCGGGAGCACCACTTCGTGCTCGTCGAAGCGGGACATGGCGTTCGGATCGGCCAGCAGGACGCTGGTGTCGAGAACGTAGGTGCGCCTGTCGGGCATGCGGCGCTTTGTGCTGGTCACCACGGAAGGACGTACCCCCTCGGATGAGGTCGGGGTGCGACGGCGTCGCGGGCGGGTGGGCCGGGTCCTGACCCCATACGCGGGCCGGACTCCGGCCCTCCATGTCGCCCGTACGACTCGGCGCACGGTCGTCCTGGTGCAAAGGGCCTCCCGGGCGGACGGCCCCATGCCGTCCGCTGAGATCCGACGCCCACTGACTTGTTTTGGACGTCGACCTGGGGGAGGTATTCCCTCGAACACGCGCCGCCATGCCAGGGCGTAGAGCGGACGGTGGATGAACCGTGGGTGAAGCGAGCGGACCGGCCCGGCGGAATCGGCCGGGCTCCGGGCGGCGCCACGTGGTCGGCTCGCGGCGTCCTTACGGGAGAAGGGGAGGTCAGGTCCCGTAGCGCCGGTGACGTGCGGCGTAGTCGCGCAGTGCGCGCAGAAAGTCGACTTTACGGAAGGCCGGCCAGAAGACTTCGCAGAAGTAGTACTCCGAATGGGCGCTCTGCCAGAGCATGAAGCCGGAGAGACGCTGCTCACCGCTGGTGCGGATGACCAGATCGGGGTCCGGCTGGCCGCGGGTGTAGAGATGGGACGAGATCAGATCGACGTCGACGATCTCGGCGAGGTCCTCGAATGAGGTGCCCTTGCTCGCGTGGTCCATCAGAAGGGAGCTGACCGCGTCCGCGATCTCCTGTCGGCCGCCGTAGCCCACGGCGACATTGACGAGTATTCCCTCATTGCCGATGGTGGCCTGTTCGGCCTCCTTGAGAACGGTCTGCGTATGGGCGGGCAGCAGATCGAGCGTACCGACGTGATGCACGCGCCAGCGGCCGTCGGCCGCCAGATCGCGGACCGCGTTCTCGACGATGCCGACAAGGGGGGTCAGCTCGTTCTCGGGGCGGTCGAGATTGTCCGTGGAGAGCAGCCACAGGGTGACCACCTCGACATTGGTCTCCGAGCACCAGCCGAGCAGTTCCTGGATTTTGTTGGCGCCCGCCTTGTGTCCTTGCTCGGCCGTGCCGCCGGCCGCCCGCGCCCAGCGACGGTTGCCATCGAGGATGACTCCGATGTGCTTGGGCACCTGGGTGTGGTCGAGGCGGCCTTCCACCCGGCGTGCGTAGAGCCGATACACCAGGTCGCGCAGGTTCACTGAGTCCACCCTCTCGATTCCATGGGGACCGGCGCGTCCACTGACGGGATCCTGGGGCCGGCCCGGGGACCCCGAAGCCGTCACATTACTGCGCGGGCCCCACACTGACCCAACCCGGTCTGTCACAAGTACGTGATAAGCAGAGAAGCGTGACTGATTTTCCCTCTTACCTCGCAGCCGACGACCGGTACGACTCCATGGAGTACCGGCGCAGCGGACGCAGTGGCCTGAAACTGCCCGCGATCTCGCTCGGCCTCTGGCACAACTTCGGCGACGACCGGACCCTCGATTCGCAGCGCGCGATCCTGCGCCGCGCCTTCGATCTCGGCATCACGCACTTCGATCTCGCGAACAACTACGGCCCGCCCCCGGGATCCGCCGAGCTGAATTTCGGCAAGCTCTTCGCGCAGGACTTCTCGGCCTACCGGGATGAACTCATCATTTCGACCAAGGCCGGTTATTTGATGCATCCCGGCCCATACGGTGAATGGGGTTCCCGTAAGTATCTGCTGTCCTCGCTGGACGCGTCCCTGAAGCGGATGGGGCTCGACCACGTCGACATCTTCTACTCCCACCGATTCGACCCGGACACCCCGCTGGAAGAGACGATGGGGGCGCTGGCCTCCGCCGTGCGGCAGGGCAAGGCGCTGTACGTCGGTGTGTCGTCGTACACCGCGGAGCAGACCGCCGAGGCGGCCCGGCTGCTCAAGGAGATGGGCGTGCCCGCGCTCATCCACCAGCCCTCGTACTCGATGATCAACCGCTGGACCGAGGACGACGGGCTGCTGGACACCCTGGAGGCGGCCGGGATGGGCTGTATCTCCTTCGTGCCGCTCGCCCAGGGGCTGCTGACGAACAAGTACCTGAAGGGCATCCCGGAGGGGTCGCGGGCCACCCAGGGCAAGTCCCTGGACCCGGATCTGCTGTCGGACGAGGTCGTGCGGCGGCTGAACGGGCTGCACGAGATCGCTCGGCGACGCGGTCAGTCGCTGGCGCAACTGGCGCTGACGTGGGTGCTGCGTGATCCGCGGATGACATCCGCGCTGATCGGGGCGTCGAGTACGAAGCAGTTGGAGGAGAACGTCGCGGCGCTGGCCGGGCCGGAGCTCACCGCCGCGGAGCTGGCGGAGATCGACAGCTTCGCGGTGGACACGGCGGGCACGAACATCTGGGCCGGCCGGGGCTGACACCCCCCTGGGCGGTCGCCGGGGGCGGAGCCGCCTGCGCGGGCGTCCGGCCGGCTGTGCGGCTGCGCGGGCGTCCGACCGCCCGACCGGTTGTGCGCCCCCGACCGGCTGTGCGGCTGTGCGGCTGTGCGGCTGTGCGGCTGTGCGGCTGTGCGGCTGTGAACAGAAAACGGGCCGGTCCGTGGGGGGGATACGGACCGGCCCGAGGGGGGGTTTCCACCATAACCCTTCATAACTCGTGGTGGGCGCCGCGACTGGCCGTGCCGGCGCTCCGAAAACGGCGGCCGACCGTGCGGGGCCCTGAGTACCAGGCATTTCGGGGGTTCCGGCGCTCGGAGTGGCGAGTAGATGCCACTCCGCGCCGTGACCCTCGGGAGCGACCTCCGCGTGGGAGCCGGCTTGACGTCGGCGGCTCAGAGACCGGGGGCGGGCTTGACCGCCTCGATGAGGAAGCGCGTCGTGGTCGCCACGAAGGGCCCCTCGGCCTCGATACGGAGATGCAGCGCGGCGAGCCGGTCGCGGTACCGCTCGACGGTGAAGCCGGGCACCATCCAGATCACCTTGCGCAGGAAGTAGACGACGGCCCCGATGTCGCGGAACTCCGTACGGAGGGAGGCCGCGCGCAGATCGACCACGTCCAGGCCCGCCGCCTCGGCCGCCTCCCTGGCCCGCTCGGGGTCGCGGGCGGACCGTACCTCGGGAGTCTGCGGCCCCAGGAAGTACTCGACGAGTTCGAAGACGCTGGCCGGGCCGACCTCCTGGGAGAAGTAGCGGCCCCCGGGGCGCAGGACCCGCGCGATCTCCGTCCACCAGGCGTGTACGGGGTGGCGGCTGACGACCAGATCGAACGCGCCGTCCGCGAAGGGCAGCGGCGGCTCGTCCGGGGCGGCGACGACCGCGACGCCGAGCGGGTGCAGCAGGGCGGTGGCGTGGGTCACGTTCGGCGGCCAGGACTCGGTGGCCACGGTGAGCGGCGGAAGCCTGGGCACGGACGCGAGGACTTCGCCCCCACCGGTCTGGATGTCCAGGGCGGCGGTGGCACGGGCCATCCTGTCCGCCATCGACCGGGCGTAGCGCCAGGCGGGGCGCTCCTCGGTGGCCCGGCCGTCCAGCCAGGAGAAGTCCCAGCCGTCGACCGGGACGGCCTCGGCCTCGGCGATCAGCTCGTCGAAGGTGCGGGGGCGGGGGTCGGCGGACATGAGGTGATCGTGGCAGCGGCGCTCCGCGCCCGCGAACGCTTTTCGGGCGGCACGGGTCGTACGGGGGTCGGTCGTACAGGACGTACGGCGGTCGGTCGTACTACAGGACGTACGGCGGTCCGTCACGCGGCGGCGAGTGCGCCGAGGACGATACCGACCAGCGCGCCGACGATCATGAAGGGGCCGAAGGGGAACGCGGACTTGCGCCCGGCCCGGCGCAGCAGGATGAGCCCGAACCCGTAGAGCGCGCCCAGCAGGAAGCCGACGAAGGCCCCGACGAACAGGACCGTCCAGCCGTACCAGCCGAGCGCGACGCCGAGCGAGAGGGCGAGCTTGACATCGCCGAAGCCCAGGCCGTTCGGGTTGATGAGGAACAGCACGAAGTAGCAGGCGCCGAGGGCGAGTCCGCCGAGCAGCGCGGTCGGCCACGAGCCGCCGGAGCCCGTGCCGCCGTCTCCCCCGTCGGGAACCAGCGCGGCCAGTCCCAGCAGCACGACGGCCGCCCCCGCGAGCGGCAGGGTCAGCTGGTCCGGCAGCCGGTGGACGGCACGGTCGACGAGGGCAAGCAGTACGGCGAAGGGCGCGAGCAGCAGCCATACGGCGAGTTCGGGGCGGGGGCCGGTGGTGGCGGCGAGGACCGCGCAGACGAGGGCGGTCAGGAGAGGTACGAGGAGGGCGGGCGCGTAGCGGACGCCGGGACGGGAACCGGTGCGAGCGCGGGCACTGGCACCGACACCGGCACCGGCACTGGCACCGGCACCGGCACCGGTACGGGATTCGTCGGCCGCCGCGTCGATGGAACCGGCCGCTGATCTGGTGCCGGCACCGGCGGCGGTGCGGCCGGTGCCGACGCCAGGGCTTTTGACGTCGGCACCGGAGCTCTCCGGCGTACCGGACGGCTCGGCCGGCCCGCAGCTCGTACACGTCGCGCCGCCCAGCCACCCGCCGACGGGCCCCGTGATCGGGTGTCCGGCCGGGCAGCTGTCCCGCCACGGGTCCTCCGGCTCGACGGAGAGCCGGTAGGCGGCACGCGGAAGGAGCAGTCCGGTGGCGGCGCCCCAGAGCACGGCGACGACGATCAGCGTGGCGTACACAACACCGACCCTAAGACCCCCCGCCGGGCCCGGTCATGGGTCCAGGGGCCCACTCTCGGCGCCCAGGGACCCATCTCCGGCGGCCGGGGGCGCGCGGCCGGACTCCGAGCGCTACGGTCTACGGCCATGGGCACTTGGCGTAACGGCACAGGGCGTTTGACGGTCGCGGGGCAGGACGTTCCGGTGGAGCTGGAGATCGCCGCGTCGTACGGGACACGGCGGCGCGGGCTGCTCGGACGTGACGGGACAGCGGGCGCGCTGCTGATCACCCCGTGCAACAGCGTGCACACCTTCAGGATGCGCTTCACCATCGATGTGGCCTATCTGGACAAGGAGTTGAAGGTCATCGAGGTCCACACGCTGAAGCCGGGCCGGATGCCCCTGCCGCGCTGGCGGGCCCGCCATGTGCTGGAGGCGGAGGGCGGGGCGATGGAGCGGTGGGGGGTGCGGCCGGGGGTGCGGCTGAATGTGAACGTGGACGGGGACAGGGACGGGGACGGGTACGGGGACGCGGACGGCTCCGCGTAGGTGGGCTCGGTGGCCCAGGTGAGCCTCGTGGCCCAGATGGGCTCGGTGAGCTCGGTGGCCCTAGCTGAGCTTGGTGGCCTGGGCGGCGATCAAGGCCGGTGGCATCGTCGGTGTCGCGCCGCTCTCGAAGTTCGCCGTGTAGAAGGTGGCCACCGTGCCGCCCACCCGTACGAGATGGAAGACGAGCGGGACCGGATCGCCTTCGAAGTCCCCCGTCAGCTGATAGGCGACCGCGTCGTCGCCCGCCTTGACCGGGCTCAGCTGCTTGACGCCCGTGTACTTCGAGGGACCGTCGCCGCCGGAGGCGGTGAACCCGTCCGCGCACGCCGTGATGGCGGCCCGCAACCGGTTGAGCAGGGTGCTCGCGTCCCGTACGCCATGGGTGGTGAGGAATTCGGAGACGGCGGGGCGGTCGTTGTCGGGGCCGACGAGCTGGCGGTACGCGACGGCCTTCCCGAGCGGTTCCGGCTTGCCGTTGAGTACGGCGGTGAGGGGCAGGCACTCGCTCCGGTCGGCGGTCTCGCCCCGTGGCGGCGGGGCGTCCATCGGACCGGACGTGAAACCCGGCACATCGCCGTCGACGAGAATCGCCCGGTCCAACTCGCCCTGCGTGAGGACCTTTCCGTCGCCCGCTCCGATGCCGGTGAGCCCCGGGCGGGGGGGTTGCGGCGACGGAAGGAGCCGCGGGCGAGGACACGGCCGGGGAGGAGGCCGAGGGTGCGGTGCGGGGGGCCTCGCCGCCCGTCTCCTCGGCGTCGCCGTGCTCTCCGCCTCCGCAGGCGCCCGTGAGCCCGAGCGCGAGCGCGGCGGTCACGGCGGCCAGGACGCCACGCCGTACCGTCCCCGGCGCGTCCTGCCCCGGACCGGGGATGTCCCGCTCCCGCCCGCCTTCGGTGCGCACACTCATCCTGTCGCTCCTCACTGGGTCGTGTCGCTCGGGGCGTTCAGGACGGCCGGTTCGCCGAGCGGTCTCACCTCGGCGCCGGGGAAGGCCGCGACCGCCCTCTCCACGGCGCTCACGGTGTACACCGGCCGCTCGTCGGCCGAGGCGGCATCCGAGGCCGCCAGCCGCGCCCGGGTCACCACGGTGTCGGGCGATCCGCCCGCCGGGGCGGCCAGCCAGTACGTCTCCGGGTCGACGCCGGCGTCGGGATAGAGCACCGCGACACCCGTACGGGCGGCGAAGGCCACGGCCAGCTCCGCCTCGGTCTCGGGCGCGCCGTACGCGGCGCTCGCGGGCTGGACCTGTATGTCCAGGCTCATCACCACATCGCCCCGCACCCGGTGGTGGGTACAGAGGACGAACGCCTCCCAGTCGCGTGCGTCCTGACTGTCCACCTCGGCGCACACATCCACCTGGCCGGGCCGCACCCCCGTCGCGTACGCGAGCGCGGCGACGAGCTCGGACGGTTCCAGCCGTTGGCTGATCAAGAAGTTGCAGAGCATGGGCACGTTCCCCCGTCGACGACTCCGGCGGCTCGCGCGTGGGCGTCCGGCTTCCGTGTCCCGGGTCCGGACGTACGCGACTCCAGCGAAGGGGACGCTATGCGCTCCGGGGCACGGGGTCATGGGCCCTGGGACCCCGTGCGCGCATGGGTCCGGGCCCAATCGCGTCCGTCCGTCCACTATCCGCCCCGCACGAGCGTGGTCTCGACTCCGCAGGCGCCGTCCCCGTACAACTCCACCCAGCACTTCTCCTGCGCCTCGTTGCCGAGCCGGATGCCGAACGTCCACGTGGGGTCGAGGAAGAGTGTGTGACCGCCCTCGAAGTCCAGCGCGAGACATCTGCACTCCGTGCCGCCGCCCGGATAGACCCGGAACCGCGTACAGCGCCAAGCGCTCCTGCCGTCGCCGAAGAGCTGTTCGCCGTACGAGGCGACGATCACCTCGTCCTCGGCATCGGCCAGTACCCCGATGTCGGCCCAACCGACCGCCGGCACCAGGGCGGAGGCCAGCCGGTCGTACTGGCCGGTGGACTCGAAGCGCAGCAGTCCGTCGTCCAGCCGCAGCCATACGACCATCGGTTGGGGCCGGAACTCCGGTACGTCGCCGTCCCTGTCGATCCAGCCGGGGACGAGCACATCGCGGACATGGTGGGCACGGAGCGCCTCTTCGACCGCCCGCCACTGGCTGCTCATTCCGGCCCGACCCCTTCATCGCCTGCTGCTTCGGTCGCTTCAGCTTCGATCGCCTGCTGCTTCGATCACTTCTTCTTCGGCACCTTCTGGGTGATCTCGATCGAGGTGTCGAGTCCTTCGCCGCTCTTGAGCGCCGTCCAGAAGTCGCCGTTCTCCCGCAGGACGATCGTCACGCCCTTGCCACGATAGATCAGCCCCTCCGGCTCGCCCTTCTTCAACGTACCCTTCCCGACCAGCTCGAATGTGCCGTCCTTGATGGCTTTTCCGATGTCCTCACGGAACCGGGGGCCGTCCTCCTTCAGCTTCTTGTACTTCGTACCGAGGGCGTCCTCGATGAGCTTCTTGTGGCGCAGGAAGTGATCCTTGAACTTCTTGGCGTCGCCCTCGCCGACATTCGGCTTCTTGGCCGCCTCAACGTCCTCCGGGGACATGTCGCAGTCGTTGTTGTGGACGAGCGCGGCGGCGGAGCCGATCCCTACGTAGTAGGTGTGGATGCCCGCGACGGTCAGGTCGTACGTGGTCTGCCGCTGGATGTAGCGGGAAACGGCGATGACCGTACGCGTCGAGCCCGTCGGCGTCCGCAGTTCGTCGCCCGGGGAGAGCGCCCCGGCCTCCGCCCAACGG
The DNA here is from genome assembly GCF_040303865.1 of Streptomyces sp. NPDC094034. Taxonomy (NCBI): domain Bacteria; kingdom Bacillati; phylum Actinomycetota; class Actinomycetes; order Kitasatosporales; family Streptomycetaceae; genus Streptomyces; species Streptomyces sp. NPDC094034. Next base: position 28,683 of record NZ_JBEOUD010000051.1, on the reverse strand, counting down.
CGTTCGTCGCTCAGCCAGAACGGGTGCGTGTCCGTGGCCGTGAGGCGGGCCGGTACGCCGCCGTCCAGGACCGTGAGCCGGGTGAAGTGCTTGTCGTCGTACGTGATGATGGTCCGCTCGACCGCGCGGGGCTCCGTGACGCCCGTCACCGGGTCGGTGGCCAGGACGCGTGTGCCCACGGGGATACGGTCGATGGCCCTTCGCGTGCCGTCGGCGAGCAGCACGGGCGTACCGGGCAGGAAGCTGTGCCGGACGGGGCACGTGGTGGGTTTCTTGTCCGGTGGGTCGCCTTCCTTGGGTTTGCCCTTGTTCTCGGCGTCGAGTTTCCGCTTCGCGTCCGCGAGTCTGTCCTCGGCCTCACTGACACGTTTGCGGTTCTTGATCAGGCCCTTGATGCCGTCGTACAGATCGCCGCCGTGCTTCTTCAGCTTTCTGATCAGCTCGACGGCCTTCTTCCACTTCCACGGCGCCCCGTACTTCGCGGCGAGCTTGCCCACGGCCCCGCCGACGAGGCTGAGCAACACATTGACCAGCGTCTCCGTACAGGCGCCCATGTCGCCCTTGGTGACACAGTCCAGGGCGTCGGTGATCCCCAGCTCGTCGGCCAGGATCTTCGCCAGCTCCTTCGCGGCCTCCTTGGCCTTGTCGGAGTCGGCGCGCTCGGCGGCCTGGGCGTCCTGGAGTTCCTTGAGGGCGGCCTCGTAATCGATCTGGGTCTGCGGCTTCTCGCCGCCTTCGGTGCCGCCTGTGCCGCCGGTGTCACCTGTGTCGGAGGCGGGGTCGTCCTGGCCGTCCTGGCCGTCCGGGTCGTCAGGGGTCGCGGTGGTGTCTCCGCCTCCCCCGCCACCGCAGTTGTCGCCGCCGGTGATCCGGCACACCTGCGTGCTCAGCCCTTCGGCGATCGTCGGCCCCACACCGGTCATCACCAACGTGGCGACGATGGCGGCCACGACCGCCACGAGACCGACGTACTCGACGGCCCCCTGCCCTCGTTGCGCCCGGCGCAGCCCGAGCAACCTGGCCTCGGTGCGCGGCATGAACCTCCGCACGGACCTCCGCACGGACGTCCGCCCGGACCTCCGCGCACGACAGCGGAAACGACGAAAATGACGCACTACCCCCGATGGCGACATAGCACGAGGCTATCGGCGCAAACCTCCCGTGTCTTGGGTCCGAGGACCCAACTCCGCGCATCCGCACGGCAGCAGAGCGCGTTCGGTAGCTTGATCCGGTACAAGCCGCACCACGGATCGACGGGGAAGGCGAGCATGACGACCGAGGCGTACTCGGAATCCTGGAGACAGCTGATCGGCCAGGCCGGTCAAGAAGGAGAGAGTGCCGCGAACGCTCGGATGTCGCCGGCATCCGCGGGCGAAGCGGGCGGATCGGGCAGCTCCGCCTCCGAAGGCGATCTGAAACACACCGACCGGCCGTGGACGACCGCGGCCGGCGTCGCGGAAGACTTACGGACGAGCACCGCGACCGCCAAGAGCAAGCTGTCATCAGCGCATGCGGGTGTCGCCGCGGGCAATGAAGGACTGGCGAGCGCAGGCGTGCTGAAGTCGGTGCTCACCTCCTGGGAGGCGCGTCTGGGGTCCGTACGGGACGAATGCGGCTCCCTCGCCCCGAAGTTGCGGCAGGTCGGCAAGGACCTGGGAGAGCGGGACGTGAAGGTGAAGTCCTCGCTCCAGGCAATCGACACGCCGACTGCCCCGGGGGAGAAGTGACCGCCGTGCTGACATGGCAGCGATTACGCGATCTGAAGTGGTCGGAGCTCCAGGACGCGGCGGACGGCTGGGGCGAGGCCAGTAACCGGGCCGACGCGGCTCGCGACCGCGTGAGCAACGAGATGACGAACCAGCTCGCGACGTCGCAGAAGGGCGAGGCGGCGACGGCCGCACTCGGACGGCTGAAGCGCCTGGACCGGAACTTCGAGTACATCTACACCGAGTGCGGACTCGTCCGTACGACGCTGAACAGCCTGGCGTTCGAACTGAGCGGCGCACAGCGACGGTTGAAGGACGCCCTGGAGGACGCGGCGAACCTGAGGTTCACCGTGCACGCCGACGGATCGGTCGGTTACCCGGCCGGTGGCGAGAACGTCATCGACGGCAAGGAACTCCCGGGTGGCAGCACGAGCGGGTCGTCCCTCGGCACGCCGTACGGCCCCTCACTGGGAGCCTCCTCGGGCGCACCGCCTCTGACCCATCCCAATCCCCACCACGGGAAGGCCCAAGCCATCGCCGACCGCATCCTGCGCGCGGTCAACGAGGCCCAGGACATCGACAGCCGCTTCAGCAAGACGCTGGCCCGTCTCAAGGCCGCCCCGGGGCTCACCGTCGATACGAAGACCTGGACGGACGCCGCCGCGGACGCCGCGGCCGTGCGGGGCGCGGCGGACGACTACTTGCGGGATGGCATCCCCGAGGACAAGTCCCCTGCGGAGCGCAGGGCATGGTGGGCGTCCCTCACGCAGGAGCAGCGTGAGGAGTATCTGGCGGTGTACCCGAATGAGATCGGTAACTTGGACGGTATCCCCGCCGACGTGCGCGACACGGCCAACAGAGACAACTTGCAACTGCTGATCGGCAAGCTGGAAGGGCAGGAGAGCGAGCAGGCGCGGGCCCAGCTGGCGGGGCTGAAGTCGATCGATGAGCAGTTACGGGCGGAGCCGGAGAAGGGCGTGCCGCCGATGTATCTGCTGGGCATCGGGGACGAGGGCAACGGCCGCGCGATCGTGTCGTTCGGCAACCCGGACGCGTCGCGGAATGTGTCCGCGTACGTTCCGGGTCTCGGGACCTCTTTGGACGAGGCGTTCGCCCGTAACGATGTGCAGCGAGCGCGCGATACTGCCAAGGGCGCGATGCGGTACGACAAGTCCAGTGCGGCGATCGTATGGCTCGGCTACGACGCACCGCAGATGCCGGCCGGGAAACTGCTCGACAATGCGGGCGTGATGTTCGAACGAGACGGCAAGGTCGGGGCGGTCGCCTACAACGACTTCATGGCGGGAATCTCGGCGACAAACCAGAACCCCGATCCGCATGTCACCGCCATCGGCCACTCGTACGGCTCATTCACCGTGGGACAGGCGGCGCAGCGGGACGGCGGCATCCCGGGAGCCGATGACATCATCCTGCTCGGCAGCCCCGGCACCGGCGCGGATCGCGCCGAGGACCTCGGGGTGGGCAAGGGCCATGTGTACGTCGGCGCCGCCGACAACGACCCCGTGACCATGCTGCCGAGCGAGGACGAGGCGAGTGCGATGGCCGCCGGTGTGGTGGGCGGCGCCTCCGCCGGGGCCTCCTTGGGGCTCCTAGGTGGCCCGATCGGGGGCATCGTCGGCGGCGTGGTGGGCGGCATTGCCGGTGGCGTAGCCGGATACATGTCGTCGGAGGACGAGAGTCAGCTCTGGTTCGGCACGGATCCGGCGCACGAGGACTTTGGCGCGCAGCGCTTCAAGGTGGACGACGGGCCACGTCCGCTCGTCGACGGGGAGGGGCTTACACCGGCCCACTCGAACTACTTCAACCCCGAGAAGGACCCAGAGTCCGCCCGTAACATCGCCAAGATCGTCACCGGTCGCGGCGACAAGATCACGGCCGAGGAGCCCCGATGAGGATGCTGCCTGTTGTTCTGCTCGCGGCGCTCGTAGTAGTCACCGTCGGGTGTTCCAGTCCGGGAACATCAAGAGAGCGGGGAGAGGAAAAGCACGTGGTCAGCAAGATCAGTCTGCAAGAGGCGGCCGAGAAGGCCGACGCGATCATGCTGGAGACCATGTCTTCGGTACAGCCGGCGTTGAACTGGGTGCATGACGGGTCCACGGCGAGTGGATGTGGCAACTACACCATCGATGGCAAGCAGACGGGGGCTGTAACACGGCGCGTCGCAGTGATGACCATCGTCTCGGAGGCCAGACGCGGGAGTCTGCTCGGTGTGGTGGAACGGCAGTGGAAGAAGCAGGGCTACGAGATCACCGGCGTGGACAGCGACAGGGAGTTCCCAGCCGTCGACGCTCGAACCCCGGAGGATTTCCGGATGAGCGTCGCCGTCGGCGACAAGGGCCAGTTCTTCTTCGATGTCGTCACGCCGTGCTTCATCGATTCGGAGGTCGCCCCGCCCAAGACGACGGCCAATGGGACCCCCTTCGAAGGGGCGGAGGTCCCGTATCCCTCCGTCCACTCCGACTTCTGGTCCGCGAACACCCCGATCCCGTCCCCATCCTCCTGAAAGCAGCACCACGCGGACGGTGATCCTTCGGGACCCGGGGTACCCACGGACAGGCCCCCGGGCCCCGACCCGACGAAGGCCGGTTCAGGGACGCTTCCCGCCCGCGTCGGGGCGCCGACACGGCAGTACCGCCCACGACTTGACCCCTCGCTGCGGCGGCTTCGCCTCGGCCGTGCCCCACTCGCCCCCGCAGTCGCTGACACATGCGGCGAGCAGCCAGAGCGCGCCCCGGCGTCGTTCCGCGCAGAGGCTCACATCGTCGGGGTCGGTGTGGCGCGGGTGCTGGTCCCAGAGGACGAGGCGGAGGGCGCCCGCGCGGTAGCGGAGGGAAAGGTAGACCTCTCGGTCCGGCGTCAGTCCGACCGCTGTGCCGATCAGTTCTGTGGCGGCGAGTACGGCGAGGTCCGCGTACGGGGCGAGCCCGTGCACGTCCAGCGCGGACCGGATCGCGGTGCGCGCGGTGGCCGCGCAATGCGGTTCACCGGGAAGGGTGAAGCTGTAGGCCAGGCCCTCAAGACGGGGCGGCCGGTTGCGCCTGCGGCCGGGCAGGCCCGCGTTGACGAGGACGGGCTGGGCCACCGGGCAATGCGTGGCGCGCGTGAGCGGCATGGAATTCTCCCTCGGACGGGGCGAGTTGGGTCGCGTTCCGCGACACGGCTGAGCGGTGGCTTGTCTCCCTGACGCGGGACCGCCCCTCCCAGGGAAGGAGTTGCGGGCAGGACCGCGTGATGCACTTCCAACTCATCTGCGTGAGCGGTGCGTTACCGACTGTAGAGCATTCGGGAGTACGTGTACTACGCTTTCGGTGGAACCCGTACGCGGCCCACCGGCAGACTGAGATGACTCAGGCAGGAACGACCAGAAGGGGGCGACATGCCGCCGAGGAGTTCACCCACCGAGCGACAACGCCGGCTCGGAGCCGAATTGCGGAAGATGCGCCTGGCGGCGGGCATGTCCACGGAGTTCGCTGCCGGGCTGCTGGACGTCCCCCGCACCAACGTGCCCAACATGGAGTCCGGCCGCGCCGGGCTCAGCGTGGAGCGCGTCCGTACGCTGTCGGGCAACTACGGGTGTGAGGACAAGGCCCTCATTGACGCCCTCGCCTCGATGGCGATGGCCAGGGGCAAGGGGTGGTGGGAGGCGTACCGTGGCGCGCTGCCGCAAGGGCTCCTGGACATCGCGGAGTTGGAGTGGCACGCCACGGGCCTGAGCACGCTCCAGACGGTTCACCTTCCGGGGCTGCTGCACCTGAGCGAGTACGCACGCGCGGTGTTCACCGCCGTCCTTCCTCCGCTCCCCGCGTCGGACATCGAACTGCGTGTCGCCCACCGTCTTGAGCGTCAGCGAGTGTTCGACCGGACCGACCCGGTGCGGTACGCCGGGTACGTGCACGAGGCGGCGCTCCGGATGTTGTTCGGTGGCCGCCGGGCCACCCGCGAACAGCTTCGGCATCTGTGCGCCATGTCCGAGCGCGACAACATCGAACTGCGCATACTGCCGGTCCACGTCGGTGCCTTCCCGGGCGCGGGCCACGCCGTTCTCCACGCCGAGGGGCCGGTGCCGCAGCTGGACACCGTTCAGCTCGACTCGGCGCATGGCCCCGTGTTCAGCCACGCCGAGGCCGAACTCACCAAATACCGGGCTCACTTCGCTTGGATGGAGAAGCACGCTCTGACCACCGCGCAGTCGCGTGACTTCATCCACGGGATCGCACAAGAGCTCTGAGAGAGGCCGACATGTCAGAGATCAACTGGGAGAACGCCTTCTGCGGCGAGGGCAACAACTGCTTCCGCATAGGCACGGACGAGGACGGCAACGGCTATATCTCCGTACTCGGCCAGGAGGACCACTACCTCACCGACAGCCGCGACGCCCTGCGCAATCTGATCCGCGAGATCAAGGCCGGCAAGGCCGACCACCTGCTCTGAACCTCCGAACGCGCACGCACTGAGGGGGCGGGTCCACAAAACGATTGTGGACCCGCCCCCTCAGCGGGCGGCTCGGAAGCCTACTGGCTCTCTCCGCGCGGGAAGGAGACCTCCACGCGACGGTTCTTCTTGCGGCCTTCTTCTGTGCTGTTGTCCGCGATCGGGTACTGCTCGCCGTAACCGCGGATCTCGAACGTGATCCCGGCGGAGGTCAGTTGCCCCTGGAGGACACCGTGCACGGCTTCGGCACGCTGCTTGGAGAGCACGTCCCCGTGCGCGGCGGAGCCGAGGTCGTCCGTGAAGCCGAAGACCCGGACCTTCGTCGCGCCCTGCGTCTTGATCTCCTCGGCGATGGCGGCGATACGGGAGTTCGCGGCGGACGACAGCCTGGCGCTGTCCTTGCCGAAGAGGACCTCGGCCTGGAGCGCGAACTTCACGTTCTCGTTCGTGTCCTCGCGGCGCTCTTCACCGCCCTCGGACTCGACGACCGAGATGATGTCGAGCACCTTGGCGGGCGCGAGGGTGGCGCCCTCGCGGAGCTTGAGGCCGGAGGCGTTGCCGTCCACCTCGGGCGGTGGCGAGGTGGACTCCGTACCCGGCGGGGTGCTCGGAGTCTCGTCGGCACGCGCCCCGGCGGCCATGGTGAACTGGACACTGGTGAAGAGCACGGCCGCGGCGACGGCCGTCACCGCCGGGCGCCTGGAGACCCTGCGTACGCGGGATGTCGTGGCGCCCATCAGGAGATCTCAATCGTGGCGGTGGGCATCATCGGGAGCTGAAGGTCGACCTGTGTGGTGGAGTCAGGAGGAGCGGGGAACTGCGCGAAGATGGCGACCTTCTCGTCAGGCTTGACGTTCACGACACCGGTGGTGGTGAGCGGATAGCCGTCCGTGTCGCGCAGCACGTAGTAACGCTTCTTCTCCGCCTTGTCCACGACCGTGAACCCGGCGAAGGACCTGCCCGTGCGGGCTACTTGAGTCTCCCTGCCGTTCCAGCCGACCGGCGCGTACTCCTGCTTGGAGCCCGTGTTCGTAAGGGTGCCGCTCACGGTGAGGAAGCCGCCCTCGTCGCGCTCGGCGGAGTGGATGATGATTTCGAGCCCGTTCGCGGCGCGCATGGTCGCCAGGACCTTACTGGTGTCAGGTGTCTCACCACCGGCGCCGTCATCCTTCGGCGTCCCCGTGCTCGGGTTGGCCGACGCGGAGCTCTCGCCATCCTCCTTGGCACCGTCCCCCCCGCCACCGCCACAGGCCGTCAGGGAGACGGTCAGCGCGGTGGCCGCGAGGGCCACCGCCGCAGCCCTGCGCGCCTTCGCTCCGTGCCACATGCTCATGAGTGCCATTCCTTTGCGTTCGCTCGCGGTCAGTCCTGGGCCAGTCGGACGGAGAATAGATCAGCCATGTCCGGCAGAAGGTCAAGATGATCCGGATCGATGTCCCAGCCCGGGCCGCCGCCGCAGTCGAGGGTGCCCGGGGACACCGGCTCGGCGTTGTCCGGGTCCTCCGACTCCTCCCCGTCCTCGGACGGCTCCTCGTCCTCGGCGGGCTCGAAGCTGCACCGGGGTACGACGACCGCCGTGGCCGTGGCCTCGGCGTGCTGGTCCTCGGTCTCCGAGAGGATGTTGGGGCCCATCGGCTCCTGGGTGCGGACAGCGACCGTGAAGCCCCAGCGGCCGTCGGTCAGCTGTCGGCATTCGCCGGGCAGCACATTGGCGCCGTTCTGGTCGGCGAACCGGGACGCCGCCTCGCAGCCGTCGGCAGTGCCGATCGGGTCGCCGTTGAAGACGTCATCCAGAAATCCGGGGTCCAGCAGCCCATCCAGGAGGCCGTCACGGAACAGATCACGTGACTCCTGGGCCGCCGCCAAGGCAGCGGCGTCCGCGGCTCCCTGAGCCTCATTGCGTGTCGCACCGGCCTGGCCGACCGCGAAGAACGCGAGCGCGAGAAAGAGCAGGCCCGCCACCATCGTGATGTAGATGGGAGCGGCCTGCCCTGACTCACTGGAAGTGCTACGCGTCACTCCCCGCCACCGAGGATCTCTCCGACCGTCTCGGTCAGGCCATCGGCGATGGTCGAAGCCACGTCCGTGCCGACGATGGCCGCGATGATCAGCGCCACCAGCACGATCACACCCACGTACTCGACAGCGCCCTGACCCTTGTCGCGACGGGCCTTCATCGCCGTGACGGCCGTGTTCGCCCAGGTGCCGACGTAGACCTTGGTGGCGGCGGCGGCCTTCAGCGTGATGTTCGACATGGTGTTCTCCTCCGGTGTCGGCCGGCCGTGTACCGGCCGACTCGTACGAGTCTTTGATGTCGTTCGCGCTGCCGGCTTCCTCCTGGCCGGTGTCGCTTGCGACATGAGAAAAGTACGTCGGGGAGGCATCCCCTGCCATGGGCCTCAGGGCCCAACCGCGGGCCCAATCAGGGGATTGGGTCCTGTCCCTCACGATGCCGTCCGGTGTCCTTGTGGTCCGGGGGGCGTCGGTGCGCTCAGCCATGGTCGGCCGCCCTTCCCCGGGCGATCCCGTGCCAGAGAGCGATGGCCTCACCGCGGCTGCCCGCGTTCAGCTTGGTGAAGATGCGGTTGATGTGGTTCTTGACGGTCTTCTGGCTGATGAAGCAGGCCGCGGCGATCTGCTGATTGGTCATTCCCGACCCGATCAGGTCCATGATCTCCACCTCCCGCTGGCTCAGTTCGGAGTACAGCCCCTCGGGGTGCCCCGACTGTGGCCCCCGAGAAGAATGTCCCACACTTCCTTGCGAAAGCAAAGGCTCTGAAGAAGATTGTTGCGCGTTCAACACTGGATCAACGGCCCCTGGCTGGGCGTTCATTGAGGGGAAGGGCGGCTGCGGGCCCAGCGGGGCACCATATGCAGGTGCAGATGGTTGCATCGGTGCCGCGGGGCGATAGCCGGAGCCTGTGAACGCCGTGCCCAGGCCCTCCGGCAGACCGACCGGTCCGCCGTCGGCCCCGGGGCCGTTCCGTACCGTCGCCAGCAGCGCGCTGGAGGCGGAGTAGGTGAAGTGGGCCCGGCCCTGCTTGATGTCGCGTACGGCGTGCACCAGTTGGTCCGCCGTGAACTCGCCGTGGACCAGATAGCCGCCCGCGCCCAGTCTCAGTGCCTCGTGGACGATCTCGCTCTCGCGGCTGTACGTCATCATCAGAACCGGTGCCAGCCGCACCAGGTGCGGGAGCGCGGAGATGCCGTCGACTCCCGGCATACGTACGTCCAGCAGAATGACATCGGGGCGGTGCTGTACGGCCTGTTCGTACGCCTGGCGGCCGTCCGACGCCTCTGCGACGACCTCCAGGTCATCACGTCCGGAGAGCAGGACGGTGAGTCCCGCCCGTACCACCGGGTTGTCGTCGGCGACCACGACGCGCAGGGGCGGCGCGGTCGGCATCGTTTGGGGGAAGTCGGGGAGTTCTCCGGATGCCGCCGGCGGTGCGGATGTGGGTATGGGTGTGGGGACCCCGGCGGTCTGTTCCGAGCTGAGCGGTGTGGCGTGCGAGGACGTGTGCTGCGAGGCATGGGCCTGCTGTGTCCCGTGCTGACCGGAGCTTCTGGAGATGTCGTCCGGCATTGGCTGCGGCCTCCTCTCAAGGTGTGGGAGCGGCGGATGGGTCAGTGCTGTGTATGTGGCCTTCGCGGTCAGTTCAGTTGTGGCGCGGAGTGCGGGAGCGGGGCGAACTGACCCTCTTGACTGGGACTCAGGGCGGTGAGCGGCAGTTCCAGACGTACTTCCGTGCCCCTCGCGGCCCGGCCCTTGCCGATCCGGATCCGGGCTCCGATGGAGGCCGCCCGCTCGACCATGCCGACCAGCCCGAAGTGGCCGGCCCGCCGCAGATCGTCGAGGGTGGTGCCGGGCGGCAGGCCCTGCCCGTCGTCGTACACGCTGATGCGCAGGAGATCGCGGACGACCCCGGCCGAGACATTGACGTAGGTCGGGTTCGCGTGACGTTGCGCGTTCTCCATCGCCTCGCTGGCGATCGTGAGGGCGTGCCGGGCGACGGCGTGCGGAATGGGAGGCACCGATACCTCACCGAGCCGCCCGAAGGTCGCCTCGACTCCGTGCCGACGTGCGAAGTCCGCTGTACGGGATTGCAGTTCGGCCAGTACGTCGACGCCGCCGTCCAGTCCGGATTCACGCCGCAGATCGGAGAGCAGTTCCCGTGACTCGGCGGCGGCCCGCCGGGCGGAGCGTGCCACCAGATCCGCCTGATGCTTGACGGTCAGGGGGTCCATCCGGTCGGCCGAATGCGCCAGACCGTCCGCCGCGAGGGCCAGACCATGGAGCGTCTTGGCCACCGAGTCGTGCATCTCACGGGCGAGCCTGGCGCGCTCCTCCTCGACGGCGCCGTGCACCGCGAGCCTGGCTCGGGCCTCGGTCAGGGCCTGGCTGGCGGTGCCGAAGCCCAGCATCAGACTGCGCAACGTACTGCCGATCGCTCCCGCGATCACACAGAACCCCGGCAGGAGAAGGGCGCTGAAACCCGCCTCGGCCTGGGTGTTCACCGTGTACGCGACGGCCACGATCAGCGACTGGAGTACGGCGAACAGCGCGGCCCCGCGCCACCCGTACACCAGCCCGGCGAGCAGCGGGGTGCACATGGTGACGTACGCGAGCGTCGAGTCCGGGGACGCCGTGATGAGCAGGAGCGCGCCGAAGAGCATGTCGGCGGCGAGCAGTGCGGGGTGGCGGAGCAGGAAGGGCCCGAATCGCTCCCAGTCGCGCAGCAGGACGTACGAGACCATGAACGTCACGACCACGGCCGAGCCCACGAGCCACGTGGCGACGCCCGGTGCGGTACGGGCGAGGGCGAAGGGAGCGGCGAGCGCGATCATGGCGAGCCGGAAGCCGAACACCTGTCGGCACAACGCCTGGAGAGCGTTGACCTGGATCGGGAGCGAGGGCACATGGCTCGGGCCCGCTGTGGCCGAACGCGGCACCTCATTGGTGTTACCGCCGGTGAGCGTGAGCGTTCTCTGACCCATGGAGATCACCTCCCCTTCGGACTAGTGCGGTCGGATGGTCGGACATGTGAAGGGCGACGAGGTGACGCCCTGTCGAACTACTTGGAGAGAATGCTCCCGAAATCGACGTTGGAACCGTAGTAGAAGCTCAGAACGATCAGGATCATGGTGGCGGGCAGCATCACCATGGTCACCACGAGCGTGCTCTTCGGTACCGCTTGAGCGGCGCTGCGCCGGGAGTTCTGCGCGTCCGCGCGGCGCATGTCGTTGGCGATCTGTATCAGGGTGTCCACGATGGGCGCACCCAGTTCCTCGCCCTGCTGGAGCGCCGTGACGAACATCGACACCTGCTCGGAGGCGTTGCGCTTGCGGAGTTGCTCAAAGGCCTCCCGGCGACTGACGCCCATGTCCATCTGGCGCAGCGTAATGCGGAGTTCGTCGGACCAGGGACCGGTGTACTTGTCCGCGACGCGCTCCAGCGCCTGGCGGAATCCGAGCCCCGCCGAGACGACCACGGCGAGGACGTCCAGGAAGTCGGGCAGGGTGCGCTCGATGTCCGACTTACGCCTGCGGATGGCAGCCCAGATGATCACATCGGGCCAGGCAAGACCGTATGCCACCGCGACGAGCGCGACGATCGTCTGGCCCCGGGAGACCAGCGCCAGCGCCGCCAGGACACCCAGGGCTCCATAGACCGCCCGGCGGGCGGCGAAGCGGTCGACGGTCATACCGCCCGGGTTGCCTGCCATGTCGAGTCGACGGCGCAGGGCTTCGACCCGCTTCGGACCCATCATGCGGAGCACGTTGGGGGCCCAGCGCATGCCGAGCCGGTCGATACCGGATCCCACAGCGGTCGTCCGCGTGGCGCCGACCTCCAGCGCGATCGCCAGGTCTCCCGGGAGCTTGGCGTCCGCACGGTACATACGAATGCCGTGGAAGACGCCGTACACGGCCAGCCCCACGGCGACCGAGAGCAGAAGTCCCATCATTGTGTCCTCTCCCGCCTCAGACCTGGACCCGGGACAGTCGCCCGATCAGGAGATAGCCGACCGCGTACATGGCGAAGGCGATGCCGGTGCCGATCTGCCCCAGCGCCGAGCCGGTCATCTTGTCCAGCGCGCCCGGCGTCGTGGCGTTGATCATCAGCAGAAAGCCGAGGCCGAGTAGAGGGACCGCGAGAGCGGTGACTTTGACCTGGGACAGCATCGTCGTGACCTCGCGCCGGGTCTCCTTGCGTTCCTCCAGGGTCTCGGTGAGGTTGCGCAGGGAGGTGACCACCTGGCCGCCGGCCCGGCTGGAGAGCACCAGTGTGGTGACGAGGACGACCAGTTCGCGGGACGGAAGGCGGTCGGCGAGTTCGCCGAGTGCGTCGTCCATGGTCTGCCCGAGGGCGAGTTGGTCGGCGACCCGGCGAAGCTCCTCGCCCGCGGGGTCGTCGAGCTCCTCGGCAGCCATCTCAAGGGCGGTACGCATCGCCAGGCCGGCCTGGGTGGCGTTGGCGAGCACACGGGTCAGCTCGGGCAGCTGGCCGATGAAGGCTTCCGTGCGCTTGGTGCGCTGCCAGTTGAGGAAGGCGTTGCCGCCCCAGACACCGATCAGCGCCGCGAGCACACCGAAGAACGGCGCGAATATCGCGCCGATCACGAAGTACAGGCCGAGCAGACCGGCGATCACGTAGACGATGTACTCGCCCGGTGTCAGATCGAGGCCGGTGGCGGCGATTTTGTGTTCGGTGCGCTTGCCCAGCTTGGTGGTACGCAGTCGGCGGTCGAGAGCGACGAATCGACGGCGCCGGCCGATCACGTTCGCGATCTGTCCCGTTTGGGACATACGGTCGACGAGCGCCTCCCGCTGGGCCTTGCCCGACGAGTAAACGTGCACGCCGATGACCGCGAGCACACACGTGAGCAGTGTGACACCGATCGTCAGGAGCGGGAGATTATCCATGTCGTGCGGGGACCTTCTCGATGGACGGGGAGGGCTCTGGGGCTCTGGGTGGGGTCGGCAGGGACGTGGTGCGGTGTGCTTCGTGTGCTGTCAGGCCGCCGTCTTCCGCACGGCCAGTTCCGCCTCCGACTCCGCGGTCCCGAAGGCCGGCGGTACGGGTTCGCTCTTCAGGTGGAGGCGTTCGGCGATCCTGCGGGGCAGCGGGTAGTACTCGAACTCCCCGTGCACCCGCCCGTCCGGAGACATGGGCTGGGCGATGAAGCGGCAGACGGAGACGATCCGGTACTCCTCGCGGCCGTGCGAGTCCACGATGGCGATCTCGGTCACCCGGCGGGAGCCGTCGGCGTGCCGGGTGAGCTGCACGATGACATCGACGGCGCTGTTGATCTGGTCCTTGATCGCCACGAACGGGATCTCGACCTCCGACATGGAGGCGAGGGTCTGGAGTCGCATCAGCGCGTCCTCGGCGTTGTTGGCGTGGACGGTGGCGAGCGAGCCGTCGTGACCGGTGGACATCGCCTGGAGCATGTCGAGCGTCTCGCCGCCGCGGACCTCACCGACGATGATGCGGTCGGGGCGCATACGCAGGGAGTTGCGTACGAGGTCGCGGATGGTGACCTGGCCCTTGCCCTCCACGTTCGAGGGGCGGCTCTCCAGGGTGATCACATGGGACTGCTGGAGCTGGAGCTCGGCGGAGTCCTCGATGGTGACGATGCGCTCGCCGTCGGGGATGAGTCCGGAGAGGGAGTTGAGCAACGTCGTCTTCCCGGTACCGGTGGCCCCGGAGACGATCACATTGAACTTCGCGCGCACCAGACCGGCCAGCAGGATCATCATCTGCTCGTCCAGCGAACCGAGGCTGATCATCTCCTGGAGAGTGAAGGCCCTGGGGAATCGCCGGATGGTGAGGATGGGGCCGGTCAGCGAGAGCGGCGGAATGATCACGTTCACACGCTCACCGGACGGCAGTCGGGCGTCGACCATCGGATTCGCCTCGTCCACCCGGCGGTTGACCGTGGAGACGATGCGCTCGATGGTCTGCATCAGCTGCTCGTTGGAGGTGAACCGCATCGGCAGCTGCTCCAGCCGGCCGCCACGCTCGACGAAGACCTGGTCCGCGCCGTTCACCATGATCTCGCTGATGGAGGCGTCTTCGAGCAGGGGCTCCAGGATGCCGAGGCCGAGGGCCTCGTCGACGACCCGGCGGATGAGCTGGGACCGCTCGATGGTGGAGAGGACCGGGCCCTCCCTGCTGATGATGTGGCTCAGGACCCGCTCCAGACGAGCCCGACGCTCGGCCGCGGCGAGCGCGGACATCTCGGCGAGGTCGATCTCCTCCAGGAGCTTGGCGCGGTAGACCCCGACGAGGAGATTCTCCTCGCTCTGCCCGTTCGTCGGCTCGGGGCTGTTGATGCGCGCCCGCAGGCTCATGTCCTCAACTCCCAGGTTCTGCTGGTGTGCTCGGGTGGTGCGGTGGTGATGCGTTACGTCCGTGACCGGCGTACGGCCGGACGGGCGGGTCAGTCGAGGGGCATGGTGACGCTCCTCTTGGCCTCACCGAGATCGAGGATGTCGGGCAGGATGGCCGGGATCGTGACCTCCGCGGTGATCGTCACCTCGTCGCCGTTCCTCTCCTTGCGGAATTCAGTCCCCTCGGCCAGCCAGTCGCTCATCGACGCCCGGCCGGCTTCCTGGTAGTCCATGGTCGCCTCGTTGTACGTCTCGGCGCGGGCTGCCGCACGTGCCGCCGTATTCGCCTGCTGTACGGCGTACGCGGCCATCCCGAGCTGGATCGCGATGATGGCGACCACGATCAACAGACTGATGACGCCGACGTATTCGAGGGCGACCTGTCCCCGGTCGCGCCCTTCGCGCGCTGTGCGCTTCACCATGATCAGCTCTCCCTTACGGCCGAGGCATGGCCCGGGACGGTGATCGGGATGTTGAAGCCGGGGAAGAGCACCGGCACTTCGAGGTCGACCTCGGCCTTCACCAGATCCTCGCCGTCGCCCTGGCAACGAATGTCGGCGTTCCAGGCCCCGGGAAGGTGCTCGGCCCCGGCTTGCTCGCAGGCCTCGTGGCCCGACTCGGTCCCGGCGGTGACCGTGTACGCCCGCACCGCCTCGTCCGCCGCGTTCCCCGCCAGCGAGAAGGTGTAGCCGACCAGCGCGGCCTGCCAGAGCAGGATCACCGTGCCCAGAATGATCGGGACCATGCCGGCGAACTCGATGGCGACCTGCCCCCGGTCGTCACAGGGCCACGCACCGCGCGCCCTGTGCGGCCACGCACCGCGCGCCCTGTGCGGCCACGCACCGCGCACCTTGTGCGGGCGCGCACCGCGCGGCCCGTCCTCCCGGCGGCGCCGCCGCTCAGCGCGCGAGCGCGTGCCGTCCGGCAGAGTGCCCGGCCGCGTGGCCGGGCCCTCTCCGTATCGTCGTATTCCTGTTCCTGTTCTTGGGACACTCATGCGTCAACGCTCCCCCTCCGGCTGGTGGGCTGCCCTCATCGGTCGTGCTGAGTTCATCAGTCCTGCTGCCTCGGTCGTCCGCGCAGGACCCCGACCGATCCGCGGTCTCCCTTGAGCTTCGTGTTCTTCTCGCCGCCTTCGGGCGCTTTCACCAGTCCCAGTTCCCCGGCCAGCCCCCACATCGCCTGCTTCACCGTGGACTTGGACTCCAGGTCCTGCATCCGGCCCGCGTCGACGGCGGCCTGAAGCTCCTTGAAGTTGGCCGGGATCGTCACCCGCGCGACGCGGGTGCCGGTGATCCGTTCGATCAGCGGCGGCTGGATCTCGGTGTTGCGCATATGGCGGTTGACGACTATCACGGTCTCCTCCGCCTTGCGGATCTGGAGCCGGTCCCACAGCCGCACCATGCGCTTGGCCGCCCGGACCGACACCACATCGGGGGTCGTCAGCAGCAGGGTGGTGTCGGCCATCTCGATCGCCGCGGCGTTGGCGCTGTTCATCTGGGTGCCGCAGTCGATGACGACGACTTCGTAGCGGTTGCGCAGCGCGCTGACGATCTGCCGTACGGACCGTTCGTTGACCTCTTCGCCGCGCTCCCCCTCCCCCGGCGCCAGCAGCATCCCTATCCCGCTCGGGTGGAGGTAGATCGCGTCCTGGAGCACCCGGGGGGATATGTCCTGGATGGAGGCGAGGTCCACGATCGACCGCCGGAACTGCACATCGAGGTAGGAGGCGATGTCGCCGGCCTGGAGGTCGAGGTCGGCGAGTGCGGTGTTCATGCCGGACGCCCGTGCCGCCAGCGCCAGTTGGACGGCGACCATGGTCGTACCGACGCCGCCCTTCGCGCCGCTGACCGTGATGACCGTACCGCCGGGGCCGGTGAACACGTCCGCGCCCTGGCCGAGATGGCGTCGTACCCCCACCGACCAGGCCGCCGCCGCCTGTACGCGCTGGGCGAGTTCCTCGTACGAGAGCGGCAGCCCGACCAGACCGCGGGCGCCGGAGTCCATGGCGGCCGCGAAGAGGCCGGGACCGGCGTCCGTGGTGACGAGGATGACCCCGACCGCCGGGAAGCGCAGGGCCACTTCCCGGATCAGTTCGAGCGCCGGTACCGGACCGATCCGCTCATGGACCAGGACCACTTCCGGCAGTTCGTCGATCGACTCGGCGGCCAGCCTGGCCAGGGTGTCGATCAGCGAGGTGGAGTCACCGACAGGTGCGGCCGGCTCGGCGTCGGGGAGCTGGCTGAGCAGCGTCGTGATGGACCGGGCGGCATCGGCGTCCCCGACTACCGGCAGGATTCTGGTGCTCATGCCCTTACTTGTCCCCTTCGAGGGTGTAGGTGTTCTCCCCCGGGCGCAGCGTGGTGGGGCTGCCGTCGGCGAGGAGCGCGAGGCGTACGTGCTTCGCGAAGGACTCGGCGTACGCGACGCGCTGGGCGTCCTTGGTCTTCAGCGCGAAGGTGATCGGGACAGCTTTGGTGGCCGCGCTGCGGCTGCTGCTGCTCTCGTCGGGCTGTAGCGCGGTGAGCTTGCCGACGTCGAGGACCTTGGCGTTGGGGACGATGATCCGGGACTCGGCGGCGGCGTCCCGGCTGTCGCCGGCGAAGGTCGCGAAGATGTTCACCAGGTCGCCGGGGAGGATCTTCCCGGCGACACCGGTCGACGCGTCGATCATGATCGCGATCTCCTGCTCGTCATTGGCGAGCGCGGGCCGATTGACGATCATGTCGTCCTGAAGGAGCGAGCCCTGCTTGAGCTGGGTGACGGCGATCTTTCCGTTGACGACGGCCAGATCGGTCACCGCGTTCTCGGAGAGCCAGCGCTTGGGCATGCTGATCTTCTCGAACTGGCCCTCGTTGAGCGGGGTGTACGGAGCGACATCCGCCTTCAGGCGGTACGCGTCCACTTCGGGTCCGACCTTCGAATTCACGTCGCTTATCACGGACAGGACACCGGCGAACGCGGCGAAGGCGCAGAGGACCGAGAGAAGAAGGAGTATGACGCCGCGGCGTTGCCGTGAATTCATGAGCGGTACAACCTCGTTCGGTGACGTGAGTGTGAGGGACGTGAGTGTGAGGGACGTGACGATGGGGGCGGGGTGTGAACACTCGGTGTGGGGGGCTCTGGGTTCGAGCCGATTGCGAAGGCCGAGTGTGCGGTCGGTGCGTGAAGTCTGAGTGAGGAGTCGGACGTCGGGTCGGGGGGTATCTGGAGTCGGGGGAGGAGACGGAACCCCGGTGCCGGCGGGGCGCGTAGAGAGCGCTTCCGGTCGCGCGCGACGTTGCGCGTGGCGTTCCGTCCAGGTGATCAAGGGCCTCTCGTGTGGATCTTGCTGGGGTCCCAGCCCGATCCGAACGAAAGACCCTAGGTGGATGTTCCCTGCTTCAAGACACCCGCCGCGCCCATTTGGTTCTCCGGCGGCGCGAGCGGAGCGGAACAGAATCCGCAGCGGTCACCTATGAGTTCGATACCGCACCAGGAACACACCTCTCTTCGTACGGAGGAGACCAGCTGATAGAGCACGGAAATATCAGGCAGAAAGGCGGCGAACTCGACCATCTTGGAAGTTCCCCACCAGCGCGGTGAATCGGCCGGGAGGGCGCTCTCCTGGATGCCCTGGACCCGCCACGCGGGCGCGAGGGTCTTGGTCACCCAGTCGGATTGCGACTGCCCCTTGGCGACGATGAGTTGGGTCCCGAAGTCGGGGCCGGTCAGTTCACCGGACCCGCCGATCTTGATCAGTTGGGGCGTCGGGTTGGCGAGCACCCCGAACTGGGACCCGGGCACCCAGGACTTCGCATGGGTCTTGAGGCTCACGGGCACCCGGTCGAGCCTGGTCACGGAGTTGAGGAGCGCTCCGGCGTAGATGTAGTGCGAGAGCAGCCGGGCCGCGGAAGCGACGATTCCGGCACTGAAGTCACAGATGGACAATTGTCGCAGCTGGCGCACGAGTACGGCCACGCCGAGCGGCGGCAGATCAAGCTTGAGGAGCGCGATCCGGTCGGTTTCCAGAACCGACCGGACGGTGTGCAGTCGTCGTTCATGAGCCGCCGTGATCGACGCGGGATAGAGCGCCACGACATAGCCGTGCTGCTCCACGAGGACCTGTGTGTCGGCGAGCGCGGCGTCCAGTGGCTGGGCGTCGGGTGACTGGAGCAGCGCCGCGGTCGGCGTCTGCTGGTCCGTCGGTGGTAGCACCAGATCAGGACTGGTGACAGCAATCGCGGTCGGCACGCTGGTTCCCCGTTCGGCTCCGGCCGCCGGAGTCCCGACGGCCGCAGTTCTCCCCTGCTGGGCGCTTCTGCTTCAGCACTTTATCCACCTCGTACTGCGCAGAGAACACCTATCAGATGACGATGCCAAGGGTGCGGGCGGCTCCCTCCGGCAAAGCCGGGCGAAGCAGTCAGCTGTTCACTGCCGTTTCAAGTAATATTCCATTTCGTCGAATTCCGCATCCAATCGCTCGGCTTTGGGCCCGAGTTGGGCCCACGGACCCACGAACGGGCAAGACCCGCGCCCGTACGCTCCCTTTCCGATTCCGCGTGCGAAAGGCACTCGGTCACGGAGGGGGACGGGCCGATGAGATGGCGGAGGGGACGCCCAACGGGCCTCCCGGCGTATCACTGGATGAGACGCCGGACGCGCAGGCCATCGGGCCACGGGCGGGACCGAGGGGCAACGGCCACCGAGTACGCGGGCGTGATCGTGGTCGTGGCGGCGGTCGTCGGGGCACTGGTCGGTACGGGAGTCGACCAGACCCTCGCCGACGGGCTGCGCTGTCTGATCACCTTCAGCGGCCCCTGCGACGCGGGCGGCGGCGGAGGGCAGAACCAGTCCGCGCCCAGGACCGACGCCGATTACGAGCCGCCGCTCTGTCAGATCTCCTCGGTCACCGACAAGGCGGGGGCCAAGGCGAAGGTCCTGTTCATCGAGTGGGGCGAGGAGTACGGCTTCCAGCAGACGACGTTCCAGTCCAACAAGGACCTCAACAAGGACGGCAAGGTCGACGTGAACGACCAGCAGGTCATGATGACGTTCACCGACGCCGCCTCCGTCGCCGCCAAGAAGGACTGGAAACCGGGCGCGAAGATAGGCAAGTTCGGCGCGGACAAGGTCGAGCTCGGCGCCGGGATCAAGGTCACCAACGGCGACACCTGGGTCTTCGACAGCGAGGAGCAGGCCAAGTCGTTCCGTGACGACATCGAGGAACTCAAGACGTACGAGCTGGCCAATCGCAACGCCAACGCGCGCGGCGGCGGCCTCGGCAACAGCATCCTCTATCTCTTCGGCAAGGGCCCGATGGCCAAGGAGGAGGAGCTGCGCGACCGGATCGAGGAGAAGCTCGGCAACCGCCACATCAGCTACGGCAAGGTCGGCCTGGAGGCCAGCGCGGCGGGCGGGCTCAAGCTCTCCGCGGGTGACGAGAAGAAGCTGAGCGCCACCCTCGGCGGGAACTTCAAGTTCTCGCCCGAGGTGACCTGGACCGACAACAATTTCAAGGGCACGAAGGCGTACACGTACAGCGCGGCGATCGAGTACGGCGGCAAGGTCGGGTACGAGGCCGGGCCCCTCAGCGGGGAGTCCTCCGCGTCCACCACCCAGACCGGCACGATCACCGTCACGCACGACAAGAAGACCGGTGAGCTGCTGCGCATCGACATGACCCGTACGGTCGAGAAGGGCGCCACGAAGGACGGCGCGAAGGCCGGCGGGGACAACGGGAAGAGCGGCGACGACAAGCGCGGCGGCAGCGGCGGGGCGAAGGGCACCGACGGGTCCACCGGTATCGAGGTCGTCACCAACTCGGTGGTCATCCCGCCGGGCTCCGACGGTGACAAGCAGCGCCGGATCGCCCAGGAGTGGCTGGACGGTCACGGCGACAACGCCGCGCCCTTCACCTACATGTTCGACGACCACGCGCCGACGAAGCGCCCCGGCGCGGACGATCCGTTCGGTCGGCTGCTCTTCGACGAGGGGCTCTCCAGCCGGACGAACTACACCGGGCAGACCCAGGCCGCGGAGTACGGCTTCGAACTGAACCTGGGGCTCAGCCTCGGCTTCTCGGTCTCCACCGAGAAGAAGGAGGAGACGCTCGACAAGGCGCAGTTCCTGGGGGCACCCCATGGGGACAGCCGCACCTACCTCCCGTACAGCTACTGTGCGAACTGACCCGGCCGGCGACAGGAGCACACCAGCCATGAGGACACCCGCCATGACCACCCCGACCACTCCGAGCGCCCAGACCGCCCAGACCGGCCCGACCGCCCGGACCGGCCCGAACAGCGGGAAGGCCTTCCGGTGGCCCGCCGGCCGCGCCGCCTCCGCCGCCGTCGTCGCCGTCGTCGCGCTCGTGGCCGGGTGCGGTACGGAGGCGACGGCCGGCGTGGTGCCCGAGGGCTGGGGCACGCTCACGACCTCGTCGGTCACGGTCGCCCACCCGCCCGCCTTCACCCCGCAGGGCGCCGGTGAGCGGAGCGAGTACAACGCGGCGGCGGCGACGCTCGCGGAGGGCGGCAAGGACATCGGGATGATCACCGTCCAGCTGGACTTCACCAACGCGGACTCGGTGGAGGAGGCGGCGATCGGTGCCGAGGCGGGCATAGCCCTCGGCTCGACGCTCGGCAAGCAGCGGGAGATCGAGGTCGCCGGTCCCGAGGGCAGGACGGAGGCCAGACGCATCGACTTCGAGTTCACCGAGAAGGGCTCCCGGATCAAGGGCATGATCGTCGCGGGGCTGGACTCCGCGAACACGTCCTACGCGGTAAGGGTCGACGCGGCCAAGGGGAGACTCGGCGACGGCGACCTCACGAAGATCATCGACTCGATCACGCTCAAGTAGGCGGCTGTCATGGACATCCCAGGCGGTGACCAGGTCTTCTTCGGGGGCATGACCCTGCTGTTCGGCTGGCTGGCGGCCCACTACGCCCGGCGGCTCGCGGCGGTGGCACGCGCGCTCCGGGCGGGCGGGCGGGCTCCGGGCACCTGCGTACGGATCGAGAGCGAGCCGTACAACCGCTCGGACGCGCGCCGGTACGTCTTCTCCTTCCGCGCCCCGGACGGGCGGAGCGTCGAGTTCGAGGATCTGGCGACCGGCGCGGTGAGCGTGGGTACGCGGGTCACGGTGGCCTACGATCCGGCGGCCCCCGAGCGCACCGCGACGGTCGCGGGGCGCGGCAACTGGTCACCGGTGGCGCAGTACCTACTGCTGGTCACCGGGTGCGGACTGGCGGCGGCCTGCTTCGCGGCGGTGCTGGTGTTCACCGTGATCTGAGGCGCGTCACGGCGAGCCGAGACACATCAGGGCGATATGAGGCGCCCATCCGGGGGCACCCGACCGGGGGCACCCGACCGGGAGCACCACGACCCCCGGGTCCTGGAAATCAAACAGCGAAAACGATCTGAAGCACGGGGATTTGATGCACGGCGATCTGTTCACCCATCCGTTCGGAGGCGAGAGGCGATGACGCGGTACGACTACCCGAGGGCGCCCGCACGCCGGGGCGACGGAGGCGGTGCGCCGGTCCTCGCGATCGTGCGTGCCTGGGCGGCCGGCATCGTCATGCTGCTCATCACGGAGTATCTCCAGGCCACGCTGGTCTACGACCACCTGGTCTCGGACGAGAAGCTGGAGACGTTCCTCGGCCGCCTGCTGCTGATCCATCTGCCGAACGCCACCTGCATCGCCGTCGCCGCCTGGGCATCGGGACGCGCCCACCGGGACCCGTTCCGCGACGCCACGGCGCAGCATCTGACGGCGGTCCTGACCGTGCCGGTGGCCGCGCAGGCCCTCAACCTTTCGCTCCAGTGGGACGACCTGGCGGCCGAGGGGCTGCTGATGTCGAACGCGGTGCTGGTGGTCGGGTGCGTGACCGGTTACGTGGTGGAACGGCTCCAGGAGGACTGATGTCCGGGGACCGACGTGGGAGGCCGGCTCCGGAGGACTGATGTCCGGGGACCGACGTGAGAGGCCGGCTCCGGAGGGCTGACGCGTGGAGGGCCGGATTCCGGGGCACTGCCGCCGCCCCTCCGTATACGACCCGCTGCCAGAGGTCTTGACAACTTGATTGGTCTGGACCAGTTTTACGCCCGACGGTGGCCACCGTTCCCCCTCTCACGTACCTCCATCCCCCAACCCCAGCCGGAGGCAGCAAGTGGAACGCGCACCAGGCGGCAGAGGACGTATCAGAACCTGGATCGGCGGGACGGTGGCCGTGCTGGCCGCCGGCGCGCTGAGCCTGACCGGGCTCACCGGCACCGCGCAGGCCGCGGACATCAATGTGGCCAAGAACGCGGGCTTCGAGTCCGGGCTCAGCAACTGGACCTGCTCCGCGGGCAGCGGGACCACCGTCGGATCCCCCGTGCACACGGGCGCCGCCGCGCTCCGGGCGGCCCCCGCAGGCCAGGACAACGCCAAGTGCGTCCAAGCGGTCGCCGTACAGCCCAACTCGACGTACACCCTGAGCGCCTGGGTCCAGGGCGGATATGTGTACCTCGGGGCCGAGGGCACCGGCACCACCGATGTGTCGACCTGGACGCCGGACAGCTCCGGCTGGAAGCAGCTCACCACCACCTTCAGGACCGGCGCCTCGACCAGGTCCGTGACCGTCTACACCCATGGCTGGTACGGGCAGAGCGCCTACTACGCCGACGACGTGTCCGTCTTCGGCCCCGACGGCGGCGGGGGCGGCGATCCCGAGCCCCAGATCCCGGGCGCGCCCTCCGGGCTGGCGGTCGGGTCGGTGACCTCGTCCTCCGTGACCCTCAACTGGAGCGCGGTGTCCGGCGCGAGCGGCTACAACGTCTACCGGGGCGGTACGAAGGTCCAGTCGGCGAGCGGCACTTCCTCGACCGTGACGGGGCTGGCCGCGGACACCTCCTACGACTTCCAGGTGACCGCCACCAACGCGGCCGGTGAGTCCGCGAAGTCCGCGACCGTCACCGGCAGGACCGCCCAGGGCGGCGGCAACCCGGGCAACCCGGCCGTGCCGAAGCACGCGGTGACCGGCTACTGGCAGAACTTCAACAACGGCGCCGCCGTCCAGAAGCTCCGTGACGTGCAGTCGCAGTA
This sequence comes from Streptomyces sp. NPDC094034, assembly GCF_040303865.1. Taxonomy (NCBI): domain Bacteria; kingdom Bacillati; phylum Actinomycetota; class Actinomycetes; order Kitasatosporales; family Streptomycetaceae; genus Streptomyces; species Streptomyces sp. NPDC094034. The sequence goes on along the minus strand of NZ_JBEOUD010000051.1, from coordinate 5,064 downwards.
CGACATCATCGCCGTCTCGTTCGCCGACGCGACGACCACGCCCGGTCAGATCACCTTCAACCTCGACCCGGCCGTCGGCTACGCCTCGGTCGCCGACTTCAAGGCGGACATCGCCGCGAAGAAGGCCGCGGGCAAGTCGGTGATCATCTCTGTCGGCGGCGAGAAGGGCACCATCTCCGTCAACAGCGACGCCTCTGCCACCGCCTTCGCCGACAGCGCCTACGCCCTGATGCAGGAGTACGGCTTCAACGGCGTCGACATCGACCTGGAGAACGGTCTCAACTCCACCTATATGACAAAGGCTCTGCGTCAGCTGTCCGCGAAGGCGGGCGCGGGCATGGTGCTGACGATGGCGCCGCAGACCATCGACATGCAGTCGACGGCCGGCGAGTACTTCAAGACCGCGCTGAACGTGAAGGACATCCTCACGGTCGTCAACATGCAGTACTACAACAGCGGTTCCATGCTCGGCTGCGACGGCAAGGTCTACTCCCAGGGCTCCGTCGACTTCCTCACCGCCCTCGCCTGCATCCAGCTCGAAGGCGGACTCGACGCCTCACAGGTCGGCCTCGGCGTCCCCGCCTCCACGCGCGGCGCGGGCAGCGGCTACGTGGATCCGTCCATCGTGAAGAACGCGCTGGACTGCCTGGCCAGGGGCACGAACTGCGGCTCGTTCAAGCCGTCCAGGACCTACCCGGGTATCCGTGGCGCCATGACCTGGTCCACCAACTGGGACGCGACGGCGGGCAACGCCTGGTCCAACGCGGTCGGGCCGCACGTCCACGCTCTCCCGTAGTCCCGTCGTAGTCCCGCTAATCCCGCTAGGCCCGCTAGTCCCGTAGCACCCGTAGTCCGCACCACCACCCCGAGCCCCCCACAGGGCCGGCAGCGCCGTCGAACCCCACCCGACGGCGCTGCCGTGTGTCCGGCGCCGGAGCGATTGCGGTAAGAAGGACCGGAAGGACCCCCGGATTCAAGGGGGTTCGGGAATACGGATTCGGGGATACGGGGAATTCATGTTGGCGGAGGCAGTGACGGCGGCAGCGGCGGCCGGTGGGATCGCGGTCGTGGAGGGCGCGGCGTCGGCCGCCGGTACGCAGGCATGGGAGTCGTTCCGTACGCGCGTCGCGGGCTGGTTCGGGCGGGGCTCCGGGAACGCGGAGCTGGAACGGGTGACGCTGGAGCGGCTGGACCGTACGGCGGTGGAGCTGGACGGGGCGGACGCGGCGGGCCAGACGCGCCAGGCGGACAGGTGGGAAGACCGCTTTGTGGACGTACTGGAGGCCGCGCCGGAGGAGCTGAGGGCGGAACTCGCCCAGCAGCTCAGGGAGTTCAGTGACGAGCTGCGGGCCGGGCTGAACTCCGGGGGCGGGACGACCATCACCAGCAGCGGCGCGGGCTCCTTGATCGCCACTGACAAGGTGGACGTGAAGGGCAGTGGCAGCGGCAGCACGGCGGCCGTCATCAACAACACGAACCACTACTACGGCGCGACGGGATCGGCACCGGCCCCCGTAAACCCTCCGTTGCCGGAGCCGGGCCAGGGCTGACCGGTTCCGGCTTCTCGACGCGGGAGAGCGACCAGATCACTCTCGCGGTGCCGCACGGCTCGGCGTCCCAGCGCGCCCTGAGGGGCAGGGACGCGTTGCTTGACCGCCTCCAGAGCTCCGTACGCGGCGTGGACGCCGGGCGGGTCCATGTCGTACAGGGACTGGGCGGGGTCGGTAAGACGAGCGTCGCCGTGTCCCTCGCCCACCGCTTCCAGCGGGAGACCGACCAGGTCTGGTGGATCGGCGCCCAGGACGCGTCCCGGTTGATGGGCGGCCTGACCGCACTCGCCCGCCAACTCGGGGTGCCGGACCCGGAGATCACCGGGGGCCGGCTGGTCGACCAGCTCTGGCGACGCCTGTCGGCGCTGACCGACCCCTGGCTGCTGGTCGTGGACAACGCCGACGACGCCCGGCTGCTGGACGGCCCGGGGCGGCTCGCGGGGGGCACGGGGCTCGTACGTCCCCACCGGTCACCGCACGGGCTGGTCCTGGTCACCAGCCGCGACGGGCAGACGCAGACGTGGGGGGCCCACGCGGTCCTGCACCGGCTGACGCCTCTCGGCGACGGCCATGGCGCGGACATCCTGCTGGGCCTGGCGGGCCCGACCGCCGGTTCCCGCGAGGAGGCGGCGGAACTGGCCCGTCGGCTGGGCGGGCTGCCGCTCGCGCTCAACACCGTGGGCCGCTACCTGGAGGCCGTGGGGCAGCGTCCGGCGCGTTTCCGGGATGCCGGGGAGACGGCGACCTTCGCGGAGTTCCGCGCGTCGCTGGACGACGGTGGTGCGTTCCCGCACGCCGGTACGGCCACCGCGCTGGCGGGCATCTGGCGGATGTCCCTGGACCTGCTGACCGAGCGCGGACACCGATGCGTACGGCCGCTGCTGGAGGTGCTGGCCAACTTCGCCGACGCGCCGGTGCCGTTGATCCTGGCCGACCCCGCGGTGCTGGGCGAGGACGAGGCGTTCGAGGGTGTGGGCGGCGCCGAGATCTGGGACGCGTTGCAGGCACTGGCGGGACTGGGGCTGGTGGACCTGACCGAGGCGGATGCCGACAGGGTCGAGACCGTCACCCTGCATCCACTGGTACGGGACGCGCACCGGAGCCCGGGGAGGTACGCGCTGAATGTGCGGCTGCTGGACGAGGCCGCCGAGAGCGACGAGGCGGGCATGCCGGAGGATGCGGAGCGATGGCCCCTCTGGTCGTCGCTCACGCCGCATGCCGTGCACGCACTGACCTTCGAGGAGGGCTCGGACGCCGACCGGCTCTTCCTGGAGATCCGGTTGGCGGTCGAGCTGGTGGCCCGGAGCCTGGCAGCCCAGGGACAGCTGAGCCAGGCCAGAGGACTGCTCGAAGAACTCGTGCCCCGGCTGGGCGGCATCCTCGGCGAAGACCACCCCGTCACCCTCACGTCCCGCCACACCCTTGCCAGCGTCCTGGACGACCAAGGCCATCTCCAGCAGGCGCGCGCCATCTACGAAGACGTCCTCACCACCCGGCGCGGCGCCCTCGGCGAACACCACCCCGACACCCTCACCACACACCACAACCTCGCCGTCGTCCTGCACTCCCAGGGCCACCTCGACCAGGCGCGCGCCATCTACGAGGACATCCTCTCCACTCGGCGCAGCGCCCTCGGCGAACACCACCCCGACACCCTCACCACACACCACGAGCTGGCCCGCGTCCTGCATGCCCAAGGTCACCTCGCCCAAGCGCGCGCCATCTACGAGGACATCCTCAGAACCGAACGGGACAACCTCGGCGAGAACCACCCCTCCACCCTCACCACCCGCCACAACTTGGCCACCCTCCTGCACCACCAAGGCGACCACGCCCTCGCGGCGGCCGAGATGGGCGCGGGACTCGCCGCGCTGCGGCGCGTACTCGGTCCCGAGCACCCCGACACGCTCTCCACGGAGAAGTGGCTCAGCATCATCAACGCGGCCCTGGACGAGCCGTAGACCCCCTACCAGGGAATGTCCCGCACCTGCTGCACGCACAGCACCACGAACAGCAGCCCCGCCGCCGACAGCATCACATTGCTCAGGACGCCGTTCCGCCATTCCTTCGGCGTGCGCGAGGAGTTGAGCAGCCACACCAGCGTCAGCGCCAGGAACGGCATGAAGAACGCGCCCAGCACGCCGTAGACGACCACCAGGCCGAACGGCTCGTCCAGGAAGAGGAGCGAGATCGGCGGGAAGGTCAGCCAGAGCAGATACGCGCGGAACGGCACCGAGCGTTCGCGCTCGCCGGCGGCGACCTCCTCCGTGGTCTTCCTGGACTCGTCCGACGCCCCCACGCGGTCCTTGCGGATCCGTTCCACGAAGTCCGCGAACATCAGGCTGACGCCGTGCCAGACACCGATGAGCGACGAGAACGACGTGGCGAAGAAGCCGATCAGGAACAGCTTGGCGGTGGTCGCGCCGAAACGGTCCTCCAGGATCACGCCGAGATCGATCAGACCGCGGTCGCCCTTGGTCAGGGCGATCTGGGAGGAGTGCAGCAGCTCGGCGCCGATGATCAGCATGGCGACGACGAAGAGGCCGGTGGTGAGATACGCGACCCGGTTGTCGAGGCGCATCACCTTCATCCAGCCGGTGTTGGTCCACCCCTTCGCGTTGACCCAGTAGCCGTACGCGGCCATGGTGATCGTGCCGCCCACCCCGCCGATCAGGCCGAGTGTGTAGAGCAGTGAGCCGTCCGGCAGGACCGGGAGCAGTCCCGCGAAGCTCGCGCCGACGTCGGGGGCGACCCGGACCGCGACGTACATGACGACCACGAACATCACGCCGATCAGGACCGTCATGACCCGCTCGAAGACGGCGTACTGGTTGAACCAGACGAAGATGAGCCCGATCAGCCCCGTGATGACCGCCCAGGTCTTGAGCCCCGGGCCGTCCGGGAAGAGCGCGACGATCGGGAGCGCGCTGGAGGACATCGCCGTGGCGCCGTAGACGAAGCCCCAGACGACGACGTACCCCGCGAAATACACGGTGGTCCAGCGGCCCAGGCTGCGCCAGCCCTCGAAGAGCGTGCGGCCGGTGGCGAGATGCCAGCGGCCGGTGGCCTCGGCGAGGGAGATCTTGACGACGCAGCCGATGACCGCCGCCCACATCAGGGTGTAGCCGAACTTGCTGCCCGCGATGAGCGTGGCGACCAGATCGCCCGCGCCCACGCCGGTCGCCGCGACGACGATGCCGGGGCCGATATACGTCCAACTCGACTTGCGCGGACGGGAGACGGCCTCATTCGTGCCGGTGTCCGTGGTGTCTGCCATACGTGTCGTCGCCTCCCGCTTGTCTCCGTACGTGACCCGAGTCACCAAAGCGGGGTCACGATGATCGCGCAAGAGGGCCTGCGGTGAGGGTTCGGTGGCGGGAGCCGGGATCGCCGCCCCGGTCCTGTCGGGGGGGGGGGGGGGGGGGGGGGGGCGGCCCCCCCCCCCCCGCGAAAGTATTTTTAAAAAAAAACACCCTCAACCCCAAAAAGCCCCCCCCACAACACACCAAGCAGC
>NZ_JBEOUD010000050.1:0-56545 GCF_040303865.1 Streptomyces sp. NPDC094034 | reverse complement strand
CCGCCACCCACCCCTCCGGCCGCCCCACCAACCCCCGCCCTCACACCACCCCCCAAACCCGCTCCCGTGAAACGTCTCAGGGGCCATCCGAAGATAGCCCCTGAGCTGCGAAAATATCCGACATCACTGTCGGGACGACAGGATTTGAACCTGCGACCCCTTGACCCCCAGTCAAGTGCGCTACCAAGCTGCGCCACGTCCCGATGCGTGGCCTCGATGGGGAGAATCCCCGGTCGGCCGCGCAAGAGAAGATTACCCCACTCCGAGCGGCGCGAAGACGCGCCCTGTCCGCGCGACAATCGGCGTATGAAGGAGAACAGGCGGGATCGTGACGAGGAGGGGCGGGCGCGGAGTGCGCGGCCTCGCGATGGGCTGGGGCGGCCGTTGGCGTATGAGGTTCCGGGGGTGGAGCGGGGGCCCGAGGGGGTGGTGCGTACGCCCGGGGAGACGCTTCGGGAAGCGCAGCGGCTGCTGGACGCGGGGATGCCGTTCCATGCGCACGAGGTGTTCGAGGACGCGTGGAAGTCGGGGCCCGACGTGGAGCGGACGCTGTGGAAGGGGATGGCTCAGCTCGCCGTCGGGCTGACGCACGCCGCCCGGGGTAACGCGACCGGCGGGGCGCGGCTGCTGTTGCGTGGCGCGGGGGCGATCGCCGCGTACCCGAATCCGTACGGTGTCGATGTGGCCGGACTGATCGCCTGGGCCCGGGAGTTGGCGGCGCGGGTGGAGCGCGGGGAAGAGGTGGACGCGGCCCGCGAGGCTCCTCGGCTGGTGCCGCTCACTCACTGAGCAGGATGACTTCGAGGGTGCGCGGGCCGTGTACGCCCTCCACGCGGTCGAGTTCGATGTCGCTGGTCGCGGACGGTCCTGAGATCCAGGTCAGCGGGCGGGTGGGGTCGAGCCTGGGCATGGCCTGCGGTACGGAACCGACCACCTGGTCAGCGATGCGTACGACACAGATGTGATGGTCGGGCACGAGTGTGATGCGGCGCCTTCCCTGGTCGGGGGCGGCGTCGAGAACGAGTGTGCCGGTCTCCGCGATGGCCAGGGCGCAGCCGGTGATCACGCTGTCCACGACATCGAGCTCCCGGGCGGTGGCGTGGGGATCGTCCTCGACCCTGATCAGATCGGTGCCCACGGAAGCGAGGGCGGAGAGCCAGCGCGCCGGGAGCAGTGGGGGGACGAGGACGGTACGGGCGCCCCGTTCCGCCAGGAGGCGCGCGATGAGCGCGGGGAGCCCGTCGCTGTCCGTCCGGTGGACGAGCGCGCGGTAGTCGGTGAGGTTCTCGGCGAGCAGGTCGATGACGCGTGCGTCGGGGGTGTGCGTGTCCAGGTAGTCGCGCGCGGCTTCCGGGGCGTCGGGGGCGTCCGCGACGGCGGCGCGGATCCGGGCGAGGATCCGCTCCCGGGATCCGGGGCCGGGGAGAGGGTCGGGGAGGGGGTCGGGGCCGGGTCGCGAGGTCGCGGCTGCGCCGGTGCTCATGTCCCTGTGTCCTTACGGTCGTGAGGGCTGTTGTGGTCGTCGTGGTGCTTCTTCCACCAGTCACGGAACGACTCCGGCGGCAGCGCGGGCAGCTCGCGCGAGTCGGTCCACGCCCCCGTCCCGGGAAGCTTCGAGGGATGGAGCCGGCGCGTCTTCGACGCGGCCCGCTCCCCCGCCGCCAGCACGCGCGGATGGTCGAACACCCAGCCCGCCGCCTTCATCGCGGCCTTCTCCAGCCGATGTCCCTTGCCTCCCTGGTCCGCGACCCGCTCGCGGAGATGGACCAGCACCTCGGGGATGTCGATGGCGACGGGACACACGTCGTAGCAGGCGCCGCAGAGCGAGGAGGCGTAGGGCAGCGACGCGTCGATCTCGCTCTGGGTGCCCCGGAGTTGGGGGCTGAGGATCGCCCCGATCGGGCCCGGGTAGACGGAGCCGTACGCGTGCCCGCCGGCCCGCTCGTACACCGGGCAGACATTGAGACAGGCCGAGCAGCGGATACAGCGCAGCGCCTGTCGGCCGACCTCGTCGGCGAGGGTGTCCGTACGACCGTTGTCCAGCAGCACCAGATGGAAGGTGCTCGGTCCGTCCGCGTCATGGGTGCCGGTCCACATGCTGGTGTACGGATTCATCCGCTCCGCCGTCGAGGAGCGCGGCAGCGTCTGGAGGAAGACCTCCAGATCCCGCCAGCTCGGCACCACCTTCTCGATGCCCACCACGGAGATCAGTGTCTCGGGAAGCGTCAGACACATCCGTCCGTTGCCCTCCGATTCGAAGACCACGAGCGTGCCGGTCTCGGCGACCATGAAGTTCGCCCCCGAGATACCGACCTTGGCGCGCAGGAACTTCTCCCGCAGATGCAGCCGCGCGGCCTCGGCGAGTTCGCCGGGGGTGTCGGAGAGGCCGTCGGGCGCCGGCCGGCCCCAGGCGCCCATCCGGTCCCGGAAGATGTCCCGGATCTCGCCGCGGTTGCGGTGGATCGCCGGGACGAGGATGTGGGAGGGCCGATCATGGCCGAGCTGGACGATCAGCTCGGCCAGGTCGGTCTCGTACGCGGAGATGCCCTCGGCCTCCAGCGCCTCGTTGAGCCCGATCTCCTGGGTGGCCATGGACTTGACCTTGACGACTTCGGTCTCGCCGGTGGCCTTCACCAGCTCCGCGACGATGCGGTTCGCCTCCTCGGCGTCGGCCGCCCAGTGCACCACCCCGCCCGCCGCCGTGACCGACTCCTCCAGCCGCAGCAGATAGCGGTCCAGATGGCGCAGCGTATGGTCCTTGATCCGCCTGCCCGCTTCCCGCAGCAGCGCCCAGTCGTCCAGCTCCGCCACGGCCTTGGCGCGCTTGTCGCGGATGGTGTGGGTGGCGTGCCGCAGATTGCCGCGCAGGGTCTCATTGCCGACCGCCTCCTTCGCCGCCACCGGAAACGCCGGCATCCCCAGATACGTACCGCTCATGACCAGGGCTCCTCTTCCGTCGACGCCAGGATCTCCGCGAGATGTACGGGACGCAGTGGGGCACCCTCCCTGCGCACGATCCCGCCGATGTGCATCAGACAGGAATTGTCCGCGCCACAGAGCACCTCGGCCCCGGTGGAGACCGCGTTGCTCACCTTGTCCTGCCCCATCGCGGCCGAAACATCGGAGTTCTTCACCGCGAAGGTGCCGCCGAAGCCACAGCACTCGTCCGCGCCGGGCAGTTCCCGCAGCTCCAGTCCCCGAACCGACTCCAGCAGCTTGCGCGGCCGCTCCCCCAGGCCCAGCAGCCGCAGGCCGTGACAGGAGGGGTGGTAGGTGACGGTGTGCGGGAAGTGCGCCCCCACATCCGTCACGCCCACCACGTCGACCAGGAACTCGGTCAGCTCGTACGTCCGCGCGGCGAGCGAGGCCGCCGCCTCGTCGCCGATCCTGGGGTAGTGGTGGCGGACCATGGCGGCGCAGGACCCGGACGGCGTCACCACATAGTCGTATCCCTCGAAGGCCCGGGTCATCCGCCGAACCAGCGGCTCGGTCTCCCGCCGGTAGCCCGTATTGAACTGGGGCTGGCCGCAGCAGGTCTGCGCGTCGGGAAAGTCGACGTCGACGCCCAGACGTTCCAGGAGCCGTACGGTCGCGATGCCGGTGGCCGGATAGACGGCGTCGTTGACACAGGTGACGAAGAGGGCGGCGCGCATGGGCGGAGCATATGTCCGCCGCGAGGGTGCGCGGAAGTCCTTCGCAGCGAGTGACGGTTCATCAGACATCCGATGGATATGACCTTCCTCCGGGCGGTATCGGGGCGGCCGAGGAACATACGGCAGACTCGGCGGTGTGCGAAAGATCTATGTCATCGGTATCGGCGCGGGCGACCCCGACCAGCTGACCGTCCAGGCCGTCAAGGCTCTCCAGCGCGTGGACGTCTTCTTCCTGCTCGACAAGGGCGCCGAGAAGTCGGATCTGATCGGGCTCCGGCACGAGATCCTGCGCCGCCATGCCGGGGAGTCCTCGGGCGGCCGGGGCTATCGGCTGGTCGAGATCCGCGACCCGGAACGGGAGGGGACGGCCGACAGCGCCGGATACCCCGGAACCGTCGACGACTGGCGGAGCCGGCGCGCCGCCCTCTGCGAACGCGCGATCGCCGATGAGCTGAGCGGCGGCGAGGACCCTGACGGGACCGGGGACCCCGTCGGGACCGGGGACCTGGACGGGACCGGGGACCGCGGCAGGGGCAGGACCGGGGCGTTCCTCGTCTGGGGCGACCCCTCCCTCTACGACTCGACGCTCGCCGTCCTGGAAGAGATCCTGGCGCGCGGCTCGGTCCGGTTCGAGTACGAGGTGATCCCCGGCATCAGCAGCGTCTCCGCGCTGGCCGCGAGGCATCGCGTCGGACTGACCCGGGTGGGCCGTCCCGTACAGATCACCACCGGCCGCCGGCTCGCCGAGGGCTGGCCGGACGGCGCGGACGATGTCGTGGTGATGCTGGACGCGCACCAGTCCTTCCGCCACCATCTGGCGGCCGATCCCGTCATTCACTGGGGCGCCTATGTGGGGACCGAGGACGAGATCCTGGTCTCCGGCCGACTCTCCGAAGTGGCCGACCGGATCAGGGAGTTGCGGTCCGAAGCGCGCGCCCGCAAGGGATGGATCATGGACACGTATCTGCTGCGCCGGGACTGAGGCCCGCCAGGGCCGCTCCGAAACGTTCAAGGACACGCCCCCTCGGCTTCCTCTCGGCTCCTCTTGGGCTCCGGCTCCACTTGGGCTCCGGCTCCACCTGGGCTCCGGCTCCACCTGGGCTCCGGCTCTCCTTGGGCTCCGGCTCCTCTTGGGCTCCGGCTCTCCTTGGGCTCCGCCGTCAGCCGCGCCCCACGAAGTCCCAGGTCCCCTGCCCCGCCCGATAGACCACGAAGCCCGGTTCCGTACGGAGATACTCCGTTCCGCCCGGCGCCTTCACCTGCTCCGGGCGCTCGGCCGGTACATGGATCTCCGCCGCCGCGCCGACCGGCACCCGCACCGAGAGCCGCAGATCAGGGCCTATCGCGGACCAGGCCACCGAGGCCGTGCCACGTACGGTACGGATCGAGGTACGTGCCCAGGTGACTCCGGTCCGGCCGTCGGGCCGTACGGTGAAGGTGCGGTAGCCCCCGTCCCCGGGACGCAGGCCGGCCACGTTCTCGTACAGCCACTGGACGACCGTCCCCTGGAAGTAGTGGTCGCGCGAGCGCGAGTCCACGGGCCACATCTCCCACATGGTGTCGGCGCCGTTGTCGAACCAGTAGCCCCAACTCGGGTACGTACGCTGGGTGGCGATGGCGTGCGCGACCTCGGGGCGGCCGTGGGCGCACAGGACGCGCAGCAGCACGCTCGTGCCCAGTGCGCCGGTGTTGAGGTGGTCGCCGCGCGTCTTGATATCGGCGACGAGACTGTCGAGCACCGACGCGCGGGCGCCGCTCGGGACCAGACCGAAGGCGAGCGGCAGCGCGTTGGAGGTCTGCCGGTAGCCGGGGTCCTTCGCGGTCCGGTAATGGCCGGACGCGGGGTCGAGGAAGGTGGCGTTGAAGGCGTCCTTCAGCCCGGCGGCGGCCGTACGGTAGCGGTCCCCGACCTCGCCGTGGCCCAGCGGTTCGGCCAGCTCGGCCGTCTGGGTCAGCGCGCGGTGCAGATACGCCGTCGCGGTGAGGCGGGTGTCCTCGGGCGGGTTGCCGCCATATCCCGGTGGCAGATAGTCACCGAGCGCGGTGATGGCGAGACCGTCCACCAGCCGGTCCAACTCCCAGTCCAGATAACGGGTCAGGGTGGTCCAGTGCGCGCGCGCCACCCGGTCGTCACCGTAGATCCGGTACATCTCCCTTATCAGGAACGGGTATACGGTCGTCCACTCCGGGGAGGGCCCGAGATCGCCGTAGCCCCAGCCGCCGCTCGGCACGATCACCGGCAGCTGGCCTTCGGCGTTCTGACTGTCCGCCAGGTCGTCCAGCCATTTCGCCAGGAAGCGATGGACTCCGAAGGCGTACGCCATGATGGGCGCCCCGAGCTGGGCGTCCCCGGTCCAGCCGTTCTTCTCGTACATGGGGGTGTCGGTGGGTATGCCGTGCAGATTGTTGAGCAGGGTGCGGCGCATCGCCCGGTCGAGCTGCTCGTAGAAGGGCTCCGAGCAGTCGAAGGAGCTGACCTCGGTCACCTTCGTATGGACGACCCGGCCGAGCACATCGGCAGGCCGTGGGCGGCTCGGCAATCCGCTGATCTGGACATAGCGGAAGCCCTTGTACGAGAAGGAGGGCTCCCAGACCTCGGTCCCGCCGCCCGCGCAGATGTACTCGTCGCGCTGGAAGCGTCCCGGCACATGACCGGTCTCCGCGTGCACACTGCCGTCCGCCTTGAGTTTCTCGCCATGGACGAGCTGGACGAGGGTGCCCGCCGGGGCCCGTACGCTCAGCCGGGTCCAGCCCGCCGTTGTCCGGCCCATGTCGACGACATACACGCCGGGGCGCGGCTCCGTGATCGCGGTGGGGGTCAGAGTCTCGATGATCTCGATCGGGTCGTGCGGCTGTGCGCGCAGGGTGCCCTTGGGCGCGGTCTGGGGATTCGGGGAGCGCCAGGAGCTGTCGTCGAAGCCGGGCATCGTCCAGCCCTTGGGGGCCAGCCGGGCATCGTAGGTCTCCCCCGCGTAGAGGGAGTTGGTGAGCGTGGGGCCTTCGGTGATCCGCCAGTCGGTGTCGGAGACGACGGTGGTGCGGGAACCGTCGGGGTGCTCGGCCTCCAGCCGGCACAGGAGCCGGGGTTCGCCGTGCCAGGGCGGCTGGTGCCAGTTCCAGACGTTGGGGGTGGTCATGCCGTAGAAGCCACGGCCCAGGGTCACACCGATCGCGTTGTCACCGCGTCGCAGCAGTGAGGTCACATCGTGGACGGCGTACATCACGGTCTCGTCGTAGTCGGTGAAGGCCGGGTCGAGCACCTGGCTGCCCACTCGCTTCCCGTTCAACTCGGCCGTGTAGTAGGCGAGTCCGCTGATGTAGAGCCGGGCGCGGCTGACCGGCCCGGACACGGTGAACTCGCGGCGCAGCAGGGGCGCGGGCGCCTCGGGCGCCGGGATCGAGACTCCGCTTCCCCATGGGCCCTGGCCGTAGGGGGCCAGTACGGCCGCCGGGGCCCAGTCGCCGTCGTCGAAGTCCGGCTGCTCCCAGCCCTGTCGCCCGGTGTCCGCGGCGCGCCAGCCGGGGCCGGTGACCAGCTCGTGCCTGGCGCCCTGGGCGGTTTCGACGAGCAGCCGTACGAGCAGTCCCGCCGGGTTGACTGAGACCGCGCCGCGGTTGGTCGCGAGGGCGGCGAGGACGATCCGGCCGTCGGCGGCCGACCGTACGGCCTCGGTGATCTCGGCCGTGTGTCCGGTGCGCCAGCCGTCCACCCGCTCGGGCGCGTGGAGCGTCTGCCTGCCGTTGAGATGGAGGGTGAAGTCGTCGTCCGCCGTGGCGAGGAGTGTGGCCCGTGCGATGTCCTCGCCCCTGGCGCCGGGCGGGAGTTCGAGGCCGCCGCGGAACCATCTGGGGCCCACGGGGGCGTTGCCGGTGGTCGCCCCCTCGGTCCAGATCCAGGACGCGCCATCGAAGCCGGGCGGCGGTGGCGCCTGGTCGGCGCCTATCCAGCGCGCCCGCCACGGCTCGGCGCCGAGCGCGGTCTCCCACCAGCCCGCCGTGCTCCACGGTGAGACGTGTCCCTCGGCGTCCCAGACACGGACCTGCCAGTGGCAGCGGGTACGGGGTGGCAGTTGTGGGCCCGCGTAGGGCACGGCGACGCTCCGGTCGGAGGCCACGCGGCCGGTGTCCCAGAGGAGTCGGTGGCCGGACGTAAGCGCGCGCGGATCGGTCGCGGCCCGGATCTGATAGGCGCTCTGGCGGGCGTCCCTGGCGCCCTCTTCGCCGCTCAGTTCCCAGGACAGCAGCGGGGCCGCGGCATCGGTGCCGAGGAGCCGCTCGGTGTATTCGACCGTGGCGGTGGTGACATGGAGCCGGCCCTGCCGCCCGCCCGTTCCCGGCGAGCCGCCGGACGGCGCGGCCGCGGCGGGGGTGGCGGCGGCGAGCCCCGCGATCCCCATCCCGGCGCCCGCCACGGAGGTGTGCAGAAGACCTCGGCGTGTCCAGCCCATGCCCATCGCGGCTCCCTTGAATTGAAACGTTTCATGTCCCTGTCGGGCATCGTAGGGCCGACCGCGTCCGCGCTACAAGAGGTGTGCGCGGGGCGCCCGGCACGGCGCCTTCGCGACCTGTCGGCACCCGGCCTCACCCCTTCCGCCCCAGCCCCTCCACCGGATCTGTCGGGCCGCGAGCAGGTCGTGGATTTTTGCGTGTACCTCTGAAATTTGCGCGGATTCATAGACTTCTTGTAAGGCAACTTCTAACCTTTTCGCGTCCGCAGAGTCCCCACGAGCCGCAAGGACGTATGTCTGTGACACTCCCCACCGGACCCCCACGAGCCCGCCTGCTCCGGCGCGGCATCGCCGCATCCATATCCCTCGCACTCACCGTGGCCGGGACGGCCGCGGCGGTGGTGCTCTCCACCGCTCCCACCGCGCAGGCGGCGGCGGTACCCGCCCCCTCACCCATCAATGTCCCCGGCCGCGGCGCCACGGTGCCGTTCAAGGAGCAGGAAGCCGAGTACGCCGCCACCAACGGCTCCCTGATCGGCCCCAACCGCCTTTACGGCACGCTGCCTTCGGAAGCCTCGGGCCGACAGGCCGTGACACTCGACGCGGTCGGTGAGTATGTGGAGTTCACTCTCACCGCACCGGCGAACGCGATGTCGTTCCGCTACTCGCTGCCGGACAACGCGGCGGGTACCGGCCGGGACGCGACCATCGATCTACGGATCAACGGCACCTCCCTCAAGAGCGTGCCGGTGACCTCCAAGTACGGTTGGTACTACGGCGGTTACCCGTTCAACAACAACCCGGGTGACACCAACCCGCACCACTTCTACGACGAGACCCGCACCATGTTCGGGTCGACACTGCCGACCGGTACGAAGGTCCGGCTCCAGGTCTCCTCGACCGCCGCGTCGCCCACGTTCACGATCGATCTCGCCGACTTCGAGCAGGTGGCCGCGCCGATCGGAAAGCCCTCTGGCGCGCTCGACGTGGTGAGCGACTTCGGCGCGGACCCGAGCGGCGCCGCCGACTCGACGGCCAAGATCCAGGCGGCGGTCGACGCGGGACGTACGCAGGGCAGGGAGGTCTATGTCCCGCAGGGCACCTTCCAGGTGCGCGACCACATCATCGTCGACAAGGTGACCCTGCGTGGCGCGGGTCCCTGGTACAGCGTGCTGACCGGACGTGATCCGTCCGACCGCAGCAAGGCCGTCGGTGTCTACGGCAAATACGCCAACGCGGGCGGCAGCAGCAATGTCACCCTCAAGGACTTCGCCATCATGGGCGACATCCGTGAGCGTGTGGACAACGACCAGGTCAACGCCATCGGCGGCGCCATGTCCAACTCGGTCGTCGACAACGTCTGGATGCAGCACACCAAGTGCGGCGCCTGGATGGACGGTCCGATGGACAACTTCACCATCAAGAACAGCCGCATCCTCGACCAGACCGCGGACGGCGTCAACTTCCACATAGGTGTCACCAACTCCACGGTCACCAACACCTTTGTGCGCAACACCGGTGACGACGGACTGGCCATGTGGGCCGAGAACATCCCGAACGTGAAGAACAAGTTCACGTTCAACACCGTGATCCTGCCGATCCTGGCGAACAACATCGTCACGTACGGCGGCAGGGACATCACCATCTCCGACAACGTCATGTCGGACACCATCACCAACGGCGGCGGGCTGCACATCGCCAACCGCTATCCGGGCGTCAACTCCGGTCAGGGCACGGCGGTCTCCGGGACCACCACCGCCGCGCGCAACACCCTGATCCGGGCCGGAAACAATGACTACAACTGGCGCTTCGGCGTCGGGGCGATCTGGTTCAGCGGTCTCAACGAACCGATCAACGCCACCATCAACATCACCGACAGCGAGGTCCTGGACAGCTCCTACGCCGCGATCCATCTGATCGAGGGCGCGACGAACGGGCTGCACTTCAACAACGTCCGGATCGACGGCGCCGGAACGTACGCGCTCCAGATCCAGGCTCCGGGCACGGCCTCCTTCACCAATGTGACCGCCACCCATATCGCGCAGTCCAACCCGATCCACAACTGTGTGGGCAGCGGCTTCCAGATCGCCCAGGGCGCCGGGAACTCGGGCTGGTACGCCAATCCGCCCGCGTGCACCGGCACTTGGCCCGACCCGGTGTGGACCAACGGCGGTGTGCCCGGCGGACCCACCGACCCGCCGACGGATCCGCCCACCGATCCGCCGACGGACCCGGGCAATCTCGCTCTCGGCCGTCCGGTCACGGAGTCCGGCCATGCCGATGTGTACGGCGCGGCCAACGCGGTCGACGGCAACGCCACAACGTACTGGGAGAGCACCAACAACGCGTTCCCGGGGACCATCACCGTGGACCTCGGCGCGTCGAAGGCGGTCAAGCGGGTGGTGCTGAAACTGCCTCCGGCGTCGGCGTGGACGACCCGCACCCAGACGCTCAGTGTGTCGGGGAGCACCGACAACTCCTCGTACAGCACGCTCAAGGCGTCGGCGGGCTATACCTTCAACCCGGCGAGCGGTAATACCGCGACGGTCGCCCTGGACGGGACCCCGATCCGCTATCTGCGGCTGACGGTCACGGGCAACACCGGCTGGCCGGCCGCCCAGCTCTCCGAACTGGAGGCCTACACCAGCTGAGCCAGGAACAGAACACACGGAACGCCCGGCCGGGAGACCCAGCCGGGCGTTCTCGCGCGCGGGCTCCGGTCAGGAGCCTCCCGCCCGACCATCGCCGTCCGGGCCATCGATGTCGTACGTGTTCAGCCGCCCGCACATGCCGAACCTGCCGTGGTGCGCCGGGATTCGGGCGTGCAGGCGCGCCTCGGCCAGATGCGCGGCGTCACCGGCGGCCAGCCGGTCGAGCTGGGCTCCGGTCTGCCGGGCCGCCTCGGCAGCGCCGGCCTCCCAGCGCGCCCGCCACTCGGACACCCGGGGCCGCACGAGCGCGGCGGCCGACCGCTGGAAGTCGAGCAGAGGCCGCTGGTCGCCCGCCTCCCACGCGGTACGCAGCACCATGAATCCCTCGATCGCCAGATCACGCCGGCGGCGCGCGGCGGCGGCCTGCTCGGGCTCCGGCGCGTCCGGGATGCGTACGGCCCGCGCGTAGGTGTCCGGGTCGGTGAGGTAGGGGGGTGGCAGGGTCAGTACGGCGTCCCCTGCCTCGGGCAGACCGTTGTTCTGCATCAGGACGACGATCCGCAGCCCGTCCTCGTTGACGAGCCGGTGGATGGTGCCGGGGGTGAACCACACCAGCGCCCCCGGCGCCAGCGGTGTGGTGTCGAGGCCCGTGGGACTGAGCGTCTGTACGGAGCCCCGGCCCTCGGTCACCACATACGCCTCGGAACAGGTGAGATGCAGATGCGGAGTACCACCGCTCGCTCCGTCGGCGGACTCCCAGTCGTACACGCTCAGATGCGAGACCGCGACCGCCCCCGGGAGTCCGGCGAACCCGGCCGCCGGGCTCACCACGACTGCCGCTCAAGGTACGTGGCGATGTCCTCGCGCTCCCAGCCGCCGTCGGCCACGATCACCCGCCAGCGCCGGGTCAGTGTGTCGCCCGGCTGGAGGACCAGTTCCTCGAAGAAGGCCCAGGAGGGAGCGACCGCCGCGAACGGTTCGCTGCGTACGAACCAGTGCGCGGGGTGCTGTCCGCCCGACCCGGTGTGATCGTTCTCCGGCGCGTGCGCGAAGACAAGAGTGGCCTGGCCGTCGATGCCGTCGAACTCACCGCTGTACGCGACCCATGGGGCCTGGCTGCCCATCAGCTCCTCCCCCGCCAGCTCGGGGCCGATCAGCCGCCCGCTCCGGAAAGCACGCGGTCCGCGCCAGAAGAGACCGGTGTAGCCGGCCATCTCGCGCCCCGCGGTGGTGGGACTGCCGAGGCGCAGTGGCTCGTCCCGCCGGTTGGTGATGGCGGCGGACCAGGTCAGCGTCCACGCGCCGGCCTCGGTGTCGACGTCGTGGACTTCGATACGGCGGGACTCGTCGGCCCACGCGTCGCCGTCGTGGTTGCGCCACACCAGCCGCTCGGCGATGACGGCGCGCCCCGAGTCGGCCGTTACCTCGTCGAAGCCCTCGTGACTCATCGAGCCGACGCGCTCCGGCAGCGGGCGGTAACCCTCGCCGTGCACATACGTGTTGCCGCCCCACAGGTTCTGTCCCGACAGATGGGAGGCGGTGAGCTGGAGGCCCTTGTGCCAGCGGTGGTCATGGGGGCGGTAGTCGGTGACCACACCGCCGGACAGCGTGCGCAGCGGATGCATATACGGCTTGGGGGCCTCCCATGCCGCCTCGGGCCGGTAGACATACCGGATCAGGGTGACTCCACCGAAGCGCAGATCGATGCGGTCACCGTGTGTGTGGGCCAGCCGCAGTCCTGGCGCGGTGATGTCCGCCACCGTGACAGGCGCGTCCAACGTGTCCGGCGTTCCTGAGATGGTCATACGGGGATCTCCGTGATGGGGACGGGGCGCGATGGTGCCCAGCCGGGGGCTCCGCCGTGCAGGGCCGTGTGGAAGGGGTCGCCAGGACCGATCTCGCCGGCCCTGACGGTCGTGTCGGTGAACGCCGACTTGTACAGCGCGCTGATCAGTTCGAGGCTGGTGCGGCCGTCGGCCCCACTGGCGCGCGGCCGGCGTCCCGCCCGTAGGTCGGCGACGAGCGAACGGAGCTGGGCCAGATGCGAGCTGGGTACGTCCTCGCCCGGATCACGCCAGCGGGCCAATTCCCCGGCGTCCACATCGGGGGCCGGGGTGATCCGCCAGTCGTCATTGGTGTAGCCGTAGAGATGCGTCAGTTCGACGGTCGCGCGCTCGCAGTCGATACGGATACGGCTCACCTCGTCGGGGCTGAGCACGCTGTTGACGACGGTGGCCAGCGCGCCGTTCTCGAAACGTACGAGCGCCGTGGACACATCCTCGGTCTCGACGTCGTGCACCAGCCGGCCCGCCATGGCGCGTACCTCGGTCCAGGGCCCGAGCAGTTCGAGCAGCAGATCCATCTGGTGGATGCCGTGGCCCATCGCCGGGCCGCCGCCCTCGCCGGCCCAGTTGCCACGCCACGGCACGGCGTAGTAAGCGGTGTCGCGATACCAGGTGGTCTGGCAGTGGGCGACCAGCGGACGGCCCAGCGCCCGGCCGGCGATCAGGGAGCGCATGTGCCGGGCCCCGGAGCCGAACCGGTGCTGGAAGACGATCGAGGCGTACGGTCCACCGCCGCCCGCGCCCGCCGCGGACATCTCCCCCGCCGCCGGGGAGTTCTCCGCCGCTGCCGCCTGCCGCTCGGCCGCCTCGATGGCGTCGAACTCGGCGAGCGAGGGGCACGGCGGCTTCTCGCACCACACCCAGGCGCCGGCGAGCAGCGCGGCCACGGTCTGCTCGCGGTGGAAGACCGGGGGCGTACAGATGGAGACCAGGTCGGGGCGCTGTTCGTGGAGCATGCGGTCGAGATCGGTGTAGGGACGCGGAACGCCGCCGTCGGCGCAGAACGCCCGTACGGCCTCCTCGTCGATGTCGAAGGCGGCGACGATCTCGATGTCGTCGCGCAGAGCGCGCAGGGCCGGGAGATGCGCTCCCCTGGCGATCCCTCCCGTGCCGATGACGGCGGCGCGGATCCGCCGGTCTGTCAGGTTGCGCGGAGACGTCGCGAACACTCCCTTTCGCACTCCTGGAACTCGCAGCGGCCAGCAAGCGCTGACAGCAAGCGCGGTTGCCGAGCACCGATGGCGAGCACCGATAGCAAGCGCTTTCCAGCAGAAACGTAGGATGGGCCCCCGGCGATGTCAACGGGTGGGATCGGGCCGGGCGGGTCCGGCGGGGGTGGTCAGGACAAGCCCCCCGGAGCTTCCCTCCGGGGCAGCCCTCCGGGGCAGCCCTCCAGGCCTCCGCGTCAGGACGAGACCCGGCGGCGTTCCAGGTCGAAGACGGCCTGGACGCGTTTGCCGACGGGGACCCGCTCGGCGCCCAGGCGGTCGGCCAGCGCGTGGACGATCTCCAGACCGTGACCGCCCGGCCGGCCGGGGTCCCGGTCGTAACGGTGCGGGAGGGTCGAACTGCTGTCGTACACCGTCACGAGCACCTGTCGGTCCGTGCCCTCCAGCTCCAGCAGATACGGGCCATGGCTGTGCCGCTCGGCGTTCGTGACCAGTTCGGTGACGACCAGCAGCAGATCACCGGCGGTGCGGTCGCCGAGCACCGCGAACCACTCCGCCTCCAACCGTTGCAGGAACCGCAGGGCGAGTTGCCTGGCCTCGGCCGCGCAGCCGGGGGCCCCGCTGAATTCGGCGGCCTTGCGCAGGGGCCGCACGGAATCCGAGAGGGCCGCGAGGGCGGTACCGATGATGGACCGTTCGTTCATAGCTCCTGCCCCGCCCACCGATGAGGACGTTCGGGGGCCCTCTTCCCGGATCCCCTTATGCCCATACACGCCCTCGGTATGCCGGCCGGTTTCGTGAAGGGCGTCACGTACGTCCGGGACGCCCGGCGGCCGCGGGCCTCGGCGGCGCGCCGTACCGTGCACAAAGGCCAGGTCAGACCTGGTTCGCTCGCGGACGGATCCTCCCTGGAGGGGATTGCGCCGCGCGCTGGGGAGGAGGACCGTTGCGTACGACCACGGTGCTGGGCCGCGGTGCCGAGCATCACCTCGTCAGGACCTCCGGTATGCCCCTATGACCTCTTCTTCTCCTGATCCGCTGACCATCGTCGTCACCACCCCCCGGTCCGACACGGTCGAGATCAGGCTCGACGGCGAGATGGACGACGAGACCTCATACGAAGTGGTGGACACCGTACGGCAGTTGCTGCGCGCCCACCGGGGGGTGAGCCGGCTGGAGCTGCACTGCGGGCCCAGCGTGGCGGGAGACCCGACGGGGCTGGCCGCGCTGCTGATGATCAGACGTCTGGCGGAGGCCGATGACGTAGACCTCGTCCTGACCGGCCAGGCGGGCCTCTGACGGCACGCCCGGGGGCGTGTCCGCGGCGCCCCCGGCGGGCGGGGCCGGGTCAGGAGGGATCGGGGGTGCGGTCACGGGGGATCGGCCAGTGCGGCGCGTGCTTTCGCGGCGCGTACGGCGGCGGTGAGGGCGTCGATGTCGTACGCGCCGTGATGGCGCCGTCCGTTGACGAAGAACGTAGGGGTGCCCGACACGCCGTACGTATCCGCGCTCTCGACATCCTCGGCGACCCGCGCGGCGCCCTTGTGCGACCGCAGATGCCGGTGGAACCGGTCGGTGTCAAGACCGATCTCCTCGGCGTACCCGAGCAGATCGGCGGGCCGCAGCGCGCCCTGGTGGGCGAGCAGGAGGTCGTGCATCTGCCAGAAGGCGCCCTGTTCCGCCGCGGCCTCGGAGGCCTCCCCCGCGAGCTGGGCGTTCGGGTGGACGTCGGTGAGCGGCAGATGGCGCCAGACGTACCGGACGTCCCCGAAATCGGCGAGCAACTCGCGGATCACGGGTTCGGCCAGCCCGCAGTACGGGCATTCGAAATCGCCGTACTCGACCACGGTCACCGGCGCCTCCCGCGGTCCCCGCACATGGTCGCGGGCCGGGTCCACCGGTTCGACGAGATCGACGATCTGCTCGGCGCTGCCCAGCAGGGCCCGGATCCGCCGCCGCCGGGGCAGTGCTCCGATGACGCGCGTGACGAGCCAGGTGGCGGCGAACGAGCAGACGGCCGCGGCGAGAATGCCGATCTTGGCCTGCTCCAGTTGTTCGCTGTCGAAGGCGAGGGTGGCGATCAGCAGCGAGACCGTGAAGCCGATACCGGCGATGGTGCCGCCGGCCGCCGTGGCGCCCCAGCCGACCGACGGGCGCAGCCGGCCGTGGCTCAGCCGGGTCGTCAGCAGCGAGGCGCCGAGGATACCGACGGGCTTGCCCAGCACATAGCCGCACAGGATGCCGAGGGTGATCGGCGACGCGAAGGCCCGTGCCAGCAGGTCGCCGCTGATGGTGATACCGGCGTTGGCGAGCGCGAAGACGGGCACGACCACATAGCTCGTCCAGGGGTGGTACATCCGCTGGAGCCGTTCGTTCGGTGAGAGCGCCGAGGCGATCCCGCGCCGCGCCGTCCGTTCCAGCTCCGGTGTCGGCTGTTCGCGGAAGAGCCGGAACAGTCCGCTCGCCCGTTCCAGATCGCTGCGCGAGGCCGGGTACGCGAAGGTCGCCAGCCCCATCGCCAGACCGGTGACGACCGGGTCGACCCCCGACTCCAGCATCGCCACCCAGATGGCCACCGCCAGCACCCCGTACGCCACACCCCGGCGCACTCCCCAGGCGCGCAGCAGCAGCGCGAGCCCGAAGATCAGCACGGCCACGACCAGCGGGACCATACGGACGTGCCCGCTGTAGGCGATCGCGATCACACCGAGCGCCACGAAGTCGTCCACGACGGCGACGGTCAGGATGAAGACGCGCAGCCCGCGTGGCAGCCGGGTACCGAAGACGGCGAGCACGCCCAGCGCGAACGCGGTGTCCGTGGACATGGCGACACCCCAGCCGTGCACCGAGGTGTGTCCGGCGTTGAAGACGAGGAAGACAGCGACCGGTACGAGCATTCCGCTGACGCCGGCGATCATCGGGAGGGCGACCCGTTTCCGTTCGCGCAGTTCTCCCATGTCGAACTCGCGGCGGGCCTCCAGACCGACGACGAAGAAGAACAGCGTCATGAGTCCGCTGTTCACCCATTCGCGCAGCTCCAGCGAGATTCCGGCGGAGCCGATCCGGACCGAGAGCACGGTCCGCCAGAACTCCTCGTACGTTCCAGGACCCGCGTTGGCCCAGACGAGCGCCGCGAGGGCCGCGGCGAGCAGGACGGCCGCGCTGCCCGTCTCCGTACGCAGGAAGTCGCGCAACGGCGTGCGCATGTCGGCGCGCTCGGTCTGGCCGGAGAGGTTCGGGGTCGCCGGGTCAGCGGTCACCTCGCCATTCTCCTGCGGCGCGGGCGCCATGGCTCAGTGTCCCGGCCCCAGTGGCTCAGCCGCGCCGCGGTCCAGCCGGGCCGCGGTCCAGCCGCGCCACGGTCCAGCCGCGCCACGGTCCAGCCGCGCCACGGTCCAGCCGCGCCGCGGTCCAGTGGCGACGGGGACCTCCGGGGGCGGCGCTCTCCGGAGGGTCGGCCGTGTTCAGGGCGGGATACGGTCGCGAGGAGGACGATCGTAGGGCCTCCCCCGCCTCCGGGGCGGGCGCGGGCGGGTGGAACCCCGTCCGGCCCCGTTCGAAAGGACCTCCCGTGCTCCCACTGGACGGCATCACCGTGATCTCTGTCGAGCAGGCGGTCGCGGCCCCGTTCGCCACCCGCCAGCTCGCCGACCTGGGCGCCCGCGTCATCAAGGTGGAACGGCCGGGGACCGGCGACTTCGCGCGTGACTACGACGAGACGGTCCGGGGCATGTCCAGCCACTTCGTCTGGCTCAACCGCGGCAAGGAATCCATCGCCCTCGATCTGAAGCGGCCCGAGGACGCCGAGGTGCTCCGGCGGCTCGTCGACCGGGCCGATGTGTTCGTACAGAACCTCACCCCTGGCGCGGCCGACCGGCTGGGCCTGGACGCCGCGACCCTCATCGGCGCCAACCCCCGGCTCGTCGTGTGCGCCATCTCCGGCTACGGAACCGGTGGCCCCTACACGCACCACAAGGCGTACGACCTGCTGGTGCAGTGCGAGTCCGGGGCGATGTCTCTGACGGGCACGGCGGAGACACCCGCGAAGATCGGTATCCCGGTCGCCGACATCGCCGCCGCGATGTACGCGTACAGCGGCATCCTCACGGCGCTCTACGAACGCGAACGCACCGGCCGGGGCGGGGCCTTCGAGGTGTCGATGCTGGAAGCGCTCGGGGAGTGGATGGGGTATCCGGGCTACTTCACGCGCTACGGCGGCGTCCAGCCGCGGCGTTCGGGCGCCGAGCACGCGGCCATCGCCCCCTACGGTCCGTACGCCACCGCCGACGGGGTACGGGTCTTTCTCGGCGTCCAGAACGAGCGCGAGTGGGAGGACTTCTGCGCGCGGGTCCTGGACGCGCCCCGCCTCGCCGCCGACCCGCGGTTCGTCAGGAACTCCCTGCGGGTGGCGAACCGTGACGCGCTGCGGACCCGGATCGAGGAACGTTTCGCCACCCTGAACGCGGCCGAGGTCGAGCGGCGCCTCGAATCGGCGCGGATCGCCCATGCCCGGCTGCGGGACGTGGCGGAGTTCGCCGAGCACCCGCAGCTCGCCGCCCGGGACCGCTGGCGCACCGTGGACTCCCCGGTGGGGCCGCTGGACGCGCTCCTGCCACCGGTCACCGTCGCGGGCCGGGAGCCCAGGATGGGTCGCGTACCGGCCCTGGACGAACACCGCGAGCGCATCCTGGCCGAACTGAACTCGACGGCGACACGGCGCGCGGTCGCCCAGGGCGCCCAGGGCCGGTAGTCCGGTCCGCCCTGACGGCCTTCTCCGGTGGTTTTGTTGTCCAAGCCTTTGATGTCGCCGGGCTTGGCAAGGAGGCCCTGCCGGAGCACCGTGTAGGGCGACTGGGCGGCCGGTGGTGATCACACTGAACCGGACTCGTGTACTCGCTTGTTGAACGCTGCGCAGTTCGCCGCGCCGCCAGTCGACCCCCGGTGCGGTGAGCCGCACCGAGGGAAGAGTGGAAGAGACCGGCGTGGAACGAGGCAGCGGGGGATACTCCCCGTACAACACTCTGGAGTCACTGACGACGGAGCCTCTGCTCGGACGGGAGTATCAGGACCACCCGGAGGCCGTGCACGAACGGTTACGGAGCCGGCACGGGGCGGTGGCTCCCGTGGATCTGCTGGGTGTACCCGTCTGGCTGGTGCTGGGATACCAGGAGGCTCTGCACATACTCCAGAACGACGCGATGTGGCCCAAGGGCATCCAGCACTGGCGCGCCCGCAACGAGGGTCGCGTCCCTGCCGACTGGCCGGTCGCTCCCGCGCTGGAGGCCGGCAACACGATGGCGCGCGGTGGGGCCGACCACTCCAGGTACCGGACGGCGTGGGACGCGGCGCTGAAACCCTTCCAGGATCCTGGTCATCCGGGGACCCGCCGGCTCAAGAGCAACATCCGCGGAACCGCGAACGAACTCGTCCTGCTCCTCGCCCAGGAGGGCAGGTCGGGTACGGCGGATCTGGCCGCCCGGTTCTCCCGGCCGCTGCCGCTCATGGTGGCGGGCGAGCTGCTGGGCGCCTCGGGATCCCAGAGCGAGCGGACCATCATGGACATCTGGCGGATCCTGGACGCCGGACCCGACTCGGCCGTGGCCTCCGAGCGCGTACACACCGCCATGGGCGCCCTCGCCGAGGAGAAGCGGCGCCGGCCGGGCGAGGACTTCCCCTCCTACATGCTGGCCGCGCAGCCCCAGCTCACATCCTCGGACCTGGCCCACGAACTCACCATGCTCATGGGGATGATCTCCGACCACGCGGGCATCCTCATCGCGAACGCCTTCGTCGAGATCATCACCGGCGATGGCCGCGCACGCGCGAGCCTGTCGGCGGGCATGATCCGCGAGACCGTCAACCAGGTCGTCCTCCGGAAGCCTCCGTTGGCCAACTTCATGCCACGGTTCCCGCTCAGGGACCAGCGGCTGGGCGGGTACGTCATCCGGGCGGGCGAGCCGGTATGGATCGCCACCGCGGCCACGAACGCGGACCTGCGCTCGGCGGCCGGTACGTCACCGGACCGGGCGACGAGCACGCGCGCGCATCTCTCCTGGGGAGCGGGGCCGCGGCAGTGCCCGGCGCGTGAGCTGGCGACCACGATCACCACGCTGGCCCTTGAGTGTCTGTTCGAGCACTTCGCGCTGCTGGAGCTGGCCGTACCGGCGGACCAACTCCCCTGGCGCTCCTCACCGTTCGTACGGGGCCTGCGCTCCCTGCCCATCAGATACGAGCTCAGGGCCGACTACGAGATCTCCGCCCCCGACCGGTCGGCGGCCGACGAACGGGCGACGGGCGACGAACGGGCGGCGGGCGAGGAGCGGCCGGCCGAAGGCTCCACGCTGCGACGGCTTCTCGCCGGCACGGTCACCGGGAAGGTTGATCCGTACTCGTTCTAGACGTGCCGGAGCGGTCGGTGGGTGAGTGAGCGAGCGAGTGGGGTGCGTGGGTGAGTGAGTGGGGTGCGTGCGTGGCCGAGTCGGGTAGTGCGTGGCCGAGTCAGGGGGTGTCGCCCCGCCAGTCCCACAGCCACGGGTCCGCGGGGCCGGGGCCGTACAGCGCGTGGCCCCCGGGTCCGTACGCGCCGATCTCGGTGGTCAGCGCGGCGCCTTCGCGCAGCTGTCCGGCCGTCCAGCCGGTGACATCGAGGAGCAGGCCGTCCAGCGGACCGGCGACCAGCTCACGGTAGACATGGCCGGGCCGGGGCCCCGGGTCCGGGTCGTCGTGGTCGGCGCCGTACACCCGCCGCCGTATCAGTTCGTCCATGACAGCCAGCGTCCCACCCACCACTGACACTCGATGGCCGCGCCGTCCCTCAGACCGCGACCGGCAGCCCTTCCAGTCCCCGGATCACGAAGTTCGGCTTGCGTACGGGCTCGGCGGCCGGCCGCAGTCCGGGGGCCAGCTCCAGCACCGCGGCCATGGACGCGGCCAGTTCGATACGGGCCAGTGGCGCGCCGATGCAGTAGTGGATACCCGCGCTGAACGATATGTGCGGATTGTCGCGACGGGCCAGATCCAGCCCGTCCGGATCGGCGAAGACCGCCGGATCGCGGTTGGCCGAGCCGAAGAGCAGGGCGACCTCGGCCCCGCGCGGCACGGTGGTTCCGCCGATCTCGACCGGATCGAGCACCCAGCGCTCGAAAAGCTGGAGCGGTGTGTCGTAGCGCATCAGCTCCTCCACGGCGGTGGGCAACAGGGCCCTGTCCGCGCGCAGCGCGGCGAGCTGTCCGGGGTGCCGGAACAGCGCGTACCACCCGTTGACGGTGGCGTTGACCGTCGCCTCGTGCCCGGCGTTCAGCAGCAGCGCGCAGGTGGCGACCATCTCGGCCTCGGTCAGCTTCTCGCCGTGGTCATGGGCCGCGATGAGCCCGGAGACCAGGTCCTCTCCCGGCTTCTCGCGCCGTACGGAGATGAGGTCGCGCAGATACGCGGAGAACTCCTGGGACGCGACGACCGCGCGGCGGGCGGTCTCCTCCGACGGGTTCAGCTCGTACATGCCGACGATCGCCGCCGACCACGGCCGCAGCAGCGGCCGGTCCCGCTCCGGGACGCCCAGCATCTCGGCGATGACGGCGACCGGCAGCGGTTCCGCGACGGACTCCAGCAGGTCGCCCCCGCCGCGCTCCACGAGCCGCTCCACCAACTCTCCGGCGAGCCGCCGCACATACGGCTTGAGCCGGTCGACCGTACGCGGGGTGAACGCCTTCGACACCAGGCGCCGGATCCGGGTGTGGTCCGGTGGCTCCAGCTCCAGCATGCCGTGGTCGTTCAGCTCGTGGAACGGTTCACGGCCGGGCGGCGGCGGGGTCTTCCCGAACTCCTGGTGGCTGAACCGGTGCCCGTAGGAACGGCCGAGCCGCCGGTCCCGGAGCAGCGCCGACACATCCGCGTGGTGCGGGACGAGCCATTGATCGCTCGGCTCGTAGTAGTGCACCCGACCGCGGGCGCGCAGCTCGGCGTAAGCGGGGTAGGGGTCGGCGAGGAACGCGCTCGACCGGGGGTCGAAGTCAGGCATTCCAGGAAGGTATCCGGCGGCGGGGACGAAGACCAGTACGGTCCCGCGGCGACGGGCGGGGGCCATGGGGCCGGGCCCTGGGACCGGGGTCACGGGGCCGGGGTCACGGGGCCGGGGCGACGAGGCCGGCACCGGTGAACTTCGGCCGGATGGCCTTGATGTCACGGAGCGGAGCGCGCTCCTGGGACGCCAACCCCCGTGCCCTGCGGCCCGTTCGCGGTTCGCCGTCCTTGTGCCCCGTGGGCCCGTCCATGACCATGGAGCGCCGGATCATTCATGGAGCCGTGGAAGGGACTCGCCATGTCGCAGCACCCCACCGGAATACCTCGAAGAACCGCCCTGTCCGCCACCGTCGCGACCGCCGTGGTGGGAGTTCCCGCACTGGCGTCGACGGCGTCCGCGGTCCCCGCGAGCGCGTCCGCCGAGCGGGGATCCAGGGACCGTCCCGCCACCGCGCAGGCCCCCAGCCGGGAGTTGCGGGAACTGCTCAAGGAGATCGACCGTGACCGGATCGAGGCGACCGTACGCCGGCTCGCCGCCTTCGGGACACGGCACACACTGTCCTCCCAGGACGATCCCGAGCGCGGGATCGGCGCCGCCCGGGACTGGATCCACGCCGAGCTGAAGCGGTACGCGGAGGCTTCCGGCGGCCGGATGACCGTGGAGCTCCAGTCGTATATGCAGGAACCCGCCTCACGGATCCCGGTCGAGACCCGGATCACCAACGTCCTCGCGACGCTGCGAGGTTCGGTCGACCCCGATCGTGTCCATGTCGTCTCCGGCCACTACGACTCGCGTGCCTCCGACGTCATGGACGCGGTGAGCGACGCGCCGGGCGCCGATGACGACGCCTCCGGGGTCGCGGTGGCGATGGAGCTGGCCCGGGTGATGGCGAAACGGCGGCCCGCCGCGACCATCGTGTTCGCCGCCGTGGCCGGTGAGGAGCAGGGGCTGTACGGGGCCACGCATCTGGCGGACTGGCTCAAGACGGCGGGCACCGACGTCCGGGCCATGTTCACCAATGACATCGTCGGCAGTTCCCGGGCCGACGACGGCAGCCGGGACCCGTACACCGTGCGGCTCTTCGCCGAAGGTGTGCCCAGCTCCGAGACCCCGCAGGAGGCCGCCACCCGCCGCTCGGTCGGCGGTGAGAACGACTCGGCGACGCGCCAGCTCGCGCGCTTCGTCCGGGACGTCGCGAGCAACGACGCCACGGGCATGGACGTCCGGGTGGTCTACCGCCGGGACCGCTACCTGCGCGGCGGTGACCACATCCCCTTCCTCGAACGCGGCTACAGCGCTGCCCGGTTCACCGAGCCGGCCGAGGACTTCGCGCATCAGCACCAGGACGTCCGGGTCGAGGACGGCACGCAGTACGGCGACCTGCCCGAGTTCTGCGACTTCGGTTATATCGCCCGCGTGGCGCGCGTCAACGCCGCGGTGCTGTGGACGCTCGCCCAGGCCCCGGCCGCGCCGAGCGGGGTGAAGATCGTCACCAGCTCGCTGACCAACTCCACCGAGCTGGTGTGGGAGGCCGGTACCGCGCCCGATCTGACCGGGTACGAGGTGGTGTGGCGCGAGACCACCGACCCGGAGTGGACCCATGTGATCAGGGCCGGTAGCGGTACGA
Source organism: Streptomyces sp. NPDC094034 (assembly GCF_040303865.1). Lineage (NCBI taxonomy): Bacteria > Bacillati > Actinomycetota > Actinomycetes > Kitasatosporales > Streptomycetaceae > Streptomyces > Streptomyces sp. NPDC094034. The sequence continues at coordinate 33,133 of NZ_JBEOUD010000050.1, read as the reverse complement.
GCCACACCGTGGACCTGTCCAAGGACAATGTCTTCTTCGGCGTCCGCGCCGTGAACCGGGCCGGTTACCGGAGCCCGGTGGCCTTCCCCGTACCCCAGCGCTGACGGACTCCCCCTACGTAGAACGACCACGGGCCTAGGCCCCGGGGCCACGCTCCCCCGGCCCCGGGGCCTCGGATATCCCGCGTACGTCAGTGCCGCGGGCCCGGCATCACGCCGCCCCCGCCGCGCCTCAGACGAAGGGCACGGTGAGGCAGGCGAGCCGGGCGCCCGCGGTCCCCGCCTCGCCCGGACCCGTCATCGTCCCGTGGTCATGGATCACCACGGAACGCGCCTCACCCCGCCGGAAGCGCCAGTCCTGCGTGGACTCGGCGACGGCCTGCCCCAGGACATTCGTGGTGATGTCCAGCCAGACCTCGTTGGCGGCGTTCGCGTAGGCGGGGTCGGTGGAGGGCTGGTGCGGGTCCTTGATGTGCTGGTAGTGCGGTCCCGCGTCCTCCGGGGCGCGGCCACAGGGCTTGGTGTGCACATGCGCCCCGTACACGCGGTTCGGGAGCAGCCCGTGCACGGCGAGTTCGACCCCGGTGGTGCCGGCGCCAATGCGCTCGACCACGGTGGCGTGCGCGCCCGGGGGCACCTTCGTCCGGTCGTATGTCACCGCGTCCGGCGGGAAGTACGGGGACGGCGGCAGGAATCGTCCTTCCGCCGTCACCGTGGCGGAGCCGTCTCCCGCCGACGCCACCGTGGGCGGCATCGCGAGCAACGCGGTGACGGCGAGAACGGCTGAAGCCGAAGCCTTGGAACGGAACTTCACGAGCGGCCTCCTTCGACGGGTCTGATCACCCTGTCAACGGAGAAGAGCGGGGGGAGGATGTGCGGAAATCCGAACGAATTGAGGCCGGCCGGCGGCCGGCACGGGGCGAATGTCTATGTCTTCCCCTAATCCGAATCGTGCTATTCGCGCGCAGGGCCCCGGTATGGGGCCTACCGCTAGGCTCCGCTCAATGCGCTCCCCATCCTTCGTACTCCTGCGTCTGGGCGCGGCGCGGCGTCGCCATGGAGGCGGCCGTCGTCGGCCGCCGCGGCATGGGACGGAGCGGGGCCGGGCCGTCGGAATCATGGCCGCCGCGGCGATCGTGCTGGGCGTGGCCCTGACCGGATACGCGTCCGACACGGGGGTACGGGACGCGGGCGCGGCGGCGGACCTGCCGCCACCGGCGGAGCCGGCTCCGCGGGGGCCGGACGAGACCGCGTCGGGTGATCCGGCGCCGGTCGCGCCCGCGCCGTGCTCGCCACCCGCCGGTGTCATCCTCTCCCGGCATGACGCCCCCGGGGGCCCGCCGGCCGCCGCCTTCGGCCGTATCGCTCTGCCCGCTCTCCCCCGTACGTTCATCGACGGCCTCCCGTCCCGTGCCGGAACAGCGAGGACCCTGCCATGACCACCGCGCGTGCCTTTCTCGACGAGCCCGCCGAACCGCACATCCTGTTCGTGGAGGACGACGCGGTGATCCGCGACACCGTCCGGATCGCGCTCCAGCGCTATGGCTTCACCGTCTCCACGGCGGCCGACGGCCTCACCGGCCTTGAACTCTTCCGGAGCGCGCAACCGGATCTGCTGCTGCTCGACGTCATGCTGCCGGAGCTCGACGGCATCGGACTGTGCCGGAGGATAAGGGAGTTCAGCCTCGCGCCGATCCTCATGGTGACGGCGCGCGGCGACGACCTGGACATGATCTCCGGTCTGGAGGCGGGCGCCGACGACTATGTGGTCAAGCCGTGCGAGACCGCGGTGCTCGTCGCGCGCATCCGGTCGCTGCTGCGCCGTGCCTCCTTCGCGTCCGCGCGCGAGGAGCCCACGCGTGAGGTGCGTGAGGACGGCGGGACGGCGCGTGCCGGGGCGCCGGACGGCGGCGGCGTCCTCGCCTTCGGCGACCTGACCATCGACACCCACGGCATGGAGGTACGGCGCGCGGGCGAGCTGGTGGCACTGACCCCTACGGAGCTGCGGCTGCTGCTGGTCTTCGCCGCGTCGCCCGGCGTCGTACTGGAGCGCCGGACGCTGCTGAGGAAGGTGTGGGACCACGCCTGGGACGGTGACGCCCGGGTGGTCGATCTGCATGTGAAGCGGCTGCGCGCCAAGATCGACGCCGAGCGGATAGAGACCGTACGCGGCTTCGGATACAAGCTGCGACGCTGACCATGGCCGAACCCCGGCCGAACCCGCCGGCCGCCGGATTCCCGCCGCGTTCCTTGCAGTGGCGCATCGCGGGGCTGGTGGCCGCGGCGACCTGTCTGGCCGTTGTCGTCCTGATGGTGCTGGTCCACCGGGCGTCGCGCGCCTTCGAGTTGGAGCAGTCGCGCTCGGTCGCCATGCTCACACTGGAGCGGGCCTCGGTGTCCTACTCGCGTACGGGACTGGTCAGCGGTACGGGCGCCGAGCTGGACGCGGCCGAGGTGCCCGGCGAGCTGCGGTCGCTGGTGGGTCAGGGTCGGCACGGTACGCAGTACGCGGAGGGTCCCGACGGTCCCGCGATGTGGGCGGCGCGCCCCGCCGGCCCGCGGATCCTTTCGGTGCGGCTCGCGTTGAGCACCACGCTGGGCGATCTGGAGGCGTTCAACAAGAGCATTCTGCGGGCGGGCCTGCTGACGACGGTGGTCGTACTGCCGCCCGTCTGTCTGGTGGCCCGTGGGATGAGCCGCAGACTGCGCACGGCCGCGGGCATCGCGCGGCGGATAGCGGCCGGTGATCTGGACGCCCGGATATCGGCGCGGCCCCGCCCCTTCGACGAGATAGCCGAGATCTCCGGCGCGGTCGACTCGATGGCGGCCTCGCTCCAGGCGCGGCTGCGCGGCGAGCAGCGCTTCACCGCCGATGTCGCCCATGAGCTGCGCACACCACTGATGGGTCTGGTCACCGCCGCCGAACTCCTGCCGGACGGTGAGGCGGAGCGTTACGTACGGGACCGGGTACGCACGCTGTGCGCGCTGGTGGAGGATCTGCTGGAGATCTCCCGGCTCGACGCGGGCGTGGAGCGGGCGGACCCGCAGCACTGCGCCCTGGTGGAACTGCTCGAAGAGACGGTGGAGCGGGTCGCTGTCCCGGCCGCGGTGCTGGTCCGTGGGGCGGCGGGCCCGGCGGACGTACGGGCCTGGACCGATCCGCGCAGGCTGGAGCGTATCGTCGCCAACCTCGTCGTCAACGCGCACCGGCACGGCCGGCCGCCGGTGACGGTCATGGTGGGCGTGGACGCCGACACCGGCGTACCGACGGTCTCCGTGCGCGACAACGGCCCCGGCTTCCCGGCCGGGCTGCTCGACGACGGTCCCCAGCGGTTCCGTACGGGCGCGCGTGAACGCGGTACGGGACACGGTCTCGGGCTGACCATCGCACTCGGACAGGCGCAGGTCGTCGGCGCCACGCTGACATTCGGCAACGCCCCCGACGGCGGGGGCGCCGTGGTCGTCGTACGGCTGCCGCGCGGTCCGGCGGCGGCGAGGATACCGGACTGACACTCCGTCGACACCGTACGGACGAACGGCCGACGTGCTGTGGCCGCACAGCCGAACGCGTCCCGACCTCCCGCCCGGCCCGGGGCGGACACATTCGCGGCCCAGGATGAACCCACTCCACAGGCCAGGACCGGGCGTCGGCGTCAACCGGCGGAGGGTCCCTCATGAGCCATGGTCATGGGCCATGGGCGGTGGAGCGCACCTGAACTGACGACGTTCCAGGGAAGGACCGCCGCAATGGACGCGAACACCACGCGAGAGGAAAACGCCGTCGACAAGACCGTGGTCGACGAGACCGTGGTCGACCTCGCCGCGTACGGCGCGCGATTCGTCGAGAACCCCTATCCCGTGTACGAGGAGTTGCGCGCGAAAGGACCGGTGCACCGGATCCGGCTGCCCGGCCAGGAGCGGGAGTGGTGGCTGGTAGTCCGCCATGAGGAGGGCCGCCTCCTCCTCGCCGACGCGCGCTTCAGCAAGGACTGGCGTTCCTCGGGGGTCTGGCCGGCCGACGCCCTGCCGATCAACGAGAACATGATCGAGAGCGATCCGCCCACGCACACACGTCTGCGCGCCCTGGTGACCCGTGAGTTCACCTCGCGACGGATCGAGGCACTGGCCCCCCGGGTCCATGAACTGACCGCGGATCTCCTCGACTCGATGACCGCGGCCCCGGACGGGCGGGCCGATCTTGTCGCCGCCCTCTCCTTCCCGCTCTCCATGTCGGTGATCTGCGAGCTGCTCGGCGTACCGGACCTGGACCGGCGCTCGTTCAAAGGGTGGTCCAACGAAATCGTGGCCTCCACCTCTCCTGAGGCGACCGTCGAGGCCGTTCAGGCGGTCACCGCCTATCTCACCGGCCTCATCGGGCACAAGCGCGCCGAACCGGGCGACGATCTGCTGAGCGCCCTCCTGCGTACGACCGACGAGGAAGGGGACAGGCTCAGCCCGGACGAACTCGTCGGCATGGCCTTCCTGCTTCTCGCGGCCGGGCACGAGACCACCGTCGGGCTCATCTCGAACACCGTGCTGGCGCTGTTGCGCCATCCCGACCAGCTCGCGCTGTTGCGTGCCGACCACTCCCTCGCCGGCAACGCGGTCGAGGAGACGCTGCGATACGACAGTCCGGTGGAGAACTCGACGTACCGGTTCGCCACCGAGGACATGGACTTCCGCGGCGCCCGTTTCCAGAAGGGCGATCCGGTCCTCGTGTCGCTCGCCTCGGCCGGGCGCGACGGCGAACGCTTCGAGGACGCCGATCGCTTCGACATCACCCGCACCGCGCGTGGACATCTCACCTTCGGCCATGGCATCCACTACTGCCTGGGCGCCCCGCTCGCCCGGCTGGAGGCCCGTGTCGCGGTCCGGGCCCTGCTGGAGCGCTGCCCGGGCCTGCGGCTCGACACCTCGGAACCCCTCGTTTACCTCCCGGGGATGCTCGTCCGCGGTGTGCGCCGGCTGCCGGTGCGCTGGACCGCGTGAGCCCCGCCCGCTTCTTCCTGTCCCTGTTCCGAGCGCCCCATGCACCCCATGCGCTCTATGCGCCCCAGGCACCCCGAGCATCCCAGGCATTCCGAGCACCCCGGAGCACTCCATGAGTACCCATACGGTGAACCCGGCACCCGACACGGCACGCGGCCTGATCAGCAAGATCAGCGCGGACGACGGCCACACCTTCTTCTTCGACCACCCCCTCGACCACATACCGGGCATGCTGGTCGTGGACACCGCCCTGCGTCAGGCGGAGGACCTGGCCGCGCGCGGCGGCCGGGGCGCCGCCAAGCCGCTTCGGGTCCGGGCCCTCGACCTGGCGTTCAACGGGCTGTGCGAGCGGAGTTCCGACGCCTTCGTCCATCTCGCGGAGCGTGTGCCCGGTGGGCGCGCGCTCGCGGTGGACGTACGCCAGGACGGCACGAGCGTCTGCTCGGGCTCGCTGCGGCTGGAGCCTGCTCCACGGCGCGAACTCTTCGCGGAGGATCCCCGGCGGGAGGGCCGCCCCGCGCGCGCCCCGGCGGAGCTGGTCCACAAGCGGTCCGAGGACAATGTGCTGATCGGGCCGCTCACCCGGACCGGCGAGCACGCCTACACCACCGTGATGCTCGGGCCGCCCGCCCACCGCTGGCCGGATGTGCATCCCGCGACCGTGCTGGTGGAGGCGATCCGGCAGACCGCCACCGCCACCTCGCACACCGCGTGGGACATACCCACGGACTGGCAGTACATCCTGATGGCGATCCGGCTGACCCTCTCCGACACCCGCACCTGGCCCGCCGCTCCCGAACTGGTCTGCCGTATCAGCCCGTTGAAGGGCCGCGCCCGGGGCGGGATCGACATCGACGTCCTGGTGCGCGGGGCACAGGTCGGCCATCTGCGCCTGGAGGCGCGCGCCGTCCCGCCGGCCGCCTACCGGCGGATGCGCGAGGCGCGCAACAGCCCGTCCCAGAACGGCGCGTCCCGCAACGCCCCGGCACGCACCGGCCCGACGCGCAACGGCCCGACGTGCAAAGGGGAGGCCGCGCGATGAGGCGGTGGATCACCGAGAAGTTCCCCGCCCTCTTCTTCGTCACCGGATTCCTGGCCGGCGCCGGCGCTCTCGTCCGGGCCGCGGCGGACAGCGCGAGCCCCGCCTTCCCGCTGCCCGCGGTGATGATCGGCGTCTATCTCTGCTGGGTCCTGCTGGAGGCGCGGATCACCTTCCGTACGGCACGGATGGGGGACACCGAGGACGACCACGGTACGGAGATCCTCTACGGTCTGTCGCGATTCGCGACGGTCCTGGCCGCTCTCTACGGTCCGCTGCCGGACGGGACGCCGCTGTCGGCGACCGGCCCGCTGCTGCTCCTGCTGGCCGGGATCGCGCTGCGGCTCGTCTCGATCCGTACGCTCGGCGCGTTCTACTCGCACCGCGTACGGAAGGACGCCGACCACCGGGTCGCCACCTCGGGCCCGTACCGCCTGCTCAGGCACCCGGCGTACGCGGGGATGCTCCTGGCCCATGTCGGACTGGTGGGGTACTTCCTCAATCCGTTCAGCGTCGCGCTGTTGCTGCTGCTGTTCGTCCCCGCGGTCGTACGCAGGATCTCCGTCGAGGAGAAGGTGATGTCGACCGTCGTCGGCTATCGCGACTTCATGGCGGGCCGCAAACGGCTGGTGCCGTTCCTGTGGTGACGGGGGTGAGGGGCGCGGACCGGCTGCCGAGGATCGCGCTGACCGGGGCCACCGGATATGTGGGCGGCGCCTTTCTGCGGCACCTGTCGGGGATGTCGTCGCCCTGGCCGGTCACCGCGCTGGTGCGCCGGCCGCCACGGCACCCGCTCCCGTTCGTCACCTACGTGCAGGGCGACATCCCCCGGCGGCTGCCCGTCGGATTCCCGCCGCCGGGCACCGACGTCCTGGTCCATCTCGCCAACGAGAACCGGAGCCGCGACCGGGAGGTGCTGCACGCCGTGAATGTGGCGGGCACCCGCGCACTATTGGGCGCGGCCCCCGACTCGCTGAAGGGCGTGCTGCTCGGCAGCTCCATGTCCGTCTACGGCAGGGGCGCGCAGATCAGAGTGGCCGAGACGGCGCCCGTCCGGCCGTCCACCGCGCTGGGCCGCGCCCGGCTGGGCGCCGAGCGCGCGGTCGCCGAGAGTATGCGGCGCGACGGGGGAACGGCGTATCTGCTGCGGCCCCGGTTCATCACCGGCCGGGACGACCTCGCGTTCCTGCCCGGCATCAGCAGGCTCAGGAAGCTGCCGCTGCGGGTGCGCGCGGACCGGACCCACTTCAGCGTGATCGATGTCGAGGACTACGGCTCGGTGATCGCCCAACTCGCCCGCCGGGTGATGGAACGTGCCGCGCGCAGCACACCCGTACGTACGGCGGTGAACATCGGCTACCGCAGGCCCGTGGCCCTCCAGGACCTGTTCGACCTGCTGGCGCCGCCACCCGGCCCCGCTCCGCTCCGCTGGCTGCCCGCCGCTCCGGCGCGTGCCCTGTGTTCCGTCCTGCCGGGGCACGGGGCGTCCCGGCTCGGCGAACGGCTGGACCTGGTCACCCGCTCGCACTGGGCCGATGTCGGCCTCCTGGAGGGCGAGATCGGAACCGCCCTCACCGCGAAATCACCGGAAACGGTGGTGCGCTCCTACCGGGCGTACGAACCCGAACAGGAAACCTCATGATCGAGACACTTGGCGACGCCATGTCGCACGACACCGTCGGCTGGAAGTTCGCCCGGCTGAAGACCCTCCATGACCAGGGCGTCCGGGTCCCCGAGCTGTTCTGCCTCACCGGTGCGGCCTTCCACCGTGCGGTGGCACCGGTCGCGGACACCATCGACGCGCTGGTGCGGGACACCGACCTGGACGACTGGGAGCGGGTGTGTGCCACCAGCGCCCGGATCCGCGAGGTCATCGCCGGGGCGGGACTGGGTCCCGAGGTGGAGCGGGCCCTCGACGAGCGGCTGGCCGCCGACTTCCCCGAGGGTCCGCTGCTGGCGGTGCGCGCCTCCGTCATCGGCGCCGGGGGCCAGGGCGAGGACTCGGCGCGGAACCCGTTCGCGGGCATGAGTGACAGCTTTCTCCATGTCCCGCCGTCCGGGGTCGGGGAGGCCGTACTCATGTGCTGGGCGTCGGCGTTCAGTCCGGAAGGCCTGCTCTACCGGCACCGTCAGCACCTGCCGTTCTCCGGGCTCTCGGTCGCGGTCGGCGTCCAGCGGATGGTCTTCGGGGAGCGCTCCCTCGTCCTGTTCACCTGTGATCCCACCAGCTACGCGCGCGACACGGTCATCAGCGCGAGCTGGGGCATCGGCGAGGGCGTCGTCCAGGAGAAGGCCCCGGTCGACCACTACTTCGTGCACTCGCGCACCGGGAGTGTCGAGAGCGTCGTGGCCCGTAAGACGACGATGCTCACGCTCGACGCCGAGCGGGGCCACGGCACCGTCGAGAGCGCCGTGTCGAGCGAGCGCGTCGATGTCCCCGTCCTGAGTGACGAGGAGGCGAGGTCGCTGGCCGCGCTCGGCCGCGACATCGAGAAGGTCTTCGGTGAGCCGCAGGACATCGAGGCGACGATCACCGCGGACGGACTCGTGCATGTGGTGCAGTCCCGGCCCGTCACCATCGAGGCCGACCGGCACCGCGTCTGGAGCAGCGCGAATGTGTCCGAGAGCTTCCCGGATACGACGACCCCGATGACGTACTCGGTGGCCCGGCGCTTCTACTGGCTGCTCAACTACGACTATCTGCGCCGCAGCGGGGTCCCCGAGAGCGAGCTGCACGATCTGCACGAGACGATGACCCGGCTGCTCGGCTTTCTCGACAACCGCATCTACCACAACATCAATTCCTTCATCACGATGCTGTCCGCCGTGCCGATGTTCGAGGGCGTCCGGCGCGACTGGGAACGTCTCGTCGCCGAGCTCGACACCTTCTACCACCACGAGTCCGAGAGGCCCACGGGCCTCGGGGCGCGCGGGCGCCGGGCGGTCCGGCTGGTCACCGGCTGGGGCCGGGTGGCACGCGGCTACCGCACCCTGCCGCGCGACTTCAAGGACTTCCAGGAGCGGTGGAGCGCGCTGCTGCGGGAGGTGCGGACCGGTACGACCGCGAGCGAGCACCCGCTGAAACTCGTCGCCGACTACCGGCACACCTGGCGCACCGCCGGTCGGCTGTGGGGCATCACGCTGGTCAACTACCAGTTCATGGTGGTGTTCCACAAAGCGGTCGAGCTGGCCATGGACCGCTGGGGCATCGATGAGCAGGAGACCCTCTTCAGCCAGCTGCTATGCGGCGGCCGGCAGCTCAAGGGGGCGGAGATCGCGCTGAGCGCGGTGCGACTCGCCGAGTTGGTACGCGCCGACGCCGGACTCCACGACCTGTTCCTCGGCGGACGGCCGGGGCCGATCTGGGACCGCCTGGAGGCCGGAAAGCTCCCCCCGGACTTCACCGCGGAGGTGCGCCGGCACATCGAGCGGTACGGCGACCGCGGCATCGCGGAACTGAAGCTGGAGAAGTCCAACCTCCGCGACACCCCGTGGGAGCTGATCCGGCTCGTCCAGCAGTACGCCGCGAGCGATCTGACCGTCGCGGACATGGAGGAGGTCGAACGGACCACGCGGCTGGCCGGCGAGGAGTTGCTGCGCGGCAAACTACCGCGTGCCAGGCTGCGGCGCGCCGTCCTGCTGGGTCTGTTCGACCGGCTGCGCACCACCCTGTACTACCGGGAGGTGGGCCGGTACATGCGCAGCGAGCTGTTCGGCTACAGCAAGCAGGTGATCCGCGCCCTGGGCGTGGAGCTGCACCGCCGCGAGGTGCTCGGCGACCCCGAGGACGTCTTCTTCCTCGACCTCGACGAACTCTTCGGTTTCGTGGACGGGACCGGCTCCACCCGTGATCTGGCGGGGCTGGTCGCGATCAGACGGCGCGATCTGGAGAAGTCCCGCGCGCTGCGGCCGTCGCGGGAGTTCGCCACCGGCGATGTGGTGGCCCTGTCCGTACCGCGGGAGTTGGAGGTGTCGCCCGCCGACGCGGAGCGGGGTCCCGCGCTGCGCGGGCTCGGCTCGTGCCCGGGAAAGGTCCGCGGCTACGCGCGGGTCCTGTCGAACCCCGGTCTGGACGGGGACTTCCCCGCCGACAGCATCCTCATCACCCGCGAGACGGACCCCGGCTGGCTCTATCTCATGCTCGCCTCGAAGGGGATCGTCGTCGAACGCGGCAGCCTGCTGTCGCACACCGCCATCACGGGCAGGAAGTTCGGCATTCCGACGATCGTGGGTGTGCCGGACGCGACGCGGCGGATCCCCGACGGAAGCCTGATCGAGGTCGACGGGGGCACCGGGGGCATCGTGATCCTGGACGAGGCCCCGCGGTGAATCCGGCGCGCGCGTTCTGGCGGTTCCTCACCGGACGCTTCCCGGCCCCCCGCTATCTGGCGTACGTGGTGCTGTGGCCCGCCGGCATCCTGGGGGCGCTCGCCCCGCTGCGTCCGCCGGGCGCGGCGGTGGGGCCGGGCGTGGCCGCGCAGGTGTGCGGCGCGCTGGCCGTGTTCGTGATCCTCTTCTTCATGCGGGCGGTCGACGAGATCAAGGATCTGGACTACGACCGGGAGTTCAGCCCGGACCGCCCGCTCGTGACCGGCGAGACGGAGATCGCGGCCGTACGGGTCTATCTGGCGGGGTCGGCGGTGGCCGCGGTGGCGCTGAGCGCGGTCGTGGGCGCGGCGGCGGTCGTGGGCGCGGTGCTGATCATGGCGTACAGCCTGTTCCTGCTTCTGCTGGAACGGGTCTGCGAGCGCTTCCGCGAGAGCGTCTGGGGAAACATCGTCATCACCATCCAGCTCAAGACCGGACTGGTCTGCTACGTGGCGCTGCTGCCCCGGTCCGGCGACGCCGGGACGCCCGCCCTGCCGACGGCGCTCGTCGCGCTCTCCTTCGTACTGGCCTATCTCCACTGGGAGATCGCGCGCAAGACGGTGCGTGCGCGGTTCGCGCTGCCCGGCGAGAAGCTGTACTCGACGGCACCCGGGGCCGCGTGGAGCCTGGGCGTGGCCGTGGCGCTGATGCTCGCCGCCTGTGCGCTGCGCGTGTCGGTGGCCCTGGGGCCGGACGCCGCGGAGGTGCGGCCCGCCGCGCTGGCGGTGCTGGCGGTGCCGCTCGCGCTCGTGCTCCGCACCGTCCTCGGCTTCCGTGCGCACGGCGAGGCGCGGCGTAGCGCCGGGGGCCCGGCGTTCGCGGCCTATCTGGCCTTTCTCGCGGCGGGCGCGGTGCAGCCGGCGCTGATGGGCTCGGCGCCGGCCTGGTTCGGCTGAGGCGGGGCGCGCCTGTAGGCGTCGCTCCCCGGAGCCGCTTTCGCACCTTCTCCCTCGTCCACCCCTTCGGTTTCCCTCCGTCTGTTTCCCTCCGTAGAAATGTGTGGTGAGTCATGAACGGACGTGTGATCTACGCCGACTTCGAGTACCCCATCCCGCTGGGCGGCGCGCGCATCCTGTCGGCGCATGTGAAGCTGCTCGCGGAGGCCGGGGTGGATGCCTACCGGTGGTCGCCGACGCCGGGGTTCCGGTACGCGTGGTTCGACGACAGTGGCGTACCGACCCTCTCGGGCATGGAGATCGACCTGACGGCCGACGATCTGCTGGTCGTTCCGGAGATCTCGGTCCTGCCGGGCCATGACCCGGCGCCGGGTGCCCGCAAGGTCGTCTTCAACCAGGGGCACTTCCTCACCTTCGTCACCAGCGGCGCCGTCGACCGGTATCCGGGCTTCACCCCCGACCCCGGCATCTGGACGATCTCCCGGGAGAGCGTCGACATCCTCGGCCGCGCGCACCCGTATCTGCCGACGCCCCTGCTGATCCCGAACCCCATCGACGGCGAGGTGTTCCGGCCCGCCGCGCGCCGGGTGGCGAGCATCGCGTGGATGCCGCGCAACCGGCCGGCCGAGTCACTGCTGCTGGAGCGGCTGCTGCGCAATGATCCGCGCCGCGAGGGTGTCGAGCTGCGGCCGATCCGGGGACTGAGCCATGAACAGGTCGCCGCCGTCCTCGCGGACACGTCGGTCTTCGTCGCGCTCGGCTCACCGGAGGGGGAGGGGTTCGGGCTGCCCGTCGCCGAGGCGCTGGCGAGCGGTTGTCTTGTCGCCGGATATCCGCTGGGCGGCGGTGAGGAGCTCTTCGAGGCGCCCTCGGCCTGGCGCGTACCTGATCTGCGTACGGGCCTGCTGGCCGACCGTGCCCTGGAACTCGTCCGGCGGCCCGAGGACGGGGTACGCGCCGAGGGGCGCCGGTGGCTGCTGGAGCGTTACCACCGCAAGACGACCACGGACGCGCTGCTGGAGGCGGTCGCCGCGGCACGGACCCTGCCGGGCGGCCCGGGGCGTGCGACGCATTTCCTGGCCTGGTCGGAGGAGTACCGACCGTTCTTCGTGTCGCAGGTGGCGGCCATGGAGGCGGCGCACAGGGCGAGTTGACCACATGCCGTCGCCCCCGGGTGCTGTCCTGGGCCCGGCCGGACAGGACCTGAGTCCTGTCCGCTCGACCGGCGGCGTGAACGCTTAGGTCCTGTCCGCGGGCGAGGGGTCGGCGAAGACGCCGTGCAGCATGCCGGTCGCCTGCCCCACCTCCACCAGATAGCCATCGGGATCGCGCAGATAGCAGCGCAGCTCGGCCTTGCGGTCGATCGGTTCGGTCAGGAATCGCGCGCCCTTGGCGGTGGCCCGCTCGTAGAACGCGGCCAGATCGGCGACCCGCACATTGAGGAACGACGAGACGGGGTCGCCGGGCTCGGGCGCGGTGAGGACGACCTCGGGTTTGTCCGGGGTCGGCCCGCCACCGGGGTTCATGATGATCCAGCCGTTGGCGATCTTCACGATGCCCGGGTTCTCCGCGAGCACCACCTCGCCGCCGAGGATGTCCGCGTAGAAGCGGCTGGAGACATGAACGTCCCGAACGGTCAGGAAGTGGGTCAGCACCAGCCCTTGGTCAGGGGCGGGCAGATCCTCTCGCTTCGCCATGGGTATCGCCCTCTTTCGGCCCGCGGGGAGTCGGGGCAGTCCTCTCCACCCTGCTGGCAGCGGAGTACCCGGGCAACTCGGCGTCCGGATTCGGGCATGTGTGAACATCCGCGCCGGCCGTCCCGTAGGGACCGCGCGGTGCTGGTCCGCGCGCCGGACGCGCCGGAGGCGAGGTTCCGCATCGGCTCCTCCTGACAGATGATGACGTGCAGCGCTGCCCTCTTCGGTGCGGCACCGGTTCTCCAGGAAGGGTTTCCCGATGGACGAAGCCGAGGTGATCGTGGTGGGGGCCGGGCCGGCGGGCTCGTCCGCCGCCTACCATCTGGCCACGGCGGGCGTCGATGTCCTGTTGTTGGAGAAGACCCGCTTCCCCAGGGAAAAGGTGTGCGGCGACGGCCTGACCCCTCGCGCGGTGCACCAGCTCGTCCGGATGGGCGTCGACATCAAGGCTCCGGGATGGATGCGCTCACGCGGAATGCGATGGGTGGCCGGGGAGCACCGGGTCCATATCGACTGGCCCGGCCTGGGGAGCTATCCGGACTTCGGTCTCTCGCGCAGCCGGCACGATTTCGACGACATCCTGGCCCGTCGCGCGGTCGCCGCCGGTGCCCGGCTGCGCGAGGGTGTGAAGGTGACGAGCCCGGTGACCGATCGCGCCGGCCGGGTCACGGGCGTCACCGCGACGGGACCGGCGGACGCGGCCCGGGCCGACGAGAGCGCGGTCTACCGCGCACCGATCGTCATCGCCGCCGACGGCGCCTCCGCCCGGCTCGCCCTCGCCATGGGCCTGCGGCGCGATCCGAAGAGGCAGATCGCGACAGCCGCCCGCCGTTACTACCGCAGCCCGGAACGCTCCCAGGACGAGTATCTGGAGCTGTGGGCGGATCTGCGCTATCCGGGGAGCGATCACTACCTGCCCGGCTACGGCTGGATCTTCCCCATGGGGGACGGCCGGGTCAATGTCGGTCTCGGCGCGCTGCCTCACCGGCGCCACGGGAACGCGGATCTGCGGACCGCGCTGGACCACTGGCTCGCCCGTACCCCGCACGCGTGGGGACTGCGTGCGGAGAACGCCGAAGGCCCCGTCAGAAGCGCTGCTCTACCGCTGGGGTTCAACCGTCATCCGCTGTACACGCGCGGGCTGCTGCTGGTCGGTGACTCGGGAGGGATGATCAGCCCCTGGAACGGTGAGGGCATCGCTCAGGCCATGGAATCCGGCGAGGTCGCCGCCGAGAGGGCCGCGCTCGCCCTGGCCCTTCCCCAGGGGCCGAGGCGTGAGCAGGCGCTCCTCAACTACCCCGTGGAGATGAACCGTCGCTGGGGGCGCTACTACCGTCTCGGCAACGCCGCCGCCGACGTCGTCTTCAGCCGATCGGGTTTCCAACCGATCCTGAACCGCTACGTCATGGGCTCGCCGTTGCTGCTCAACACGCTGGCCCGGCTGCTCGCCAACCTCACCGACACGCCCTCGCGGGACATGATCGACCATCTGCTCAACACCGTCGTCCGCCTCGTCCCGGCACCGGCCGTACGTCGCCGCTGAGGCCGGCGGCCGTCCGCGACCCCGGGGTGTCCTACGTACGGTGCGTGGCGACAGCCGGCTCGTGAGCGGGTGCCGGGACCTCGCCCGACGCGTTCCATTCGCGGCGGACGAGCAGTGTGCCGATCACACACGCGACGCCCGTCAGGACGAATCCGTACCAGGGGGTGGCCCCGGAGGGATGGGTCTCGTACACGAGCGCGGCCGACAGCACGGTCAGCACCCTGCCCGTGCGGCCGTACGGCGCGGTGGCGGCGATCACCGTCGTACCCCAGAGCAGGTACCACGGCTGCACCATCGGAGAGAGCGCGACCAGTGCCAGCAGAGCCAGCCCGAGGGCGTGGGCCGGATCCAGCGCGGGAGCGGGGTGTGCGGCAGGGTCCGGCCCCGGGGTACGGGCGGAGTCCGATGACCGGGCGGGGACCGGGCCAGGAGCCTGGTCCGGGCGGCCGCGTACCGTCCGCCAGGCCAGGCAGGCGGTCAGTACGAGCGCCACCCCCAGCCCCAGATTCCGCACGGCGTCCTTGACCGGGTCCGGGTCGGTGCCCACGAGGAGGTGCAGCAGTTCACCGAGGCCGAGACCGAGATCGCTGGTGGCCGACAGCGCGGTATGAATGGTGCCCGCGACGCTCTGGGTCCGGAGCCAGCCGAAGCCGGTGCCGCCGAGCAGCGACGCCACGAGAGCGACCGCCACCGCGACCAGGCCGGGCGCGAGCCCCTTCGCCACCCGTCGTACGAGCGGGCCGGTCGCCGCCCTGCCGACGAGCACGCCGATGAACAGCAGCGCCATCCCCGCAGGGGACTTGACCATCATGGCGAGCCCCACGAGCGCGCCGCCCGCGATCCATCCGCCGCGCAGGGCGAGCACCACGCCCGCCAGCATGAGACCGATCATCAGCCCGTCGTTGTGCATGCCGCCGACCACATGCATGAGCAGCAGCGGGTTGAGCGCGCCGAGCCACAGCGCGCCGCTCTCGCTCGTTCCGCGCTCCCGCGCGAGCCGGCGCAGAGCCCACACGATCAGCACCAGCGCGGCCACGGCGATGAGGCGCATCCCCAGCACGGCGGGGACGATGGTCCCGCCCGTCGCCCAGGTCACGGCGCGCGCGAGGATCAGGAAGAACGGACCGTACGGCGCGGGGGCTTCGGTCCAGTTCCCTCCGACGCTCGCGGCGGCGTCGCCGCCGAGTCCCGCGGGGTCGAGGACGGACGGCCCCGCGCCGTAGACGTCGTGTCCTTCGAGGACCATCGCGCCCTGGGCGATATAGCTGTACACGTCGGCGCTGTAGAGCGGCGGCGTCAGCGCGAGCGGCGTCGCCCACCAGACGAGGGTGACGAGCGTATGGCGCGTGGAGGCCCCGGTTCTGCCGTACCGCCACCAGGCGACGACCAGCAGCGTCAGCCCGACGTAGGCCAGGACGGCGCCGGCCACGCTCACCGCGGACCCGTGGGACACCCAGAGCCCCCACGGATCACGGGCCGGCAGCGTACCGGCGACCCAGCCGCCGGCCGCGGCCGCGACGGAGCCTGCCGCGCCCAGCCGTCGGTATCCACCGGCGTTCAATGCCCACATGACCAGCCAACCTACCGAACCGGTCCGCGGCCCGTGTGCCGGGGAGACCGTCCGCGACCGACCGCCCGAGTTCCTCGGCGGCGCCCCGCTGGACACCCTCGACTCGCTTTCGGCGAACGGGCGTTCCAGGGCGCCGCGCGCTTCCCTCTCCACGGAGCCCGGAATATCGGCACCGGGCGGGCGGCGCGCCCCCTTGCCCGCGGGCCGACCGGAAAACGACGGCGTATTGAACCACTCGACTCGGCATGCGCAGGGGGGCGATCCGAACACAATCGCCTCACCGAACACCGGCCGTTTCGGGCGGCTCAGGGCCGCCCTCGGTACGAAGCCCGCTGGAGCAGGGCCAGTTCGGGGATGTCTCACCCAAACGGAACGCCAGGCTCGACCATCGACGGCACCCGGCCGACCTTTCGGTATCTTTCCATCGTCGTCAGAGAAATCTTTACGCACCGTGGCGCACACTCGTCGCGCGCTGGCGTGATACCTGGCATGGAACGACGAGAACGAGCCAAGTTTCAGGGCTAACGCATCTGACGTGTCGTGCCGCACCCTCTTACCTACGAGTAAGGCGTCACTATCGCTAGGTACGTAGGATCGGCCCCGGGGGGACGCGTTCCACGCGCCCGCTCCCCCGGTCGCATGAGAAAGGCAACGGGCGACAATTGCAGATCAATCTTCTGGGACCGCTGGAAGTAATCGATGACGGGGTTCAGGTCCGGATACCGGGAGAGAAGTTACGCTCAATACTGGCAGCCCTCTCGTTATCAGTGGGCCGCTCCGTCTCACGCGGTGAACTCATCGACGAGCTCTGGGGCGAAGAGCCACCGAACAGCGCCGAGAATTCACTGCACGGCCATATCGCCCGGCTGCGCCGGGTACTGGTCGCACACGGTGGGAAGGCAGCCCTGCGCAATGTCATACAGACGTCGCCGACCGGATACGTCCTCGAACTGACCGAGGAGAACGTCGACGCTTCCCGGCTCCTCCATCTGGTTTCCCGGGCCGACGCGGCATGCACCCACAATCCCCAAGAGGCCGTCGATCTGCTGAACGAGGCGGTTTCCTTATGGCGCGGCCCGGCGCTGATCGACGCCGGGCACGGAATGATCTGTCAAGTGGCCTACACCCAGCTGGAAGAGGTCAGACTGGGAGCCTACGAAAGGCTTTTCGACATCCGGCTCCGACTGGACCACCCCCGGGCCGTCATCCCCGGGCTGGAACAACTGCACGCCAAGTACCCGCTCCACGAGCGCTTCTGTGAGCAGCTCATCACCGCGCTGTACCTGTCGGGACGGCAGGCCGACGCCCTCAACACCTACCACCGCACCCGCGAGTACCTGTCGCAGCATCTGGGACTCCAGCCCGGACACGGACTGAGAGACAGGTTCCAGGACATCCTCCGGCAATCTTCCCATCTGTCCATATCGGGGGCCGGGGAAGAGGTCATACCGATTTCGTGACCCGCAGGATCTGCCAGATGGCTCCCAGCCTGGCCCGCCCGTGGAACGCCAGATACTCGGGAAGCACCAGTTGGGGGCCCCACTTCTCCTTGTAGGCGAGCTGGCTGGCCGCGGGATAGACCTTGTCACCGTGGTCGGCCAGCAGCCGCATGATCCTGCGTGTGGCCCCGCTCGCCCCGGCCGGATCGTGCTCCTCGGACAGTCCGGTGAACGGCGTGAAGCCGAAGTGCAGCCATTCCGCGCCCTCCTGACGGAACGTCTCCAGCGCGGTGAGGTTGATCGCCTCCATCACACCGGGAGGCGCGTCCGGGAGCCGACGGCTCAGATCGTGCAACCACCCGGGGCGCGAGCCGTACGCGGGCGAGTACGAGATATACGCGATGGGCACCCCGTCGAGCCGGCCCAGCATCAACCGGCGCGCGTGCTGCACGGGCCCGCCCAACTCGCCGACCAGGAACTCGATCTCCTTGACATGACGGCCCTTGCTCCGCAGCCAGGCGCCGTCGATACCGGCGATTTCCGCCGCGCACTCCTCGTGGGAGACCTCCGTCACCTCCAGCCCGCTGCGCCGCGCCCGGGAGATTTTGTTGCGGAGTTTCATGAAGCGCGTTCCGCGCAGGGCGAAGTCGGGCAGCCGCACCGAGTACGACGAGCCCACCTGATTGACCGTGAAACCACATCGTTCGTAGAGCTCGACGTCCGATGTGAGGACCTGTACGGCGACGACCTTGCGGCGCCGCCGGCGCGCGTGCGCGAGGAAGGCCCGCAGCAACGCCTCCCGTTGTTCCGGTGGGGCGTAGACGCCGCCGAACTGGATCAGATACGCGCCCGCCTCGCGATAGGCGACGACTCCGTCCGTCGCCGGATCGGTGAAGTACGCGTTACCGGAGTTCAGCGCGAGGAAGGCGCTGGGGTTGTCGCCGTCCTTACGGAGCCTTTCCAGGACGTCGAGTACTTCTTCGTCGGATACCTCTCCGCTGCGCGTGGTCATCTCACTCCCGTTGCCTGAGGCGTCGAGTTTCCGGGCCGGGTGCCCGGGGACATGCTCCTCACACTCTCTTCCATTTCCCTGAAACGGCCGTCTCAGCGGCGTCTCAGTGCCGTCTCAGTGCCGTCTCCGTGGATTTTCAGGGCGCTCTGTGAGGGTGATAGCCGCCACTTGGAACTGCGAACATTCCCATCGACCGATGGGAAGTGGAGAGCGGAGGGGCTGCGTGAGCAGCGATATCGCGACGCCTTCGGCGTCAGGAAAAGAAGATTCCGGAGCACCTCGTCCGGAAATCCCCACCTACCTTTCCCTCATTGACGGAAAGGCCGTTCCGAGCGGGGCCTGGGTATACGTGGTCGACTCGGACGCCCTGCTCGACGACGCCTTTTCGACGCTCACCATGAAGCGAAAGCTGGAGAGCGGCCGCATTTCCGCCGAGAATCTGCCGGCCACCATCGTCGGCCGGGTGGCGAGAGCGGACCGCCAGACCACGGATCTGGCGATCGAGGCGGCGGCCGCGGCCGCCGTGCCCTGGGCGGCGTTCCCCCCGGAGACCCGGATCGAACAGTTCGGCACCCTGCTGTACCGCAGGCTCGCCGAGCAGGCCGAGCGGATCACCGAGGTTCTCGTCCAGGAGGGACACCCGCTGGCGCTCGCCCGTTGGCAGGTGTCCGGGGCGCTTGAGGTCTTCGGGCCCGAGTCGCTGGGCTTCTACCGGAGCCAGATGCTCCAGGAGTACCGGCACGGCGAGCGGACGATCTCGGTGCGCCGCCGCCCCGACGGGGTGGTCTGCCTCAATCCCCCGCAGAACGCCCCGCTCTCCAGCGCGCTGCTCGGTGTGACCGCGATCATGGCAGGCAACTCCCTCGTCGTACGGGCGCCGCGCAGCGCCCCGCTGGGCGTCATGTACGTACTGCAGGAAGTCGTGGCGCCGGTACTGGCGGAGCTGGGTGCTCCCCCGGGCACCCTCGGCGTGGTGTGCGGGGACCCGGCTCCCATGCTGGACGCCTGGCTGGAGAGCCCGCTCGTCGACGACATCATGTACTTCGGCAGCAGCGAGAACGGGATGCGCTTCCAGGAGCGCTGTATCGCGGCGGGCAAGAAGCCGATCCTCGAACTGGCCGGCAACGACGTGGTGCTGGTGTGGAAGGACGCCGACCTGGACCTGGCGGCCGAGGCCATCACGGAGAGCTTCTACGGCTCGGGCCAGCTGTGCATGATCCCCAACCAGGTGGTGGTCCACCCGGACGCCCGCGACGAACTGGTCGCCCTGCTGGCCGAGAAGGCCGCGCGGATCAGGCCCGGCCGCTCGTCGCAGGAGGGCGTCCTGCTCACTCCGGTGCTGCGCAACGAGAAGTTCTTCTCGTGCCTGCGCGACGCACTCGACCGGGGCGCGGAGCTGGTCTGCGGCGGACATGCGATCCAGGAGGACGGAACCCGCGACACAGCCGGGATCTTCCTCGAACCCACGGTGGTGCTGGTACAAGGGCTTGAGCAGGCCAGGGAGGTCCAGGCGGTCCGCGAGGAGACGTTCTTCCCGCTGCTGCCGGTGATCGTGGCCGAGCCCGCCCCCGACGATGTTCTGCTGGACCGGTTCATCGACTTCGTCAACAGCAACGCCTACGGGCTGCGGAACTCGGCGTGGGCCCGGGACCCCGAGGTGGTCGACCGGATCGTGACCCGGATCACCCAGGGCGGGCTGCTCAAGGTGAACGACTCCCACATCGGGTTCCTGCCCTATCTGCCGACCCACGGCGGGACCGGCCTCACCGGGGGCGTGTTCGGCGAGGCCAACTACCCGATTCTGCGCACCTCCCATATCCAGGGCGTGAGCGTCGCCTCCGGCGCGCGTCCCTCCGAAGCGGTGTTCGGCGCCTGGCAGGCCCTCCAGGCCGCCGCCAACGGCTGACCGCACCGCGAAACCGTCGCGCCACCACACCAGAACGCCAAGAACGCCAGAACGAACGACAGAACAGAGGGGGATCCATGCGCTCGTTGGAAGCCGCACGCGAGACGTGCGAAGCATTCCTGCCCGGCCTGCTCGATCAGCTCTCCGGCACCCCGCTGGAGGAACTGGAAGCACCGAAGAACCCCGCGCTCGACCAGTTCCGCGCGGCCGGCGGCCCGGGTCTGGTCATCCCCAAGACCTATGGCGGGGCGGGCGCCGATCCGCTCCAGGCACTCGCCGTGGTCCAGGCCCTGGCCTCCCGGGCGCCGTCCCTGGCGATCGCCACCACGATGCACCACTTCTCGGTCGCGACCCTGTTCACCCTGGCCGACTCCATCCAGAGCAGCGGCATGGAATGGGCGCTGCTCGAAGGGATCGCGGAACAGCGGCTGCTGGTCGCCTCGGGCTTCGCGGAGGGCCGGCCCGGCCGGGGCATCCTCTCGCCGATGATGTCGGCGTCGAAGGCGGACGGCGGCTATGTGATCAACGGCTCCAAGAAGCCGTGCAGTCTGTCGCACTCCATGGACCTGCTCACCGCCAGCGTGGCGCTGCCGGCCGACAGCGGTGAGCCGAGGATGGCCGTGCTGCTGATTCCCCGGGAGACCGAGGGGCTCAGCGTCCATCCCTTCTGGGGAAGCCGGACGCTCGCGGGCGCGGAGAGCGACGAGGTGCGGCTCACGGACGTCCTGGTCGACGAGCAGTTGCTGATGCGCACCGATCCGCGGGGCGACGCCGGGAATCTGGACGATCTCCAGACCGTGGGCCTGATCTGGTTCGAACTGCTCATCTCCGCCTGTTATCTCGGCATCGTCAGCGCGCTGGTCGAGCGGGTCGTCGACGGGGGCCGGGGCAGCGACTCCGACCGCGCCCGGGTGCTCACGCGACTGGAGACGGCCGCCCTGCTGCTTGACGGCACTGCCCGGATGATCAGGGACGGCGAGACCGGCAACGCGGCGCTGGCCCGCACGCTCGTCGCCCGCTACGCCGCCCAGGACGCGCTGGGGGACGCGCTGAACCAGGCCGTCGAACTGCTCGGCGGCACGGCCTTCATGTCCTCCTCCGACGTGGCCTACCTGGCCGGCGCCGCGCACGGTCTGTCGTTCCATCCGCCGTCGCGGTCGAGCTTCACCGGTCCGTACCTCGACCACGTCGCGGGCCATCCGCTGCGCCTGACCTGATGAGGGAGATCCATGACATCCATGACATCGGCGTCCACGCTGCCACCGAGCGTGCCTCCGGCCGCGCCGCCGGACACCCCCGCCACCGCGCCCGCCCTCGGGCGTGAGGAGCTGGGGGGGCTGTACCGGGCCCGGCTCAGCAAGGGCCGGGCGACCCTCGGCGAACTGTTCGGCGGGCACATCGAGGTGGCCTCGGAAGGTGCCTGGGTCACCACCTCGACCGGCGAACGCTTCCTGAACTGCGGTGGATACGGCGTCTTCCTGATGGGCGCCCGGCATCCCACCGTCATCCGGCATGTCGCCGAGCAGCTGGCCACCCACCCCGTCGCCACCCGGCTCTTCCTCGAACCGCAGGTCGCGCTGGCCGCCGACGCCCTGGTGTCGGTGGCGCCGCGAGGACTTGAGCGGGTGCACTTCGCCGGTTCGGGGGCGGAGGCGGCCGAAACGGCCATCAAGCTGGCCCGTACCCGGGGCCATCACCGGCTGATCGCCATGGAGAACGGCTATCACGGCAAGACCATGGGCGCGCTCAGCCTCACCGGCAAGAGCGTCTTCCAGGACCCGTTCCGGCCGCTGCTGCCGGAGACCAGCCATGTGCCGTACGGCGACGCCGCCGCTCTCGAATCCCTGCTGGCGACGGTGCCCGGCGAGGCGTGTGTGTTCGTCGAGCCCGTGCAGGGCGAGGCCGGTGTGGTGCTTCCGCCCGCGGGCTATCTGCGCGCGGTGCGGGAACTGTGCGACCGGTACGGGGCCTTCCTCGTGCTGGACGAGATCCAGACCGGTCTGGGCCGGCTGGGCTCCTGGTGGGGCGCCGACCGGGAGGACATCGCCCCCGATGTGCTGCTCGTCGGCAAGGGGCTCAGCGGGGGCGTCGTACCGGTGTCGGCCGTCGTCGCCACCCGCGAGGCGTTCAGGGCCTTCGACCGGGACCCGTATCTGCACACCTCCACGTTCTCCGGGGCGCCGCTGGCGATGGCCGCCGTACGCGGGGCGCTCGCGGCGATGCACGAGGACGATCTCGTGACCCGCTCCCGCGATCTCGGCGCCGAGATCCTCCCGGAGCTGGCACGTATCGTCCGGTCGCACTACGGCGACGCCGTGCGTGAGGTGCGGGGCCAGGGGCTGCTGCTGGGGATCGAGTTCGCCGGTCCCGGTCCCGCCGGCGATCTGCTGATCGAGCTGATCATGAACGGCGTCATCGCCAACCACTCCCTCAACTCCCATCTGGTCCTGCGCTTCACCCCGCCGGCGGTCCTGACCAGAAGCGACCTGGACTTCTTCTACGAGGCGGTCGACCGCGCGTGCCGCGCGCAGGGCGCCCGGTACGCACCCACAGCGGAAGGTGACACGATCCATGCGTAGCGTGCAAGTGAGGGTCCGCGTCCACGGCGTGGCCGCGGAGGCGGCTTTCGACCAGGTCGGCGCGTTCAGCCGGTACTCCGAATTCACCGAGGTCATCCGTTCGGTGACATCCCGTCGGGAGTCGGGTACGGAGGAGGTCAGCGACTGGGAGGTCTACTTCCGTAACGGCGTCCTGTGCTGGACCGAGGCGGACCGGTTCGACCGGGACGCCCTGACCATCACCTTCGAGCAGATCGACGGTGACTTCGCGGAGTTCGCCGGTGTGTGGCGGCTCGTCGCGGACGGCGAGGACTGCGTGGTCGACTTCAGCGCCGAGTTCGACTTCGGTATCCCCAGCCTCGCGGGGATTCTCGACCCGGTCGCGGAGCGGGTCTTCAAGGAGACCATCGCCCGTGTCGTCATCAGCCTCTTCGCGGGCAACGCCTCGGTGGTCGGCGACGAGGCGGTCGCCCGCGCCGTCGCCGAGGTGACGGCCGCGCCCGTCGTCGCCGCGTCGGGATCCCACTGATGGACGGCAAGAACCTCTTCGAGACGCGGACCACCTACCGGCTGATCCGGCTGGAGTACGGGCTCGGCCTGGTGATCGCCGCGGCCTTCTTCTTCACCCATCTCGACGAGGTCAGATGGCTCCCCGCGATCGGGCTGTTCGCGTATATCGACCTCATCGGCTACATACCGGGGGCGATCGCCTACCACCGCAGCCCGTCCAAGCGGATTCACCGGGCGTACTACGTGCTCTACAACGTCATGCACAGCCTGGTCACCCAGACGCTGGTGGTGCTCGTGTGGATCTGGCTGTGGGGCCCCGAATGGGCGCTGCTGGTCATCCCCATCCATCTGTTCGGCGACCGCGCGCTGTTCGGCAATTTCCTCAAGCCCTTCGCGCTGGACTTCGAACCGGTGGCCCATCCCGCCTACTCCCGCTTCACCGACCAGTTCGACGCCGCGTCGGCCGCGCGCCCCGGACCCGCCGACGGTGTCGCCGGTGTGGCCACCGCCTCCCGGCAGCCGCAGGGCGGCTGACGCGCCCGCCGGCGCCGGACACCCGCACACCCACGAACGCTCACGCTCCGGAAGGGAACCCCTCATGGAAGACGTCTACCAGCGCCTGCTGGAACTGCTGACCAGCACCTTCGGCCTGGACCCCGAGAGCATCGAACCGACCAGCACGCTCAGCGCACTCGAACTCGACTCCCTCGCGCTCGTGGAGCTGTCCGTCGCCGCCCAGGAGGAGTTCGACGTACCGCTCGAAGACAGCGAGCTGGGCCCCGAGTCGACCGTCGGCCAGGCCGCCGAGCTCATCTCGGGCAAACTGGCCACCGTCTGATGGGCCGTCCACGGACGACGGCCCCGGCAGCGGCACCGTTCGACGCCGCGATCACCGGAGTCGGCATGGTCACCGCCGCCGGGGTCGGCGTGGAGCGGAGCTGGGAGCGGATCCGCGCCGGGGCCGGTACGGCGGCGACCGACGTACCGGCGCTGGCCGGCATCCCCGCCGACTTCGCGTGCGCCGTCACCGATTTCGACCCCGGCGGGCTCATCGAACGCAAACAGGCGTGGCGGCTGGACCGCAGCAGCCAGCTCGCGCTGGTCGCCGCCCACGAGGCGGTCACCGACTCCGGCCTCGACATGGACTCCTGGGACGCCACCAGGGTCGGTGTCATCCTCGGCAACGGCATCGGCGGCGCCGCCACCTGGGAGAAACAGCACAAGGTGCTGCTGGAACGCGGGCCGCGCAAGGTCTCCCCACTGCTCGTCCCCATGCTGTCGCCCAATATGTGCGCGGGATACGTGTCCATGATGCTCGGCGCCCGGGGACCCAGTCTGGTCACGGCGACGGCCTGCGCCTCCGGGACCACGGCCGTGGGCATGGCGCGCGAACTGCTGCGCTCAGGGGCCTGTGACGTGGTGATCACCGGGGGCACCGAGGCGCCCCTGGTCCCCTCGCTGATCACGGGTTTCGGCCAGATGCGGGCCCTGGCCGGCCGGCGCGACGAACTGTCCGCCACCTCCCGTCCCTTCGACGCCGACCGGGACGGCTTCGTGCCGGCCGAGGGCGCGGCCGTACTCGTCCTGGAGCGCGCCGAGGACGCCAGGGCGCGCGGAGCCACCGTCCGGGCCATGGTCAGCGGGTACGGCGCCGCCGCCGACGCGTACCACGCGACCGCTCCTGATCCGGACGGCGGGGGCGCCGAACTCGCCGTGCGCGCCGCGCTGCGCGACGCCGGGGTCGGCCCCGGCGAGGTGGACCATGTCAACGCGCACGGCACGGCGACGGTACTCAACGACGCCACCGAGGCCCGCATGATCCGCCGGGTCCTCGGGGAGCGGCCCGCCGTCACCTCCGTCAAGGGTGTGGTGGGCCACTCCCTGGCCGCCGCCGGGGCCATCGAGGCGGTGGTGACGGCGCTGACCCTCCAGGAGGGACACATCCCGCCGACCGCCAATCTGGAGAGTCTGGACCCGGAACTGGAACTGGACATGGTGTTCAAGGCAGGGCGCGATGTGCGCGCCGAGGTGGCCGTCAGCAACTCCTTCGGATTCGGCGGTCAGAATGCCGTACTGCTGTTCACCAGGGCCTGACCGGTCCGTGGTCGGCACCGGCCGTGGGCGCGGCGGCCGTCCGGGCGCCGAGTGCGCGCACCACGGCGGCGGCCGCGACCGCGTGGCCGAGGCTGTTCGGCCGCGCCCGGTCGCGGCTCCACACGGCAGCCACCTCGGTGTCGGAGTAGTGGGAGGCGAGGTCGATGTAGAGCGTGCCATGGCGCAGGGCGACTGCTCTGGCCTGTTCGGACACCCTTTTCTGCTGTTCGGCCACCTGTTCCCGGCGGCCGGCCGGCAGCCCGGGCCAGCCGGCCACCTGGTAGGAGCCGAGCAGCGCCACGTCGTACCCGGCGTCGCGCAACGGTGTGACGATCCTCACCAGTTCGGCGGTCAGTCCGTTCACGGCGAGCGTCTCGTCCGTTGGGTACGCGGTGCCGCAGCAGACCAACGCGAGGTCGCCCCGGAAGGCGAGCGCGGCCGGGAGCTGCCCGGAGCGCACCTGCGCGGCGCGCAGTTCCCGCCGGCCGAGGAGGTTGAGGTACGCGAAGCCCTCGGCGGCGTCGCCCAGGGCCGTCGCGACCCTGTCGTACCAGGGCCTCGGTCCGTACCCCTCGACCTGTTCCGCGGCCCGCTCCAGCGCGATGTCGCCCAGCACCACCAGGCGGCGCCAGGGGGCCCCGGCGAGGAGCCTTCCGGCCTCGCCGGGCCGCAGGCACCGGGGGTCCGCCCCCTCCCGGACAAGGGACATTCGCCGGCCGGTCGTGTCGCTCATGGTGTTCCCCTCCTTCCGAACCCTTCCTTGCTGCCCGCTTCGATTCCGGTCCACTCCCGCGATGTGCCCACGTCCGGGGCGCGACGAGCGGTCTCAGGAAGATCTCAGCGCGATCTCAGGATGCTGCGGCAGCATCGGTCGAGCAGCGGGAGCGGCCGGAGCGGCGGCCACCTCGCGCGCGAGGCCGGGAGAGGTACCCGAAGTGGTCCAACGGGGTTCCGGGGCAACCCGGATCGGGTCGCCGGACAGGCATCGGCCCTCGCAGGTTCGAATCCTGCCCTCTCCGCCGACCGTCCGATGCCGTGCCGCGGCGCCGCCCCCGTGGGTGAGGGGACCGCGCCCAGGGCCGTCGGGCAGACGGGACACCGGTGTACCGCTCCAGGTACGCGCCATGGCCCGCGTACCCATTCCCGGAAGTCGCCGGGCCCGCCCTCCGGGGCCGGCGGCCCATTCCGTGGCACCACCCGAGACGTTGCGATCCGCGAAGGGAAGTCCGGATGATCGACAAACTGCTGAAGAGGCCGCTGGAGTTGGTGGAGGACAACTTCCGGCAGCCGAACGGGCGCGCCGGTCGGCTGATCGGCCATGTGATGGCGAAGCAACACCGTACGCTCACCGTGTGGGCGATCGAGCACATGGAGGTACGGCGCTCCCAGCGTGTGCTGGACATCGGCTGTGGCGGCGGAATGGCCGTCAAGCTGCTGTCGGAGCAGGCGAGTCAGGGGTTCGTCGCCGGAGTGGACTACTCCGCGGAGATGGTCCGTCAGTCGGTGCTCCGCAATGTCGACGGCGTCGCCGCGGGACGGGTGGAGCTCAAGCAGGGCGACGCGGGCGCGCTGCCGTACGGCGACGCGTCCTTCGACCAGGTCAGCGCCATCGAGACGTTCTACTTCTGGCCCGACCCGATGCAGGGGCTCAGCGAGGCGTACCGGGTGCTCAAGCCCGGCGGGCAGGTGTCGATCACCCTGGAGATGAGCCGGGAGGCCGCCGAGAAACCCACGGCGAAACAGCGTTACCTCGGGCGGCGGTTCACCGAACGGTCGGAGCGCGAGGGCCTGCGCATCCTCTCGGGGGCCGATCTGACGGAGATGCTGGGCAAGGCCGGTTTCCGGGAGGCCCGGTATGTCGCGGAGCCGACCCGCTCGTTCGGCTGGGTCTGCGCCCTGGCGCGGAAGTGAAGGGGAGGGACCCTCGAATGACGGCAACACGCTCCGCCGCCGGCGCACCGTCCCTGTCCGGGGCGTCGGCCCCCTCGGCGCCCGAGGCGCGCGGGCTGCCCGTGCTGGGCAGTGTGCTGGACTTCCGCAAGGACATCCTGGACGCCATGCACCAGGGCTGGCGCGACCACGGCGATCTGGTCCGCTACCGACTCGGTCCGGTCGTCGTCCACGGCGTCTCCAGCCCCGAGCTGGCCGGTGAGGTCCTTACCGACAGCGCCACCTACGGCAAGCTCGGCCCGGACAACCCGCTCCGGCTGATCCTCGGGGAGGGGCTGCTCACCAGCGACGATCACGAGAGCTGGATGCGCAACAGGCGCATGATGCAGCCCATTTACACCAAACAGGCGATCGCGCGCATGTTTGACTCGATGTCCGAGTCGACCGCGAATCAGGTCACCCACATGGCCGCGACGTATCGCAGCGGCGATGTGGTCGATGTGCACGAGGAGATGATGCGGGTCACGCTCGACATCGTCAGCCGGTGCATGTTCAGCACCGATGTCGAGCAGACCAGGGACGGCATCAGCCCGGAGGCCGTCGACGTCGCCATCAACTACGCCTTCGACCGTCTGCAGAACCCCTTCAGCCCGCCCACCGAGTGGCCCACACCGCGCAACCGCCGCTTCCAGGAGGTGATGAAGGGGATCGACGAGATGACGTACGGGATCATCGCGGAGCGCCGCAAGGCGGCCGCCGACGGTGTCTCCCGGGGCGACGGGCCGCCCGATCTGCTCGACATGATGCTGGACGTACGGGACGCCGACACCGGCGAGGGCATGAGCGACCGCGAGGTGCGCGACGAGGTCATCACCACCTTCGGCGCCGGGCACGAGACCACCGCGATCACTCTCACCTGGGCCTTCTATCTGCTCTCCGGCAATCGCGCGGCGATGCGCCGGGTGCAGGACGAGGTGGACGAGGTCCTCGGCGACCGTATGCCCACCATGGACGACCTGGCGGCCATGCCGTACGCGCTCCAGGTCTTCGAGGAGGCGCTGCGGCTGTACCCGTCCGCGCCGATCGTCCCCAGGCTGGTGCTCAAGGACACCGTGCTGGGTGGCCACAGCGTGCCGGCCGGCTCACGGCTGCTGGTCAATCTCTACAACATCCACCGCCATGAGCGGCACTGGACCGATCCGGAGCGCTTCGATCCGGATCGCTTCTCCCCCGAGGGCAAGAAGGGCCGGCACCGCTTCGCGCACATGCCCTTCGGCGCGGGTCCCCATCTCTGCATAGGCAAGCACTTCGCCCTGATGGAGGCACATCTGCTGCTCGCCGCCCTGGTACGGCGGTACGAGTTCCGGCACGTGCCCTCACACCGGGTGGTCAACCAGGCCTCGATCACCCTGCGGCCGCGCTACGGGATGTCGATGACCGCGCACGCGCGTACGGGAGCGTCCGGCGCTCCGTAAGGGTGGCGCACCGGCGCCGGGCGCCACCACGGGCACGGCGCGGCACAGCACAGCGCACAGCAAGTACCGGTATCGGATGGGAAGACGGACCCGATGAACTTGGACCCCAGCACAGCGGACGCGGAGCGCCTGAACTGGACGCAGTACCGTCCGGGCCAGGAGGCCGGCCATTACGAGAGCTTCTACCAGCGGGGCAACCACCCGACGGAACCCCGGGCCTTCTGGATCCGGTACACGATCTTCAGTCCCGCCGGCATGCCCGAGGCCGCCATCGGTGAACTGTGGGCCATTTACTTCGACGGGACGACCGGCCGTCATGTGGTGGCCAAGGAGGAGTACCCGATCTCCGAGTGCCACTTCAGCCCCGACTCGTTCAGCGCCCGGGTGCATGACCGGGTCCTGGAGGCGGGCGCCCTGAAGGGCGAGGCGGCCGGTACCAACGGTCATATCGGCTGGGACCTGACGTACGAGGGCTCGGAACCGCCGCTGCTCCTGCTGCCGCCGGGCATGTACACCGGAAGTTTCCCCAAGGCGAAGAGCCTGGTCGGGGTCCCGCTGTCGACCTACAGCGGCAAGCTGACGGTCGATGGCGAGACGATCGATGTCGACGGCTGGACCGGCAGCCAGAACCACAACTGGGGCAGTCGGCACACCGATCACTACGCCTTCGGTCAGGTGGCCGGGTTCGACGAGCACCCGGACAGCTTCCTGGAGATCGTCACCGGCCGTACGAAGCTGGTGGGCCCGGTGAAGACTCCCAAGATCACTTTCCTGGTGCTCCGCCACGAGGAGCGGGAGTACTCCTTGTCCGCGCCCCGGCAGGCGCTCAAGGCCAAGGCCGACTTCGGCTACTTCTACTGGGACTTCACCAGTTCCGACGAGACCGTCGCCATCCGGGGCCGCTTCACCGCGGCGCCCGAGGATTTCGTCGGACTCAACTACTACAACCCTCCCGGTGGCATCAAGCACTGCCTGAACACCAAGATCGGCAGGTGTGAGCTGGAGATGGTCAACAAGGCGACCGGCAAGCGCCGGCGTCTCACCACGAGCAACCGCGCGCTGCTGGAGATTCTGACGGACGACCGTGAACACGGAATCGCGATCCGCGCATGAGAGACCGTCACGACCCGGCCCGCGAGGGACCTGTGGAGGAGTCTCCTGGCGGGTCGCGGTTGCCGACGCGGCTGTCCCGCGTGACCAGTCGTCACCGGGGGCCGCTCGCCGTCCTGTGGCTGCTGCTGCTCGTGGTCGCCGGCTGGCTGGCCGCCCCGCTGCCCGGTCTGCTCAGTGGCGGCGGGTGGTACGTGCCGGGCTCGGGCTCCGCCGTCGCCGCCGAGCGGCTCACCGACGGGTTCGACGGGCGCGGCGCCTCCTCCCTGACCCTGGTGATCAAGGACACCCGGTACCGGGCCGGCGATCCGGCGTTCGAGACGCGGGTACGGGACGCCGCCGAGGCCGTCCTCCGGGACGACGGCCTCAAGGCCACGGGCGGCTACGGATACACCACGCTCACCGGGGACCGGGCGCGCGCCGCCTTCCTCGGCGACGACGACCGCACCGCGCTGGTCCGGGTCGGCTCCGAGCTGGACGACGGCACCGCCCGCCGCCTGCTGCCCGACATCCAGGACAGGCTCAGCCAGGAGTACGAGCCGCGGGGACTGCGGGTGTCCCTGGTGAGCCAGGCCGCGCTGTGGGGCGAGGTGAACCATCTGAGCGAACGCGGGCTGATCCTCGCCGAGTTGGTCACCCTGCCACTGATCCTCCTGGTCCTGCTGCTGCTCTTCCGCAGCGTGGCCGCCGCGCTCGCCGCCCTGCTGGTCGGCGTCACCTCGGTGGTCTTCGCCCTCGCGGTGCTCGCGCTCGTCGCCCGGCAGACCGAGCTTTCGGTGTTCGTGCAGAACGCCGCCACGATGCTCGGTCTCGGCGTGGGCGTGGACTATTCGCTGTTCATGATCATGCGTTTCAAGAGTGAGCTGCCTCCCGGTGGCGGGCCGCTCTCCCGGCAGGACCGCGAGCGCGCGCTCGCGCGGACGCTGCGTACCTCGGGCGAGACCGTCGTGGCCTCGGGCATCACCATCGTGGCCGCCATGTCCACCCTCTTCCTGGTGGATCTGAGCGTCATCCAGTCGATGGCTCTCGGCGTCGTGGTGGTGGTCGCCTTCTCCGTGCTCACCAGTGTGCTGCTGCTGCCCGTACTGCTGCATCTGCTGGGATCGCGGATCGAGTGGGGCCGGATCGGCCGCCGCGGGGCGGGCACCGCCCGGTCCGGTGGCGGCTGGGTCGCCGTGACCCGCGCGGTCATGCGCCGCCCGGTGCTGTTCCTGGTCGTCGGTGTCGCGGCACTGACCGCGCTCGCCGTCCCCGCCGTGCGCCTGGACACCTTCACCCCGGATGCCCGGGTCGTACCGGCGGACGCCGCGGTGCGCCAGGGGTACGACACGGCCAGGGACGAGTTCGGGGTCGGCAGCGCCGCCCCGATCCAGGTGGTCGTCGAGTCGGGCGACCCCCTCCAGCGGCGCTCCGACGCGGACGTGGCGCGGCTGCTGCGGTTCCACGACAGCGTCGCCGGACTGCCCGGGGTGGTACGGACCGACTCGGCGATCGACACGCTCCGCCAGGCCGGCCGGGACCGGCCGTTCGCGGTCCTGACCTCGCTGGACCGGCTGCCCGCCGACGCCCGTGGCACGGTCGGGCACTTCGTGTCCCGGGACGGCAGGACCGCGCTCATCGAGGTGGTGGGCGACGACACCGCCTCCTCCGACTCGGTGCGGGACCTGCTCACGTCCGTACGCGCCGAGGCCGCCGCACTCACGGCCGGCGGCGGAGGCTGGCGGGTGAACGTCGGCGGGGAGACCGCCGAGGGCGTCGACGCGAACAAGGTGATCGAGGACAGGCTGGTGCCGGTCATCGCGACCATGCTCGCCGTCATCTATCTGCTGCTGCTTCTGACCTTCCGCTCCCTGTTCCTGCCGCTCAAGGCGATCGCCATGAACCTGCTCTCCGTGGGCGCCACCTACGGGGTGCTGGTCCTGGTCTTCCAGGACGGGCTGGGAAGCGGGCTGTTCGGCTTCGACGTGGACGGCCACCTCACCAACTTCGTCCCCGTACTGCTGGTCACCCTGCTGTTCAGCCTCAGCACGGACTACGAGGTCTTCCTGCTCAGCCGGGTCCGCGAGGACTACCTCGCCACCGGGGACGACATCGGCAGCGTGGCGCGAGGCATGTCCGCCACGATGCCGCTGATCTCCGGCGCGGCGGTCCTCATGGTCGCGGTCTTCGCGGCGTTCGCGTTCACCGGCATCCTGCCCATGCAGCAGCTGGGCCTGGGCATGGCCCTGGCGATCGCGCTCGACGCGACCGTCATCCGGCTCCTGATCGTCCCGGCGTCCATGCGTCTGATGAGCCGCTGGAACTGGTGGCTGCCCGGCCGTGAGCGCGCCCCGGGACCCGCCTTCGCCGGTCAGGGCACCACCGACGACACACCCGTATCCGTACCGGCCGAAAGTACGGTCAGCATGAAAGGAACGACCCCGTAGTGACCGACCAGACCGCCTCGATACCACCGGAGTCCGACTCCCTCTCACGGATATCCGAGAGCATCGTCATCCGCGTGCCGCCGGAGACCGCCTACGCGGCGGTCAGCGATGTGGCGCGGATGGGTGAGTGGAGCCCGGAGTGCCGTGGCGCGTGGATCATCGGACGGGGCGGCCCGGCCAGGCCGGGCATGCGCTTCATCGGGCGCAACCGTGCCCGCTGGCTGCCGTGGCCCACCCTGTGCCGGGTGGTCGAGGCCGAACCCGGCCGCGCCTTCGCCTTCCATGTGAGTTTCCTCGGTATCGCGGTGGCGGGCTGGTCGTACCGCTTCACGCCGTTGCCCGAGGGATGCGAGGTGCGGGAGGAGTGGCGGGACCGCCGCTCCGGCCCGTTCGGCATGCTGCTCACGGCCGTCACCCCGCTGGTGACCGGTGTCGTACGCCGCAGAGCCCGCAACAGGGCGACGATGCGCACCACGCTCGTCGCGCTGCGGGACGCCCTGGAGTCGGGCCACTAGGGCCTGTCCGGTCGATCTTCGCGGATAAGCCCGCGGCGTCTGGTGCCGTGCATCGCAAGGCGGAGGATCGCCCATGTACTGGACGTACTTGGGCGAC
>NZ_JBEOUD010000049.1:0-59404 GCF_040303865.1 Streptomyces sp. NPDC094034 | reverse complement strand
GCGGCCAGCACTTCCCGGTCGCCATGCCGACGCCGGCCACCGCCCTGAGGCCGAACCGGCGCCTCTGGCACCACTCGCTGGAACAACTCCCACAGTTCGTCCGGCACCAGCCGCTCAACGATTCCCACACAGACAGGCTACCGAACCAGCCAAATGAGATGGCTTCTTAGTGCCGTATCAGGCAACGTTTGCCCTGTAGCTGCCTGGGGCGTCAGCTCGTGCTGAGTGGTGCGCTCTCCTCAGCGTCGAGCTGGTGGTCCGCCCAGATGTAGCTTTCGGGAAGCAGGTCGGTGACGGGCACCATCCGGAGGCTGTCGTTCGTCCCGACGATGACCTTCAGCGCTGGGAAGTAGTCGAGAAGGACCTGGCGGCAGCGGCCACATGGGGGCACGACCCCTCGGTCGCGGTCACCCACGGCGACAATGGTGTCCAGGTCGTAGGCGCCCTGGGCGGCAGCGGTGCCGATCAGGACCAGCTCCGCGCAGGGGCCTCCGGTGAAGTGGTAGGCGTTCACCGCGGTGACGATCCGGCCGTCCCGGGTGCGGGCCGCAGCCGCCATGGTGTGGTTGTCGCCGCGGCAGCGTGTGGCCGCGACGTGCGCCGCTGCCTGAATCAGCTCGTGGTCGACACGGTCGGTCTGTGTGGTCATCTTCTCTGCCTCCATGCACGGTCAGGCGACGTTGCTCCGATGCGTCCGAACCAGTGGCCGGTCTACCCGTGGACGCTACGCGTTGCGCGCGTCCGTGTGCTTGTCCAGTTCGCACATCGCCTCGGCGTGGGCACTCATCCGGATACTCACACTGCCGCTCGTGTAGAGCGCCACACCAACGACCGACACCGGCACGGACAGCCCGAGCACAGCCAGGACTTCAGGCCAGTCCCGCTCGTTCTGACACCAATCTCCTCTTTGCAGACCGTCGTTGGCCGTACCACGCTCAGTCAACAACCGTGACTCGCACTCCGCGGGGTAACGGTCGTCGGGCTCCTCATCGACCTTGTACGGCGTGAGCAGCAACAGGGCACACCATGTCCACTGGAGCGTTGCCACAGCCAACAGACCAATACCCCAGGCGCGTATCCGCCCGGCCCTGTCGCGGAAGTCGAGGTCGTACTCACGTGATCGCATGGCGGACGAATCTAGCAGCGGGTTCTTGTTGTCTCATGCCATGGCTGGACGGTCCTGACTCAGTACAGGTGGGATTTCCCAGACGTTCGCGTCAGAAGAGGTCAGGAGAGGTTCGACAGCCGGGCTGAGATTTGTTGGCGGGCTGTGTCCCAGGCCCCCTCGACCCCGTCGTGGCGACGCGCGGCACTGGCGCGATGCCGTGGCCCCTGATGCACCCGCGGTCAGGCGTGACGGTCAGCCTACTGTTGGCCCCCTTGGCGCTCATTGCCGCTCATGCCTTGACCGTGCGCCGCCGCTGCCTGGGAGTGGCGCACCCAGGGAGCCCCGTCCTGCCATATGCGCGGGATCGGAGACATGCTGGCAGCTCCGGTCGGCGCACCGCGCGGCCGTCGTCACTCCGAAGGGAAACCCATGTCCAACCCGTCTGTCAGGGTCGCTTCGAAGGTGGCCCTGATCACCGGGGCCAGCAGTGGAATCGGCGAGGCCACCGCCCGAGCGCCCGCTGCCGCGGGCCACTACGTCGTTCTCGGGGCACGGCGCACCGACCGGCCGGCTGCCCTCGCCGAGGAGAGCTGATGGGCAACGCGATCCACGCCACCGCGACCGGTGAAGCCGCCCGCTACGCCATCGACCAGCCCCCCCGACGTGGACGTCAACGAACTCGTCGTCCGTCCCACGGCCCAAGGATGAGAACACGCGCACGAGTCACGGAACGGCGGCACCGATGGTGAGCGAACAGCAGGTACGCGAGTGGGTCGAAGGCTACGTGCGAGCCTGGACCACCAACAGCAGGAAGGACATCGCCGCACTCTTCACCCCGCACGCCGAGTACCACGAATGGCCTTACGAGACCGACTGGGTCGGCCGCGAGGCGATCATCGACGGCTGGCTCGATCGCGCGCCGTGGCAGGAGGGCGGCTGGGAATTCGAGTGGTCCATCCTCACCATCAACGGCGACACCGCCGCGATCGAGGGCACCGGCGTCTACAAGGAACTGGGTACCTTCGCCAACCTCTGGACAGTGACATTCGACAAGAACGCCACATGCACCATGTTCCGCATGTGGAACAACCAGGTCTGAATCACGAATGGCCACCACGGGCATCCGATATCGCGCCGCCCCGTCCTGCCCGGGCATACTCGGGCCCTGCGGGCGCATCGGCGCCCGTGAGCAGCGGGAGGTACGCGATGGTGATGTCGTCGGGGACGGAACCCCGGAAGGTCACGATCAATGACGTCGCCAGGTCCGTCGGGGTGTCCCGGCAGACCGTGTCGCGGGCGCTCAATGACAAGGGTGAGATCGACGGCTCCACCAAACAGCGCGTGCTCGACGCCGCCCGCGAGCTCGGCTATCGGCCGAGCCGGTTCGCCCGTGGGCTCGTGCGGCAGGACACCACCACCATCGGGCTGGTGATCCCCGACCTGCTCAACCCGTTCTTCACCGAGGTCGCCGCGGCCGCGCTGGAGGCGGCCCGGGCGCGTGGCTGGCACGTCGTCGTATACGACACCGCCGACCGGGCCGACGAGGAACTCGGCACGCTGGAGGTGGTCGCCTCGCAAGTGGACGCGCTCGTCGGCTACTTCAGCTGCTCCGAGGACGAGCTGGAACTGTTCACCCGGGGCGTCCCGGTGGTGCTCATCGGCCGTGAGCACCACAGCGCGCGGTTCAGCTCGATCCGGATCGACGGCGAGGAGGGGGTGCACGCCGCGATCGCTCATCTGGTCGCCGCGGGTCACAGACGCGTCGGCATGCTCGACCACGACGGCCGCGCCGAGCCGAGCATCCGGCGCGAGTGGTTCACGAAGGCAGCGGCGGCGTACGGGATCGACGACGGCCGGGTGGTCGGCGCGGAACAGTCCGCCGACGGGGGCGGGGCGGCGCTCAGGACCCTGCTCGCCACTCATCCCGATGTCACCGCGGTCCTCACCTTCAACGACATCATCGCGATCGGTGTCCTGCGCGAGGCGCGCCGGCTCGGCAGGAGCGTGCCGCGGGAACTCGCCGTGATCGGCTTCGATGGTTTGCAGCTCGGCGCCCTCGTCGAGCCCCCGCTCTCCAGCGTCGCCCTCGACACGCGAAAGCTGGGCGCGCTCGCCATCGATCAGGTGGCACGGCTGCTGACCGGGATGGATCCGCTCGGGGCCGATGAACTCGTCGTCCGGGCCGAGCTGCGGTTGGGCGGTTCCGCTTAACCCGCCGGACTTGTGCAGGACCGAAAGTCTTGACACTCGACCGCACCGGAGCGCACACTTCCGAACAATTCAGCGCTTCCGTGAACGTTCACGGGAGCGCTCACGGAGAAGGGCCCACCAGGACCCCACCGTGCCCCGACCGTTCCGACCAGTAAGGCATCCCGGCCGTGGCCGAGGTGTCAACGTCGACCCGTACAGCGCCGTCGCTAGTCGTTCTCTGGTAAGGAAAGTATGAGCAACACAGTCACGCGCGTCCGCCTCGCCATCGTCGCCGCGGCAGCCGGCATCGTCGTACTCGCCGGGTGCTCGTCACCCGCTCCGTCGGGCGAGGCGTCCGCGGCCTCCTGCGAGCCCGCCAAGGGCAAGGTCACCCTCCAGTACTGGAACACCGTGCCGGGCATGGAGCAGGTCGTCGACCTCTGGAACAAGAAGAACCCGGACATCCAGGTACAGACGAAGAACATCTCCAACGACCAGTACGGCACCCTCGGCAACGCCCTCAAGGCGGGCAAGGCGCCGGATCTCGCTCAGGTCGGTTACGACCAACTTCCCAGCCTGCGCACGCAGAACGCGTTCGTGGACGCCTCGGCCTGCTCTGCGGCGCCCGCGGCCAAGTCGAAGTTCGAGCCGTGGACCTGGTCGCAGACCAGCTTCGGGGACACCGGCGTGTTCGCCTTCCCCCAGGACACCGGCCCGATGGCCCTCTATGTGCGCGGCGACATCCTCAAGCGGTACGGCATCGAGATCCCGAAGACCTGGGACGAGTACGCGGCGGCCGCGGAGAAGCTGCACAAGGCGGACCCCGACCTCAGCATGACGTTCTTCGACCCGAAGAACGCCGAGTGGTTCAACGGCCTCCTGTGGCAGAACAACGCCAACATGTACACGTACTCCGGCGACAAGTGGCGTGTCACCGTCGCGTCCGAGCAGAGCAAGCAGGTCGCCGAGTACTGGCAGAAACTGGTCGCCGACAAGCTCGTGCGCACCGACCTCGCCCACGGCTCCACGCAGATGTACGCCGCCTACCAGAAGAACCAGATCGCCAGCTACGTCGGCGCCTCCTGGGGCTACAGCATGTTCCGCGACAATCTGCCCGACCAGGCCGGCAAATGGTCGATCGTTCCGTTGCCGACCTGGGGTTCGAGCGACGCGTCCGGCAACTGGGGTGGATCCACCGTCGCGTTCATGAAGGGCAGCGAGCACCTGTACGAGTCGGTCAAGTTCAACTCCTGGCTGAACACCGACCCGGAAGCCCTCGCACTGGAGAACAAGCTCGGCGGCCTCTACCCGGCGGCCTCCGACGGTCTGAAACTTCCCGCACTCGCGCAGGGCGTCCCGTACTACAACAACGAGAAGATCTTCGACGTCTTCGCCGACTCGTCCAGGAACATCGACACCAGCTTCTCCTGGGGGCCCACCCAGAAGACGGTGAACCTGGCGCTTCAGGACGCGATGGCCAAGGCGACAGCCGGCAGCGGCACGCTCACCGACGCGCTCTCGGCCGCCCAGGCGGCCGCGTTGAAGTCGATGAAGGATCAGGCGATCCCGGCTACCGCGGGCAAGTGACCGGGGCATGACTGATATCGCGACCCCAGCGACCCGCGCTACCCGCGTGGGGGCCGTCACGGGGGGCCGCCGCCGTCACGGCGCCGGCCCCCGGGCGGGCACCATCGCCGCGTTCCTGACCCCGTTCTTCCTGCCGTTCGTGCTCTTCTATCTGGTGCCGGTCGGCTACGCGATCTGGCAGAGCTTCCTCGTCGTGCGCCGCACCGGCGGCCAGTACGGTACGTCGTACACGACGTTCGGCGGATTCGAGCAGTATGTACAGGTCTTCCAGAACGCCGAGTTCAGGGCCAGCGTCGGACGCATCGCACTGTTCGGCATCGTGCAGGTGCCGGTCATGCTGTTCGTCGCGCTGGTCCTGGCGCTGCTGCTCGACTCGCCCCTGCTGAGGCTCAAGCCGTTCTTCCGCGTCGCGGCGTTCATGCCGTACGCCGTGCCGGGTGTCATCGCCGCGATCATGTGGTCGTACCTCTACTCGCCGCAGCTCAGCCCCGTGGTCGACCTGCTGAAGGGCATCGGTCTTCAGCCCGACTTCCTCGGTCCCGGTGCCGTGCTGTGGTCGGCGGCGAATGT
Organism: Streptomyces sp. NPDC094034; assembly: GCF_040303865.1. NCBI lineage: Bacteria > Bacillati > Actinomycetota > Actinomycetes > Kitasatosporales > Streptomycetaceae > Streptomyces > Streptomyces sp. NPDC094034. The sequence goes on along the minus strand of NZ_JBEOUD010000049.1, from coordinate 53,949 downwards.
CTCCACCTGGCTCTGGACCGGCTACAACATGCTGATCATGTTCTCGGCGCTCCAGTCGATCCCGCAGGAACTCTACGAGGCCGCCAAGCTCGACGGTGCGAGCAACTGGACGATCGCGTGGCAGATCAAAGTCCCGATCATCGCCCCGTCGATCATCCTCACCACCGTGTTCTCGATCATCGGCACACTACAGCTCTACGCCGAGCCCGCCGTGCTGCGCCAGATCTCCTCGAACATCTCCAGCACGTACACACCGAACATGCTCGCGTATGCCGTGGCCTCCGGAAACAACTACCAGCAGGCGGCGGCGGTTTCCGTGGTCATCGCCGTCATCACCTTCGTCTTGAGCTTCGGGTTCATGCGACTGACCTCGAAGAAGGCGGGATTGTGAGCAACGGGACGGTGAGCAATGGGATGGTGGGCAGGGGGAGAGTGGGCAATGGGAGGGTGGGCAACGAGCGCGTGGGCAACGGGAGCGTGGGCAACGGGATGGTGAGCAACCGGTCCACGATCCGGGAGAGCCGCGTCAGCCGCACGGCCGCCATGGCGCTGATGTTCCTCCTGGCGATCTACTTCCTGTTGCCGATCTACTTTCTGATCGTCGCGGCGACCAAACCTCAGGGAGACCTCGCCTCCACCAACGGGTTGGCGTTCTCGGACTTCCACCTGTTCAGCAATCTGGACACCTTGTTCAGCCGGAGCGACGGCGTCTTCGGACGGTGGGCGCTGAACAGCGTCATCTACGCGGTGCTGGGCGCGGCCGTCGGCACCCTGATCTCCGCGCTCTGCGGCTACGCGCTCGCCAAGTTCCCGTTCCGGGGCCGTGAGTTCCTGTTCTCCGTCGTTCTCGGCGGCGTCCTCGTCCCCACCACCGCGCTCGCGCTCCCGCTTTTCCTGCTGTTCTCGGCGACCGGGATCGTCAACACCTATCTCGCGGTGTTCCTGCCCAGCATCGTCAGCCCGTTCGGCGTCTACCTCGCCCGAATCTTCGCCGCGGCCGCCGTCCCCGAGGAGATTCTGGAGTCGGCGCGGCTGGACGGCGCCGGCGAGTTCCGAACGTTCTTCTCGGTGGCGTTCAGGCTGATGGCGCCGTCGCTGGTGACCATCTTCCTCTTCCAGTTCGTCGCGATCTGGAACAACTTCTTCCTGCCGATGGTGATGCTCCAGAAGGAGTCGCTCTTCCCGATCACACTCGGACTCTACGAATGGAACGGCCAGACCGCGCGTGCCCCGCTCCTCCAGGAATCCGTGATCACCGGCTCGTTGGTCTCGATCGTGCCCGTGATCATCGTATTCATCCTCCTCCAGCGGTTCTGGCGCACCGGGCTCGCCGCCGGCTCCCTCAAGTAGCCCCCGTACCGCGGCTCTTCCGCTCGCCCTCACCTCCCCCCGACAGAAAGCCGTTCTCGCCATGCGAAACTCCGCCGTCTTCGTGCCCCATTTCCATTGGGACCGGGAATGGTACGAGCCCTTCCAGGTCTTCCGGCACCGACTGGTCGCCGCTCTGGACACGGTGCTGGAGACGGCCGAGGCCAACCCGGACTTCCGGTTCACCGTCGACGGGCAGATGGCCGCGATCGAGGACTACCTTGAGATGCGGCCGGAGAACCGCGACCGCGTCAAGGCCCTGGTCGTCGGCGGTCAGCTCGCCATCGGACCGTGGCTCATCCTGCTCGACGAGTTCCTCTGCTCCGGCGAGACCATCGTGCGCAACCTGCGCATGGGCTGGGCCGCCGCGGCGGAACTCGGCGGCTCGATGCCCATCGGCTATCTGCCGGACATGTTCGGCCATGTCGCGCAGATGCCGCAGATCCTGGCGCGCGCCGGAATCGAGCACGCGGCGCTGTGGCGCGGTGTGCCCGGCTCCGTCGACGGTCACGCCTTCCGCTGGCGCGCTCCCGACGGCTCCGAGGTGCGCACCGAGTTCCTCTTCGACGGCTACGACAACGGCCTCGATGTGCTGCTGGTGCCCGACCAGATCGGGCGCGCGCTCGGCGAGTACGCGGAGATGACGGCCGACCGGTGGGGCGACGACCCCGTGCTCGCGATGGCCGGCACCGACCACAACGCGCCCGACCCGCACCTCGCGACCTGGCTGCGGCGCGCGTCCGGCGACGAGCGCTCCATCACCATCGCGACCCTCGACGAGTACATCCATGAGCATGTGCGCGACGAGGCCTCCGCCGTGGTCACCGGTGAGCTGCGCAGCCACGTACGCGGCAACATCCTCCCGGGCGTGCTCTCCGTACGGCTGCGGCTCAAGCAGCGGATGGCCGTCGCCGAGCGCACCATCGACCACGCCGAGCGATTCAACGCACTGTGGTGCCGGCGCGACGACTCGCCGTTCCTCTCGCTCGCCTGGCACAAGATCATCGAGTCGAGCGCGCATGACTCCGTCGTCGGCTCCGGCACCGACGAGACCTCGGACCAGGTCGAAGCACGTCTCGCCGAAGCCGCGCACACCGCGCGCGCGGTCCGGGACGCGGCCCTGGCCGTGCCCGCCGCACGGGTACCGAGCGACGCCTACCTGGTCGCCAACCCGCTGCCGGTCCCGCGCACGGCACTGGTCGAGGTGGACGTCGTGGCCCCGCCCGGGGGAACCGTTCCGGTCGCGACCGCGGCGGACGGCTCGACGCGTCCCGTGCAACTGATCTCCGAGGCCCCGACCGTGCTCAGCGACGAGCACATGGACGCCTCGCAGCTCGAACGCGTACTGCGCCGCATCCACCGCCGAGAGCTCTTCGGCCGTCTGATCGACCACTACGAACTCACCCCGGGATCCCTGGTCTTCCATCTCGCCGAGGTGCCGGCCGGCGGACCCTTCGACCTGCTGATCCTGCGCCGGGAGGTCGCCGCGGCGGCCGCCGCGCATCCGGGGCGGTGGCGGGTGCTGACGCTGGAGGAAGCCCGCGCGACCGCGCTCGTGCCCGTGGACGTCCCCGCCTCGGGGCTCGCGGCCGTCCGGGTCGAACCGAGCGAGCGGACCGCCGCGCTGCCGACGACGCTCACACCCGCCACGGCGACGGCCCGCACGCTCTCGAACGGTCTGGTGGAGGTCGCGATCGCGGCCGACGGCAATCTGGACGTTACCGGGGCCGACGGCACCGTACTGCGCGGAGTCGGCCGTCTCGTCGACGGCGGTGACCGCGGCGACAGCTACAACTACGCGCCACCGGCGCGCGACGCGCTCGTCTCGGAGCCGGCCGAGATCACCGTCGAAGTCCTGGAGAGCGGCCCACTGCGTGCGAGGACGCGTGTCACGCGGGTGTACGAGTGGCCCGTCGCCCTCTCCTCCGATCGCGACCTGCGCGACAGCCGGACCGTGGCGACCCCGGTGGAGACTCTTGTGGAAGTGCGCGTGGGCGAGCCGTTCGCGCGCGTCTCCCTCTCGTTCCTGAACCAGTCCGCCGACCATCGGCTGCGTCTGCACGTACCGCTGCCCGAGCCGGCGGCCGGGTCCGCGTCCGCCGGGCAGTTCGCCGTCACCGAGCGCGGACTCACCGCCGAGGGCGGCTGGGGCGAGTATCCGATCCCGACCTTCCCCGCGAGTTCGTTCGTGTCGGCGGGCGCCGCCAACGTACTGCTCGACCACGCGAGCGAGTACGAACTCGTCGGCGACGGCTCCGAGATCGCCATCACCCTGTTGCGCGCGATCGGCTCCATCAGCGTCAACATCCATCCGCTCCGTGACGAGCCCGCGGCGAGCGAGATCCCCGCACCGGGCGCGCAAGATCTCGGTGTGCGCATCGAGAACCGGTTCGCGATCGTGCCCTCGTCGACCGGTTGGCAGGGGGCGAACGCGGTCGCTCTCGCCGAGGACTTCCGCAATGACGTACTGGTCACCCGGGGGACCGCGACCGCCGGCGGCCTGCTGCCGCCCGACGCGACCGGCCTCCGGGTGGACGGTGCGGACATCCTCGTCTCCAGCGTCCGCCGCGTCACGGACGACGGCGGAGGTGACGGCATCGAAGTGCGGTTGACGGCGATGAGCGACACGGGCTCGACCGCCCGTGTGACCGGCGCGTTCACCGAGGCCACCACGGTCGATCTGCTTGGCCGGCCGCTCGACGCGGCTCCGGTCACGGACGGGCTGGAACTCGCCCTCGGCCCGTGGGAGATCCGCACCGTGGTACTCCGTCGGACGAACGCACGCGAGGAGACGAACGCACGCGAGAAGACAAACGCACGCGAGAAGATGAACGCACGCGAGAAATGGACCACCGGCCACACTCCGATCACCTGAGTCGGCGAACACGACCGGCGTTCGGCCCCTTTCCGTCATCAAGAGCTGTCATCGAGAGAGAGTTGTGACCTCGTGCACTCCCGGCATTCCGCGTATGTTTCGGACCCCACACCAGGGCATGGCGCGCTGCGCACGGCGCGCTCGTGGCTGCACTCCGACGCCCCTTCTCGTTCGCTGAACGGGCATTGGCGTTTCCGTCTGTCGCGAACGGCGGCGGTGGCGGAGGATTTCGCCTCCGAAGGCTTCGACGACAGCGGCTGGGACAGCATCCCGGTCCCGTCCCACTGGGTGCTCCAGGGCGACGGCGCCTACGGCCGGCCCATCTACACGAACGTGCGGTACCCGTTCCCCATCGACCCGCCCCATGTCCCGGACGAGAACCCCACCGGCGACTACCGCCGCCACTTCGAGGTGCCCGCCGACTGGTCGGAGGCCGAGCGCGTCGTGCTGCGGTTCGACGGGGTCGAATCGCTCTTCAGGCTCTGGGTGAACGGCGCCGAGATCGGTGGCGCCGCCGGCAGCCGGCTCGCCCACGAATTCGATGTGACATCGTCTGTGCGCCCAGGCGACAACGTCGTCGCCGTGCGCGTACACCAGTGGTCGGCTGCCAGCTATCTCGAAGACCAGGATCAGTGGTGGCTGCCGGGCATCTTCCGCGAAGTCACCTTGATCGCACGGCCGGCCGGAGGCATCGAGGACGTCTGGCTGCGCACCGGGTTCGAGGAAGGGCACGGGCGGATCGAGACGGAGATTTCCGCCGACGTGGCGGCGTTCCCGGTCACCCTCCGGCTCCCCGAACTCGGTGTCGAACACGTCTGGGCGACAGCGGCGGACGTGGCCCCGCTCGACGTCGCGGGCGTGGAGCCCTGGTCGGCCGAGCGGCCACGCCTGTACGACGCCACCGTGTCGACGGCCGCGGAGAGCATCGCCCTGCGGGTGGGTTTCCGCACGGTCGAGATCCGCGGGGACCAATTCCTGGTCAACGGCCGCCGCGTGGTGTTCCACGGGATGAACCGCCACGAGATCCACCCCGAGCGCGGACGCGTCTTCGACGAGGAGCACGCCCGCGAAGACCTGGCCCGCATGAAGCGCTTCAATGTGAACGCGATCCGCACCAGCCACTACCCACCGCATCCACGACTGCTCGACCTCGCCGACGAACTGGGATTCTGGGTCGTCCTCGAATGCGATCTTGAGACACACGGCTTCGACACGGTCGACTGGGCCGGCAATCCGAGCGATGATCCGGCGTGGCGCGCGGCCCTCCTCGACCGTATCGAGCGCACCGTCGAGCGGGACAAGAACCATCCCAGCGTCGTGATCTGGTCGCTCGGCAACGAAGCGGGCACCGGCGGCAATCTCGCCGCGATGTCGGCGTGGGTCCATGCCCGCGACGCCGGACGGCCCGTGCACTACGAAGGCGACCACGCCGGCGAATACACGGACATCTACTCGCGCATGTACTCGTCGGTGTCCGAGACCGAGCAGATCGGAACCGACGGCTCACGCGCGGAGCTGCTGAACTGCACTCCGGCGCAGGGCGCCCGGCAGCGCTCCAAGCCGTTCCTGCTCTGCGAATACGCCCACGCGATGGGCAACGGGCCGGGCGCGCTCGACCAGTACGAGGCGCTCGTGCACGAGCATCCCCGGCTGCACGGCGGCTTCGTCTGGGAGTGGCGCGATCACGGCGTCCTGACGACGACCCCGGACGGTACGCCCTATCACGCGTACGGTGGCGACTTCGGAGAGGTCGTCCACGACGGCAACTTCGTGATGGACGGCATGGTGTTGAGCGACGACGTCCCGACTCCGAGCCTCCACGAGTACAAGGCGGTCGTGCAGCCGGTGCGCTTCACCTTCGACGGTGACGAGCTCACGATGACCAATCTGCGGCACTCGGCCGACACGTCCGACCTGCGTTTCCGCTGGCGTGTCGAGCACGACGGGACGCTCGTGGAGTCCGGGGACATGGACGTCCCCGTCATCCCGGCGGGTGGGTCGGCGCGTGTGCCGCTGCCACGGATCCCGGTGTCAGCGGACGCGGAGACGTGGTTCACCCTTGACGCGGTACTGGCGGCCGGGACCGCCTGGGCCGGTGCCGGGCATGTGATGGCGACCGCACAGCTGGACCGTTCGACGCGCCGCCCCGCGCCCGTTGTGCGGCGCGAAACCCCATGGCGGCGCGGCGACGGCACACTGACGCTCGGAATCGCCGAGTTCGTCGACGGGTCCCTCGTACGCCTCGCCGGCCGCGCGGTGACAGGCCCGCGGTTGGAACTGTTCCGCGCGCCGACCGACAACGATGAAGCGGCGTCCACACGAGTCGAGGACAGCGACGCCAGTGTCCCCGGGGTCTCCAACGCCGAACTGTGGCGTCGCGACGGTCTCGACCGGCTGGTCACACGGCGTGTGTCCGTGGAGCGCGCCGAGACGGCCCTGCGAACGATCACCAGGGTGTCCGCGGCGAACTCCGCCTTGTCCGTGATCGTGGAGTCCGTCTGGTCGCTCGTGGGCGATGAGCTCGATCTGCGGGTGGAGATCGAGCCGTCGAGCGGTTGGCCGACGGTGTGGCCACGGATCGGGATCGGCTTCGAGTTGCCCGATGGCACGGCCCCCGTCGATGGCGCCGAGTGGTTCGGCCTCGGCCCGTTCGAGTCCTATCCCGACAGTCTCCGCGCGGCGCGCACCGGCCGCTTCTCCTCGACCGTCCGCGATCTCTCCGTTGTCTACGCGCGACCCCAGGAGACGGGGCACCGGTCCCGGGTGCGGGAGCTGGCGCTGACGAGCGCCGGTACCGAGGTGCTGCGCATCACGGCGCTCCCGGACACCCGCGGACGGCGCCCCGGCTTCACGCTCAGCCGCCACACACCACAGCAGATCGCGCGCGCCCAACACCCCTACGAGCTGCCGGAATCGACGACGAGTCATCTGATCATCGACGCGGCCCAGCACGGGCTCGGCTCACGGGCCTGTGGACCGGACGTGTGGCCGGACTTCGCGCTCCGCCCTGAATCCCGCACGGTCAGGCTTCGTATGACGAGGGGCTGACCTGCCGCTGGGCCAGGTACTCAGCCGCCTCGGACACGGCCGCGGCGCGCGGGTCCTGGCCGGGCGGCGTCAGCTCACCCAGCCCTCCCGGCGGTACGCGGCCAGCTTCTCCGAGGTGAGGGCCCGGAGGTCGTCGACACAGCCGTAGTGCATGGCGATGGTCACGGCGCAGCGCACCACGTCGAGTACCTCCTTGGTGAGGTCACTGACATCCGGTTCGCCGTGGCGTTCGTGCTTGACGCCCATGCCCTCCAAGTGGTTGATCCGCTGGGCGACTTCCCCTGTCTCCTCGGCCAGGCGGGAGACGAGATGGAAGATGTCGTTGTGGCGGGGGAAGCGCTCGATCGCCCCGGCGGCGATACGTTCCACTTCGTCCAGCCAGTCGGCTTCAGGCTTCGTCACATGAGCTCCAGAGGTCGTCGAGCGGCGGGCGGCAGGTGTTCAGGGCAGGGGAGAGGCGGGGGTCGGCCCGGGCGTCGCGGCAGTCGCTCCTGTCGCCCCCGTGAGTCGGTGCAGCAGCCGGCTCACCCGTTCCCTCTCGCTCGCCAGCGCGGCACGTGTCCTGGGCGGGACCTGTTCGGTGAGTGCTTCGAGCAGGCGCAACTCGTCGCGGAGCAGGTCCGGTTCCGTGCAGCGCCTGCGGCGCTCCCGGTCCATCAAGGTGCTCCAGCACAAGCGGACTTCACGGCCCCCGGCGTAACGTACCGTACGGTCGCGGCGCCCCTCGAAACCCCAGTTCGTGTACTCTCCCGGCGCCGAGCGGACCAGGAACAGCGGGGCCGTGGTCGCGTCCACCCCTATCGCGCTTTCGTTGAACTCGCTGACCAGTACGAATCCGGTGTACATCACCTTGCTGATGCCACCCTGGAACATCTCGTGGACATTGGTGCCTTTGACGAACACGCGGTCCGCCGTGTCCAGCGCCCGGGTGAGTTCCGGGGACAGCTTGCGCAGATTGGCCGTGGCCATGCTCGGGCCGGTGGTGCAGACGTCGGTGCTCCGCAACCGGTCGACGCCGAGCGCGCGCAGCCGCGGCGAGTCGAGGAGGCGCAGGACGAGAGCGGCGTCGGCGTCCGTGTAACAGGGCAGGGACTTGGGCACCAGGGTGAGCCGTAGCCGAGGATTGGCCGCCACCAGGCGGTCGAGCAGCAGAAGGTCGATCACCGTCTCGGCGCGGTCGTCGAAGAACCACACCAACCGGCAGGGCCCGTCCAGTACTTCGGCGCGGAAGGTCTCCCAGTGGTCGACGAGCAGCGGGCGTTCGGCCAGCTCCCGGTACTTCGGCCACAGCCCTCGCGCCACTGCCGCGGGATCACCCGAGGCGTCCAGGGGCAGCGCCATCCCGGGGCCGGGGGCGCGCAGCTTCTGCCCGGCGCCGATGAGTCCGGCCGCGAGGCTGTAGCGCAGCAGGGCGGCGAGGTCCTGCCCGCACCTCTCGACGACCAACGAGGCGAGCTCCAGGGCGACGCGAACGGAGCGGTGCGCGTACGTCCGGTGCGTGAGCACCGGTGCCCTGACGTCGCCGAACACGCAGTGCGCGATGACGCGGTCCACCACCGACGGCACCTCCTGGTTGGCCAGCGTCCGCGCCACCGGTACCCCCGCCACGGTGTGTTCGAGCAGGCGCATCGTCTGGTCACGGCAGAAGGCGACGACGGCGGGGTCCGCATCCCCTCGGTCGTCGTCGCCCCCCTCGCCGCCGTCACGCCAGTCACCGTCCCCGTCGAGCCCGCCGCCGGTAGGCGGAGCGGCGCGACGCAGCTTCCCCGCGATCACGCCGGAGAGCCACGGGCCGAAGTCGCTCTCCGAAGGGTCGAGCAGCACCTCGCCGTTCATCCGCTCGGCTGCCGTGAAGCCGTCGGGCACGAAGTCCGCGCGTGTCAGCAGCCGCCGCCACGTCCCGCTGCCTCGGGAGTCGTCGCACAGCAGCCGCTCCACAAGAGTGGCGTCGTCCAGCTGAAGCACCCTCAATTCCCCTGTGGGAGCGAGGACTCGGGGCGCTAGCACGCCTGCTCCCGGCCGCTCGGGCCGCTCAGGACCGTTACCCCGGCGGGTGAGATCTCCACCGTCATTCCGTCGCGCAGCTGCGCCGCGCCGGGTGACACGATCGCCGGGACTCCCCGCTCGCGCAGCACGATGGCGGTGTGGCACAGGAGGTTGCCGCGCTGGAAGACGAAGCCCGCCGCGAGGTCCACCAGCGGGATGAGCCCCGCCGACGGGTACTCGGCCACCACGATGACATCCTTGGTACGGCCGACCGCGTCGACGGCGGCGGTGATCCGGGCGTCCGCCATCACCGCGGCGTTGTCCGTGCCGGAGCCAACGACACTGACCTCCAGGGCGCGGGCCGCCTCGTCGAGCTCCCCGAGGTCCGGCAGGTTGAGGACCGTACCCGAGGCGACCCCGCCCGAGATCAGCTGTCCGCCTGGGGACGAGGGGGCGTCGAGGCGGCCGCCTTCGAGGCTGACGTCACGCACCATGGCGCCGCCGTCACCCGCGTACCACTCCACCCGTGCCTCCCCGAGGGACTCGCACAGGGCGCGGGTGACGCGGGCGATGTCCAGGATCTCGGGATCGGACCGGTCGAAGGTGTACGCGGGCGTGTCCTCCGGGTGCCACCACCAGCCCTCGCCGGGCTTGACGCGGCACCGGCGCTCGAACGTGCCGATGTGCTCGCGGGCGACCCGCCCCGCGGGCGAGACGGTGAAGACCGACGGGACGAGCCCGCCCTCCTTGATGCCCGGAAGCCCGGCGGGGAAGGCCTCGATGACGACGGTCCCGTCACCGAGCACGGCGGAGAAGCCGGACGCCTCGGCGGGCACGATCTCCCCGATGTGCGCCGCGCAGAACGCCGGGTCGTCCAGCGGGTTGCGGTCGTGCCCGCGCTTGAGGTGGAGTGCGAGCTCCGCCAGCGGCGCGACGGTACCGGTGCCGCGCCCGGCCCAGTTGATCTGGACGTACTCGGTGCGCAGATGACCGGCGAGCTCGTCCGAGAGGCGCCGCGCGTCCTCCGGGCGGTAGACGACATACGCCTCGCGGTACGTCGGCACGTCAAGAAGCGCGCACTGTCGCCGCAGCCAGATGTGCTTCATCAGGGCGCCCTCGAAGCGCCTTCGGCACAGGCCGAGGTCGACGTCGTGCAGCGCGCCCACATCGGAGTCCGGCCACCAGCCGGCCGCCGGAGCGCGGGTCGCCGCGGCGTGCGTGATCGGCCGGGCCTGTAGCGCGTGGAGGCGGCCGTCGCTCCACACCCACTCGATGTCGAGCGGCTGGCCGAAGAGCTGTTCGCCTTGTCGGGCAAGGGAGTTGAGCGCGTCACGCAGTGCGCGCGGCAGTGTGACATCGCGGTCGCCGTCACCGGCGGTGAGAACGACGCGTCCGGCGCTCGCGCGCCCCGAGGTGGTGTCGGTCGCGTTGCCCCAGGCGATATCGGTGATCGGCCCGTCGGCGTGCGTGACCGGGTCCCGGGTGAACAGCACACCGTGCGCGTCGGGCCGCACCCAGGACTGGAGGAAGGCGGCGTACTCACTCGGCAGCCGACCGCGTGTGTACGACAGGACGCGGGACGAGTACAGCGCCGCCCAGCAGCGTCCGAGCGCCGCGAGCACCTCCGGCACCGACGTCAGCGGCCCCTCGGACTCGAAGACACCGGCGAAGGACAGCTCGGCACCGTCCTCCACCGGAACCGACGAGCGCACCATCACCGGCCCGGCCGCGAGCAGCCGCTGTGCCGCCTCGCTCACCTCCGCGACCAGGTCGTCGGGCCATGGCGTGCGTGTCAGGGCACGGCGGATGAGTTCCAGGGAGCGGCCCGTGCCGGTGGGGATCGCGCCGATGTCGCGCAGGTGCCGCTCGATCGACCGGCCGATGTCCGTACGGGACGCCACCTCGCCGAACCAGCGCGAGGTCACGCAGACGCCGTCCGGGACCGGAAGGCCGGCTCCGTGCAGGCGGGCCAGGGCCCCTGCCTTCGCGCCCGTCAGCGGCGTCGGGAACCCGTCGGCTCGATACAACGGTATGACTCTGTCCTGTTTCACCTTGACTCCTGTCCTCTGTTTCCTCCGCCCCGGCCCGGGCCGGCGCCCCGGCGTGTGCCGGACGTCAGGCGGCGCTCCGCAGGTCGACGCGGAGTGGCGCGCCGGACTCGCCGGTCGCCTCGTAGACCTTGAACTCGTACATGTCGATGACCCGGACGCTGCCGTCGGGGTAGATGCCGTACTGATGGTGCGCGCGGGTCTCCTCGGTCGGCTTGAACCGCTTGCCGTCCCGGCCCTTGATACTGATCGCGTTCACGACCGGGCTGTCCCCGACGTACGAGCCCAGGTCGTAGATGTCCTTCGCCGAGACGCGCCGCGGATCGGTCATGGCCTTCTCCGACTCATCGGGTCGCAGCCCGGCCAACTCCAGTGCCCGGGCCATGAACTGGAGCGCCTCTTCGCGCCGGTCCGCCGTGGATTTGAGATTGATGCGGAACCGCAGACCCGTGGGGTCCTCCATGCGGGTCGAGCCCAGGTCCCACAGCGGCGCGAGTGTCGCGACGTCCTCGGCGATGCTGTGCAGATAGCGGTCGCTGCCCCAGCCCGCGTCGCAGGGCGTCACGGTCAGTTTGACCTGGGAGACGACCTCGGGCGCCGCGGCGACCTCGCGCAGCGCGGTTCGCGCGAACCGCTTGCCCTCGCTGCCGTTGGTCACCAAGTACAGCCCCTGACCCAGGTGTTCACGCCATATCCGGGCGACGTCGAACGTGGTCCGAGTGGTCCCGCCGTCCCTGACGTGGTAGTCGAGCGGATCACTGATCCGCCAGGAGGCGATGCTGCGCCGCGGTGTGATCCCGCGGTCCCGGAACGCCTCGCCGATGTCGCGTGCGAGCCGCGTCAGGGTCGCGAAGGGCGTCATCTCCACCGGACTGGTGTCGCCGAAGGCGGGGCAGTGGGTGCAGTTGCGGCGGCAGCGGTCATTCGCGTGGAGGAAGCCGAGTCCTTCCAAAACCTCATCGAGTACGCCTTCCTCGATCAGCGGGGACAGGGACGGGTAGGCCATGGCGGTGCACCTTTCACGTGGTACGGGGTCGATGGGGGAGGGGGCCGGCCGCACCCTGTGGTGCGGACAGGTCGAGGAGGTGGAACTGTCCGGGGGACAGGTGCGCCCGGTGCGAACGCCAGGTCTCGGCGAGGTCCCAGCCGTTGGCCTGTGCCGTCAGGACGGTGAGGGTGACCGCGTGCGACACGACGATCGCCGGACGCCCGTCGTCGGTGATCAGCCGCAGTACCCGGGCCACCCGGGCCGCCACGTCGGCGAGCCCCTCCCCGCCGGGCAGCGGGTCCATCGGGCCGCGCTGCCAGCGGGCGTACGCGGCCTCGCCCGCGGGGCCCGTGGAGGTGGATCGTCCGCGCAGCTCGCCCCAGTCGAGTTCACGCAGGTCCGGTCGCGGTGCGATGCGCAGTCCAGGGGCGATCGAGTCCCTGAGCAGAGCGGCGGTCTGGAGTGCGCGCTCGGCGTCGCTGCTGTGGATGATCTCGGGCCGGAAGTCCGAGGCGGCGATGCGCTGCCCGGTACGTGTGACCTGCTCGCGGCCGGTCTCGTCCAAAGGCACGGCGGAGGAGAGTGGGAAGCGTGCCTGCGCGTTGGCCCGGGTACGCCCGTGCCGGACCAGGATCAGACGCATGGCCCGTCTCCCCGTCGCGCGGGGCCGGTGCCCGTGGCGGCCACCGCGCGGGACCGCGGCAGGGCTCCGGAGCGCGCCAGATGGTCGCGTATCTCCTGGGCGACCCGGTCGACGGGGGCGCCCGCGTCGATGTCGGCCACGGACGTTCCGGCGCGTGCGATCTCGGTCAGCGCGGGGAGGCTCTGCTCGATGTAGACATCGGCTTTCCGCTTCATCCGTGTGAGGGCCCGTACGGTCGGCCGGCCTTCGCCCGTGGGCGCCGCCCGGGACAGCTGGCGGCGCATCGAGAACTCCAACGGGTCGCCCGGGGGGCGGAGATGAAACACCGTCAGTCCTTGGAGGGGCAGGCCGCTCGTGAGCAGGAGGCGGGCCTGCTCGTGTCCGCGCGGCACGCTGTCGAGCACGACCGGTTCGCTCTGCGCGACTCTGCTCGTCAACTCCATGAGCACGCGGTCGAGTTCGGCGGGCATCAGCTCGCCGCGGTCGGCCCGCGCGTGCGCGGCCTCGCGCACCCGGGCCACGCGGATCCGCTCCCCAGGGGTGAGACGGGCGTCGATGGCGCGGTCGCCGCGCAGCAGCGCGGGCACCGACGCGCACAGGACCGGGGAGCCCCAGGTCTCACCCAGGGCCGCGACGAGGCGCGCGGCCTGCGTCGTCTTTCCCGACCCGGGCGGGCCGACCAGACTGTAGACGTTCGCGGTACTCATGGGCGGCATCTCTCTGCTGGAAGCGGTGGGGGAGTGGGGACGGAGGAGCGGTCATCAGCGGAGGGTGAGGGACCCGGCGCGGACCTGGTGGCGGAGGGCCCCGGTGAGCGTCAGCCAGCTGATCGCGCCCCAGAGGAGCAGCACCCCGCACTCCGCGAGGACCGCGGTGAGCGGCACGCCGTCACCGGCGACGGCCGAACGCATCGCACGCAGCCCGTGCGTGGCCGGGAGCACCGAGACGACGGCGCCGCCGAAACCTCCCTGCGGCGGCTCCGTGTTGACCCCGGCGAGCGTCATCAGCAGGATCGTCGTCCCGGCCGTCAGATACATGCGGGACTCGGGCCGGCGCAGGCTGACCCCGGCGAGGGCGAGGGCCAGGCTGTAGCCGCTGAGCGTGATCAGCGCCTGGAGCAGGAAGCAGACGGGCAGGACCAGCGGGCCGATCTCGACCCCCACCAGCCAGCGCAGCACGACGAGGGCGAAGCACGAGGCGACGACGCCGTCGACGGCCCAGTACAGCCCCCGCGACAACAGCGCCGGGAACGGGCCGTTGCGGCTGAGCAGCAGGAACTGGAGCGTTCCGGCGCGGCGTTCACCAACGCTGGAGGACACGACGCCGAGCGCGCCGAGCGGTCCGAGGATCACCGCGTTGCCGAGCGCCATGTAGCGCTGCGCGCCGTCCGAGCCGATCGCCTGGCCCACCATCGAGAAGAACAGGACCTGGCACAGCAGCCGCACCATCCAGCCGAACAGCCACGAGCGCCAGGTGTAGAGGGCTCGGTAGTCCTGGTAGCCGCACAGCAGTCCGTAGCCGATCTGGTGGAGCAGCGCCTTGGCGTCACGCATAGAGCCTGGCCTCCCCCCGGCGTGCCCGTGACAGGGCACGGCGCAGCAGGAACACGCCCACCGCCAGCTGGAGGGCCGACAGGGCGATCAGGGCCGAGAAGTGGGCCGCATGGCCGTCTCCTGATCCGGTCATCGCGTCGCGGAGCAGCTGCGCCCCGTGGGAGAGGAAGAACAGCCGAGCGATCCACTCGACGGGGGCCGGCAGGGAGGTGACGGGGAGAAGGAGGCCGCCGAGGATGTAGAAGGGGTAGGTCAGGGCGTTCTGCAGCAGGCGCCCCAGGGGTACGAGGATCATGAGCGCGCAGACCAGGAGCGCGGACCCCGCGGTGCCGACCACGAGGAGCAGCGCGGCCGCGAGCGCGGTGAGGGGCTCGTGCACGGGCAGTGCGAATCCGAATCCGATCCGGCCGATCGCGATGACCTCCACCAGGACCGGCACGCTCAGCGCGGTGATGGTGCAGATCCGCGTCACCAGCGAGCGCACATAGGCGTCCGGGGTGAGCAGCGAGGGCTCCAAGGTGCCGTCCCAGCGGTCGTTGTCGACGACTTCCGCCGCGACGAACATCGCCTGCGACCACATGCTCATCGAGAACGCGGTCAGCGCCACGGTGGTGGCCAGCTCCGGTGCCCCGTACGAGCGCACGGCGGTGAAGAAGACCAGCGCGTACAGCGGGACGATGACCAGCGTGGCCAGCAGGCGAGGGGACCGGGTCAGGAGCAGCCACTGCAACTGCACGAAGGCGGCCATCAGAGGGCGAACTCCCGGTCCTCGATAATGGACCGGTACACCTCGGCCAGGGTGGGCGCGGCCACCGACAGTTCGCGCACACCCGCGGCGGTCAGTACCCGGAGCACCTCGGACACCGAGTCGTCCTCCGTGATGCGGAGCGTCACGAACCCCTCCGGCGTCGGCCCGTCCAGGGTGACGCCCGGGATGCGTGCGACGGACTCGGCGGCGTCCGCGGACACCCCGCCCGCGGTCACGGTCCGTGGTGTGTCAAGGCCGGTGAGCAAGTCCTTCGGCGCGCCCTCCCGGAGGATGCGGCCGTGGTCGATCAGCGCGACGCGGGAGCACAGCGCCTGCGCCTCCTGCATGTCGTGCGTGGCGAGGAGCACGGTCGAGCCGCCGTCCCGCAGCTCCTCGACGAGCCTGCGGAAGCCCTGCGCCGCGTGGGGGTCCATGCCGCTCGTGGGCTCGTCCATGATGAGCACGCGCGGATCACGGAGCAGCGCGCGGGCCAGATGGACCCGCTGCACCATGCCGCGCGAGTAGGTTTCCAGGCGGTCGTCGCCGCGCTCGGCGAGGCCGAGGCGCTCCAGGAGCTCGTCGGCCCTGCGGCGGCAACGACTGCCGGTGAGACCCTGCATGGCGCCCCAGTAGCGCAGATTCTGACGAGCCGTCAGGCGTCCGTAGAGTCCGCGCTCACCGCCGAGTACGAGGCCGATGCGCTCGCGCACCGCGGGCGCGTCGCGCACCACGTCCAGGCCCGCCACGCGGGCATGGCCGCTCGTGGGCAGCAGCAGTGTCGTGAGGATCCGCGACAGTGTGGTCTTGCCCGCGCCATTGGGCCCGAGGAGCCCCACGACCTCGCCTTCCCCGGCGCGCAGACTCACCGAGTCGAGCGCGGTGACTTCGGTGCCCTTGCGGCCGCGGAACCGGCGGGAGAGGTCGTGGACCTCGACGGTGCTCATGGCCGCGCCCCGTCGAGGGCGCGCAGCCGCCGGAGTTCGGTGAGCGCCGCGTCGTAGGCCGCGGGGTCCACGAGCTCTGTCTCGACCATCAGGAAGTCGCCCACCGGGCAGCGCAGCAGGACGCCGTCGGCGTACACGTGGAAACGCACCTCGGTGTCCGCCCCGGTGTCCGCCTCGGTGTCCGCTCCGGCTTCCGGGCCGGGCGTCGGCCCGGCGGGCAGCCGCAGGCCGTGCCGGGGCCGGCCGCTGTTCAGACAGGGCTCCCTGGTCCAGGCGCGCTCGCGCTCCGGGGGCGCGTCCTCGCGAGCGTGCCGCTCGGCCAGCTCGCGCGCGGCGGGCTCTCGCAGCAGCGGCAGGAGGCGGTCGTTGACCGGGCTCGGCAGCCCGTGGGTGTCATGCAGCGTCTCACCCAGCCGCAGCAGTTCCGGCGCGAGCCGGTAGCGGTCGGCGGCCTCGGCGAGCGCCGCGGGGGGCGGGCAGCCGGGGCTGTCCAGAGCGAGTGCCAGATCGAGGACGTCCTTGATGCTGAACGGGCGCTGGAACGCCTCCTCCGCGATGGCCAGCAGGTCGGATGTCACCTGGTCCCGCGGCGGTTCGGCACGCACCGGCACCACGCCGGGCTCGCCGGGATACGCGAAGGTCACCAACTCGACGCGGTGATCGGTGTCGAGGACCGGATCCTGCGCGGGCCAGCGCAGAATCACCAGCCAGTGCACGCGCTCCCCGCTGCCCAGCACCGTCACATCGATGCCGCTCACCGGCCGGGTGCGACGCACCGTCGTCACGGCCTGCCACAGCGCCGCCTCGTCCGGTACGTACGCGTCCAGATCACCGCTGGAGCGCAGCACCTCGCTCGGGTAGTGGTCCGCCAGCGACGGACCCTTGAGGACGCGGACCCCGGGCACCTCCACCGACAGGAGCGCCGCGAGCTCGCGGTAGTCGTCGACCCGGACCCGCATCCGGCGCAGTTCGTCCCGGGAGCCGCTGCCGAGTGCCGCACCCTGTCGGGCCGCGACGGACAGGATCAGCGGCGCCAGATGGCCGCGCGGTGAGCGGGCGGCGCGGACGAGGTCCCGCAGCGGTTCCCCCGGGTCCACGCCCAAGGCGGTGGAGAAGAGGTCCAGCGTGGGCGCGGGTGGCGCGGGTGGCGCGGGTGGCGCGGGTGGCGTGAGTGGCGTGAGTGGCGTGAGTGGTGAGGGTGGTGAGGGTGGCGCGGCGAGAGGCAACCCGGCGGGCGAGTCGGGCATATGTATCCCTTCGTGGATCACCACGTGCGCTCCCAGAAGGCGTGGTCCACCGACCAGTCGGAGCGCAGCAGCGTCTGGAGGACCATGTCCGCGTGCCGGGCCGGTTCCGGCTCGTGGGGGTGGACGACATGCCCGCACAGCCGGCGTGGGACGGTGGCCCGCGCGGCGGCGGCGACCAGCGCCGTGGTCGCCTCACGCCGGTGCTCCGCGTCATCGATGAGAATGTCCACCAGCTCGGCGAACGCCTCCCCGGTGACCTCGTCGCGCTCGTCGGTCAGAACCGTTCCGTGCCCGATGGGTACGCCCGCGACCTGGGCGATGAACGAGCGGCGTCCCGGATTCGTCAGCACGACCTTGATCCCGGCGTGTTCCGCGTCCACCTCCAGGCCCGGGTAGGCGTTGCGGTACGCCCGCACCAGCCAGGCGTGGACGCGCGCGTCGTCGCCGGGCGCGGCGGGACGCACGTCCACTGTCGTACCGGGCGAACCGGGGCGCGGCGCGGTGGCGTTCGCGGGGCGGTCGTGGCGGATATAGGTGAGGCGGGGCCGCCACGGCTCCGGCAGCGGCACACCGCCCGACACGCGCAACAGAACCGCCTCGGTGTCCGTGTGGCGCTTCCGTACCCGGTCACAGAGCTCACTGAGAGCCTCGGCGTCCTCGGGCAGCCCCGGGTCGCAGTACTCGACCAGGACCTGCGGGCGCGCGGTGAACGGGTCGTCGTACTGGTCGGCCACGTAACGGTGTCCGCGCACCTCGTCCACCAGACCGGCCAGCCGGGCCCGCTCCAGGTAGTCGTCCGGCGTGTTCACGGCGCCGCCGGACTGGCCACGGCCATCAGGCCGTCCCGGATCTGGGCGGCGGCGAGACGCAGATCGTCCGCGGTCACCGCGTCGATGTGCGCGACCTCCTCGGCGGGCGACCAGGAACCGAGTGCGCCGCCACGCAGTGCCAGGAAGCGGGCACAGTCCAGCGGGGTGTCCATGGAGGTGAGGACGCGCATCCGGGCCTGGCGGCGCGCGGAGGCCAGATCGTCGGGCGCGGGGCCCTTCGTCGCGACCTCGTCGAGCGCGGTGCGGATGACGTCGAGCGCCGCGTCGCCGTTGCCCGGCTCCACACCGGCCAGGACGCGCCACACACCGGTGTCGGCGTAACCGCGGTTCCACGCGTAGAAGCTGTAGGTGAGCCCCGCCTCGCCGCGCAGCCGACGGTACAGAAGCGACGACGGGCTCGAACCGAGCAGCTGGGCGAGAACGTTGAAGTGGGGTCGGCGCGGATCGTGTTCGGGCACCGAACGCGCGCCCGCGCACAGCCAGGTGAACTCCGTCGACCAGCGCACCGGTCGCGGCGCCAGCGGCGACGGCGAGGGCGGCACGGTCGCCGGCGCCGTACCGATCGCGCCGAGGGTTCGCGGCTCGATGCCGGCCTCCCAGGGATCGACCGACGTCGGCAGCCTGGGGCCCACCACGATCACCGACAGCGGGGCGGTCAGCAGCCTCTCCCCGTGCGCGGCGGCGACCGACCTCGTGTCACACCGCTCGATGTCGGCCTTGATACCGGCGACCGGACGTCCCATGGGATGCCCCGGGAAGGACCGCGCGAAGAACGCGTCCTGCGCGACGTCGCTGTGGTCGGCCGCGGCGGCGGCCAGCTCCTGGAAGACGGCCCGCCTCTCCTGTTCGAGGACGTCGTCGCTCCACCGCGGTTGGAGGACCGCCTGATACAGCAGCCCGGCGATCTCATCGGCGTCGTCCGGGGCTATCTGCGCGTAGAAGAGCATGCGGTCGAGGCCGGTCTCCGCGTTGGCGTGCCCGCCGAGCCGCTCGACGTACTCGCTCAGCGACGGGACGGCCCCGACGGGCGCCGACATCAGTACGTGCTCCAGCACATGGGCGAGCCCGCACTCCCCCTCGGGGTCGAGTTGCGAACCGTATTTCGAGGCCAGGCAGATGGTGGTCGTACTCAGCCGCTCGTCGATCATGCCGACGACGGGTACGGGGCCGTCCACCGTGGTGAACTGATGCACAGCAGCCCTCCATTCGGTAATTCGCTTTCATCAAGCGGGTATGCCGCCACCCGAAGGTGGCGGCATACATCGACGCGTCGTCGATTAGCGGTCCTGGGGCTTGACCTTGTCGAGACGCGGGCGCAGGAAAGCGGCGTGCTTCGCCATGATTTTCTCCTTGATCGAACGGATCGGACGTCCGTCACGTTAGGCATTGCCCGTTGGCGGGAGCAAGAGTGATTTCTGTTTCCCGCACATCGAATCGGGTGGTATGACGAAGGCTGCTGATTACGGAAATCCTCCCTCCCGGGAAGGCTCTTCCACCCCGAACGGCGGGTGTCCGGGCAGTGACTGCACGGCGTCCATGAGGCATAGATCGAGACACGCTCAAGCAGTGATCATCCGTTGATCGGGCTCTGAGACTCTTGTCGAGCCAACAGGTGCACCGGGGAGAGACGATGTGACAGCAATGAACGATCGATCGGACCGGCTACCACCGACGGTGTCCCGACCGGCCCCGCCGCGCCGCCTCGCCCTCGACGAGCGCCAGCTCAAACTCATTTCGCTCCTGTTGGCGGGCCACACGGATATCAGCGCAGCCCATCGGCTCGGGGTCAGTCCCCGCACCGTGACAAATATGCTGCGTTCCCTTATGAACCGGCTCGGTGTCGACAACCGCTTCCAATTGGGCGCCGCCCTCGGCACCCATGTGTGGTCCGAAACCGCACCCGAACGCTCCGACGAACGCGACTGCGACCGCTCTACGTTCGCAGTAATTGAAAGGGGAATTTGATGATGTTCCGGCGAAGCACGCTGAAGCACCATCGGGTCAAGGAATTGACGGCCGGAATCGTCCTCCTCTGCGCGCTGACGGGAATGCTCGTGACGGCGCGTTCGACGGCGCCGGATACGACGGGCACGACAGCCAACAACGATCACGGCTCCGTGACATGGAACAACACGGGCTCCGAGTGGGCCGAGCCGGCGGACTTGTCGTAGACGGCACGGACGGACAACGCCGTATCGCCGGGAGCCGAGCCGAGCCGAGCCGAGCAGGGCAGGGCAGGGCCCAGCAGGGCCCGGGCTGGGCTGGGCCGGGCTCCCGGCGATACGGGCGCCGGTTACCCGCCTGGAGCACCGGTCACCCGGAGCCCCCGGTCAACTCAAGGTCCGGGCGGCGCGGCAGCGCCGCCGCCTCGGGCAGGTCGAGGCGCGTGAACAGCGTGCGCGCGCTCTCCCACAGCACCTGCGCCTCGACCGTGCGCCCGAGGTCGGCGAGGACATGGCCGAGGACAGTCAGGGCGTACCCCCGGTCCCGCTCGAACACGATGTCCTCACACTGCGCCAGCGCCTGTTCGGCGTGCGGCAGGGCCTGTTCGAGGTCACCGAGCGCGCGCAGACTCTCGGCGAGGCGATAACGCGCGTGCACACTGCGGGAGTGCAGGTCGGCGCTCGCGCACAGCTCCAGGCACGCCTCGAACCACGACACGGCCTTGTCGTGCTCGCCCAGGGCCTGGAGCGCGAGGCCCAGCACGTACATGGCGTACGCCCGTCCCGAACTGTCCTGCGGGTACGCACCACTGTCCAGGACCTGACCGCAGACCCCCACCGCCTCGGTGGGGTTCCCGGCACGCACCTGCGCGAGCGCGGCGTTCACCATGGTCGCCGTCTCGGCCGAGCGGTGCCCCAGCTCACGTGCCAGGGAGATGGATTCGGTGAAGTACGTGACGGCTTCGGGGTACCGCGACATGTACTGGGCGATGAGGCCGAGATCGTTGAGGACCTGCTGGAGCACGACGGTGTCACCCACCTCCCGGCACGCCGCGAGCGCCGACCTCGCCTCCGTCCCGGCGTCGGCGAACCGTGCGGCGGACAGGGCGATCGTGCACCGCAGGAAGCGGGCCCGCCCTTCGGCCCTGCGGTCGCCGAGCCGCACGGCCGCGTGCACCAGGGCGTCCGCCGTGGACACCAGTTCGGCGTAGCGGTTGCCGACACCGAACGGGCTGAGCGCGATGAGCAGATCGACCGCGCGACGCAGTCGGCGCACCTCGTCCTCGTAGCGCGGGGCGTCCGTCGCCGCGCCCCCCTTGTCCGGCATACGAGCCGTCGCCGAGGCGATCTGGGCCGCCAGCGCACCGGCCTCCGCCGCCTCGACCAGCACCCATCGCCGGGCGGCGCCCAGGTCGTCGAAGGTCAGAGGGGGCACTCCGGGCGGGGCGAAGGCGCTGGCCACCGGGTCGGCGGGGACGGCGTGCCGGAACGCCTCGCAGGCCGTCGACAGCAGAAAGTCGAGCAGCCGCTCCTGGATGGCCGCCGCCTCGTCGGTCCGTTCGTCGCGCGACTTGCGGCGTGCGAAGTCGCGCAACAGGTCGTGGTAGCGGTAGCGGCCGAGCACCCTCGACTCCAGCAGGCACGCGTCGACCAATGACTCAAGGGTGTCCTCGGCGTCATCGGCGTCCGTCGCGAGCATCGCCGCGGCCGCGGCGACGCCGATCTCCCCGCAGTCCACCGCCGCGAGCCGCCGGAACGCCGCCGCCTGCTCGCCCGTCAGCTGGCGGTAGCTGAGCTCGAACACCGCCTCGACGGCCAGCTCACCGGCGCGCAGCTCGTCCAGGCGACGCCACTCCACGGTCAGCCGCTCCCGCAGGCCGGCGAGGGACCACATGGGGCGGGAGGCGAGCCGTGCGGCCACGATCCGCACGGCCAGCGGCAGCAACCCGCACGCCTCGACGAGTCCGAGCGCCGCCTCGGGCTCGGCCGCTACCCGCGCCTCACCGATCACCCGGCGCAGCAGCCGGGTGGCCTCCGTGCTGTGGAACACGTCCACCTCGACCTGCAAGGTCACCGGCAGACCGGCCATCCGGCTCCGGCTCGTCACGACCACGGCACAGCCCTTGGCAGCGGGCAACAGCGACCTCAACTGCCCGGCGTCCCGCACGTTGTCGAGCACGATCAGCATCCGGCGGCCGTCAACCATGGACCGGAACAGCGCGGTTCTGGCCTCGATGTCGTCCGGCAGCGCGTCGGCGGCGATGCCCATCGCCGAGAGGAAGTTCGCCAGGACGACCTCGGGTCTGCTCGGTTCCGCGTCCCCGCCGTGCAGATCCGCGTACAACTGCCCGTCCGGGAAGGCGCCCCGTACCCGGTGGGCCACATGGAGCGCGAGCGACGTCTTGCCGACGCCGCCCATGCCGACGAGGACGGCGACCGCGGGTGTGCTGCGCTCCGGCTCCCGCAGGCACCGGTCGAGCGCGTCGACGAGATCCTCGCGGCCGATGAAGTCGGGCTCCTGGGGCGGCAGATGGGCCGGAGTGGGCAGCGGTCGGGGGCTCGGCGACGGTTCCTGCCGCTCTTTCGCCCGTTCCCTCTCCCCATCCGCCTCCGCGCCGCCGACGAGGCTGATCACCTCGGACGCCGGGGACGCCAGAGCGGGGTCGCGCTCAAGGATGCGCTGGTGCAGCTCCTCAAGCGCGGGTCCCGGCTCCACCCCGAGTTCGTCGACGAGGAGTTGTCGGGCGCCGCGTGAGACGCCGAGCGCGTCGGCGGACCGCCCTGCCTGGTACAGAGCCGTCATCAACAGGCCGTATGGACGTTCACGCAGGGGGTGCTCGGTGGTGAACTCGGTGAGTTCCGGCACGCAGCGCGCCGCGTGGCCCAGCGTGAGCTCGTACGCCAGACGCTCTTCGAGCAGTGTCAGACGCAGCTCGCCGAATCGCTGGCGCTGCCGCTCCGCGAACGGGCCGGGCATTCCGGCCAGCGGCTCGCCCTGCCACAACTCCAGGGCCTGCCGGAGCAGTTCCCTCGCCTGCTCGGGCCGCCCCTGGGCACCGGCCCGGTCCGCCTGGGCGGTGAGCTCGGTGACCTGGAAGGCGTCGATCGACTGCTCGGGGACGTGGAGCCGGTAGCCGTCGCCGGACGTCACGAGTACGTCCAGATCCGGCTGCCCGGCCGCGAGTATCCGCCGCCAACGCCAGGCGTAGGTCCGCAACGTCGATACGGCCTTCGTGGGCGGGGTCGTGCCCCACAGCGCGTCGGACAGATCGGCCGCCCCGGCGACACGCCCCGGCCTGAGCAGCAGCGCGGCGAGCATCGCCTGCTGCTGCGGATACCCCACGGCCAAGGGGACGCCGTCCCGGAAGATCCGTAACGGGCCGAGCAGCGAGAACCGGAGATGCGCCATGGTGCCTGACTCTTCTCGTATCACATGGACTGGTTGGGCGATTATCAGCTAGACCGCGATCCGCGTGCGGAGGTTGCCTGTGTCCTCCTGGCAGAACAGAGCGGCTGTCGAACCGAGAATGGCCCGGCAGGCGTTTACCCGCGCCCCCCATGGTCGAGGGCGGAGACCTCGCGTACGGCCTCGGCGATGGCCGCGAAGTCCCTTTTGAGGATCGCACCGTGGTTGCTGGCGACTTTCGCGGCGACTCGGATGTTCGCGTTGCGGGCCGTCACCGCGTCGAGGCTGGTGCGTATTCTCTCCTGCTCATCGCCGCGGCTGCCGAGGGACGTCCCCGAGGCGACCACATAACGCACAGGGACGGTGATGCTGTCCAGTACGGGGCCCAGTTCGCGCTCGCGGGAGAGCCTGCCGAGCTCGATGTTGCTGTCCGCCTGCTGGTCGGCGGTCATCCTCGGGGTCAGACCCGTCGGGCGCAGCAGAGGTGTGAACCAGCCCATCCGCCGGAACATCTTCCGGATCCGCCGCTCCATGGCCTCGTCGAGCCAGTCGTACGGGAAAGCGCCGTCGACCAGGACCGCGCCCAGGGCGCGGTCCGGATGCCGGTCGGCCCAGTGCGCCCCGACGAAGGCCCCGTAGGACCAGCCCACCACCAGCGCCCGGTCCACACCTCTGGCCGCGAGCACGGCGTCGACGTCCCGGACCGCGGCCTCGAAGGAGTAGTCCGCGGAACGCTTCGACTTCTTGCCGCGAGCCCGCTCGTCGTAGGTGATGTGCCGCCATCCCGCGCCCAGTTCGGCGATGACCCGTCGCCAGTACCCCTGAGTGGCGAACTGGCCGTTGAGGTAGAGCACGGGGATACCGAGGCCGCCGGTGTCGGTGACGGCGAGGGCCGTGTCGTCGATCGGCACCATGCCGGTCCACTTCGAATCGGCCGGGGACATCGCGTTCTTCGTCATGTTGGTGCTCCTTCGGAAGCCGTGGGTCGGAGGTCGCGGGGGAGAGTCAGAGGCCGCGGGCGGTGATGTCGCCGTGGGCGGTGGTCGCGTGGATGTTCAGGTCGGCGGTGCCCTCGGTGTTCTTGAGCGAGTTGTGGATCCGGCCGTAGCCGGTGCCGGCGTCCAGCGAGGCGGAGACTCCGTGAGCGGCGCCGAGGGACACATCGCCGGACTCGGTGCGCAGCACGACCGTGCCGCGTACGGCTTCGGCGATATGGATGTCGCCCTGCTGGGTGCTGATCTCCGCGGGACCGCTCAGCCGTCCGACCGAGACGTCACCGGCGAGGGCGGTGAGGCGGACACTCGTGGCCTCGTCGATCTTGGTCGCGCCGTGCGCACCGTCGAAGGAGACGTCGCCGAGCCGTCCGACGGCCCGGAATTCGGCGCCGGCCGCCTTGGCCTCGACGCGGGAGCCGACGGGCAGCTTGACGGTCACCTCGATGGATCCGGAGGGGCCGAGGATCTGGTGCTTCACCGCCGCCGGGGTGCCGATCCGCAGGACGCCGTCGGTGTATTCGACCTCGGTCTGCTCGGCGGCCTTGACGTCGCGGCTCTTCGAGGCGTTCGAGGGCCGGATCTCGACCGTGGTGTCGGCCCGGTCCGCGGCGATGAGCTGGACGCGTCCCGCGGTGATGTCCAGGACGGCGGCGATCGGGGTGGGGGTGTCGAACTTCCGCATGATGCTCTCCTCTGGCGCTTGTGGTTTCTGACACCGGAAACGCTACGTAGCGTTCGACAATCACGCAACGACATCGTTGCTTGCGAAGCAAATACTCGCAGGTCAAGCGTCTCTATTCGTTGCAACGAATGTGACGTCAACGCAACGTCGGGACCCAACTCGTTGCATTGGATGGAGAGTGAACGCTATGTTGGAGGCATCACGGAGTGCGTACGAAGGAGATCGCGATGCCGGGAGGCAGGCTCACCCAGCAGGAACGCCAGCAGATCGGGCTGGGGTTGTCCGACGGCCTCGCCTACGCGGAGATCGCCAGGCACCTCGACCGCCCGACCTCGACGGTCACGCGCGAGGTGATGCGCAACGGCGGTCCCACCGCCTACCGCGCCGACCTGGCCCACCGCGCCACCGAACGCCGCGCCCACCGCCGCCGGCGGATCGCGCCCCCGGGGCCCCACACCCCCGCGCAGGCCCCTGGACGTGACCCCGAGGCGGTACGGGAATACGAGGAGACCTTCACCACCCTCCTCATGCAATCGGGCCTGCCCAAGATGATGGCCCGCGTGCTCACCTGCCTCTTCATCGCCGACGCGGGCAGCCTCACCGCGTCCGAACTCGCCCGGCACCTCCAGGTCAGCCCGGCATCCATCTCCAAGGCGATCACGTTCCTCGAAAGCCAGGGCCTCGTGCGCCGGGAACCGGACGAAGGCCGCCGTGAGCGCTACGTCGCCGACAGCGACGTCTGGTACCAGTCGACGATCGCCAGTGCCCGAGGCAACATCCAACTCGCCGAGACCGCACGGCAGGGCGTCGCCATCCTCGGCCGCCACACCCAGGCCGCCGCTCGCCTGGAGAACATCGCCCGCTTCGTCGACTTCATCGGCGAGAGCATCATCCGCGCCGCGGAACAGGCCCGCGAGATCCTCCACACCACACCCGGCACGCCCTCCGACGGCACCGCGGAGCCAAGGTCGGATCGCGAATAGACGGCCCGGGCGGCGTCCGTGACACACCTCCCCGGTGTTGAGGACGTCCTTTCGTGATGGTCGATGCGGGTCTTCTCTATGCCTTCGCGATGGAGCAAAGGAATTCTGTACAAGCCTTCTCCCGTGCACCCTGCGAGTTCTGATCGAGTTCGACTCACGTTCAATGTCTGACCATAAGCGATAAATGCGGCTCCTTGGTGTTCCGGGATCATTCCGAGAAGAACAAAGAAACCACTGGCATTAATCTGCCACTCCCTTCTCATATTCACGCCGCGCTATCGACTGTCGCGCATTGCGCCGTTAGCTTGGACGGAGTGTTCAGCCCGAAGCACCTTGCGACTTTCTCCAGGAGGTCAATCATGCACCGGAGACGAATCGCCGCCCTGGCGGCCGCCCCAACCGCCCTGCTCATCGGGTTGGCGGTCTTCTCGACGTCGGCCGCGGACGCGTCCGCCCCCAAGGCGCCGACAGCCGTGAGTTCCACCTGTAACGCGCCGACCAGTGACAAAGTCCTTTCCGTCAAGGAAGGAATCGCACTCGTTGAGCGTTGCTCCGCCACGAAGGCGGTGGCCGCCGTGCCCGGGTGGCACTGGATGGGAAATTATGGCTCGGTCTACGACGTGGTCAACGTCGCGAACGGCGCAGGAATAGGAGCCGGGGAGCTCATCGCTCAGCCGGGTCCCACGGGACTCGTCCCCGCCTTTATGTATTACTAAACAGGCCCGCCCTTGGTCGACCAATGGCCGACCAAGGGCTTTGCACGGGGGACGGCCGGGTGTGGCGCGATGGATGGCGCCGCACCCGGCCGTCCGTGCGTAATACGTCGCGAGCCGTCTTCCGCGCGAGTCCGCTCAGCGGTTCAGCGGTTCAGCGGTTCGCGGTTCAGCGGCGGTTCAGCGGCTCATCCGCAGTGGCGGAAGGCATCCGTGGTGCCGGCGGTGGTCACCAGGCCCGAGCTCTGGTCGAGGACCACGATGGTGGCCGGCTGCGTCTGTCCGCCCCGGCACCTGATGTCCGCGACGTACTGCCACCCGGGCAGGGTGCCGGAGGCGCTGACGTTCAGCGAGCCCAGCGAGTACGGCCCGGTCGTGTTGATCCCGACCGCGTAGAACCGCACGACGCCGTTCGGACCGAGTCCGCTGCCCGTGGCGTAGAGATAGCCGCCCAGTTGGTGGAATGTGGTGGAGACGGACACCCCGCCGCGCGGCGTCGCACCCGGGTCCGCCAGCCGCCACGGAGCGTTGGCGTTGTCAGCACGGGCCTGGTCGCGGCTGGCCGGCGGCACGCAGACACGGTCCGACGGCCGCGTTTCGCGCCAGACGAAACCCGGCTTGCAGGTGTCCGGCCCGTAGACGCCGCCATTCGGCTCCCGGCGGGACGGGCCCAGCGTGTTCTCCGTCGTGATCTGCGAGCGGATCTGCGGTGTCACACACACGAGGTCGGCCGGCACCGCCTCCCGCCATACGAAGCCCGCCGCGCAGGTGTACGGACCGTACGGCAGATCCGCCGCCATGGCGGACGGACCCGTCACCAGACCCGTCAGCAGCGCCACCGCCGCGATCAGTCCGGCCAGTACGCGCCGCGGGAAGCCGGAGCCGACTTCCCTGACGACACCCCGGGCCGTGCTTCCTCTGCCATTGCTTCCGCCATGCATGTGTTCTCCTCGGTCGGGGAGGGGTGATTCACAGCTGGAACAGGTGATGCGGAATCAGTCGATTTCACTGGGGAGCACCGCTGGACGTCTCAGTCCGGCGGCCGTGCCCAGGAGCCGTTCCGCACGTGCTCCGCGGGCGGTGGGAAACCTACCTTCGGGGCGGTGTCATGTCGTGAGTAATGCGCTACTCAGCCTGACGGCGCAGAGCCGGGGGTCCGACGGCGCGGTGCGTCCATCAACGCGGTGACATAGGCGTCCAGCCGCTCCTCCACGGCTCGCGTCGTCAGCTCTGTCCTCCCCGCCTCCCGCCACGGCCGCGACACCGCCCGCACTTCCTCCGAGAACGCCAGAGCGTCCCGAACCCGCCAGTACAGCCGCTCGCCCGCGTCCGCGGCCAGCACCCCGCCGGCCTCCTCATACGCCTCGGCGAACCGGGAACCCCACGCCGGACCGTGCAGCAGCGCGAGATTGGTGGAGCAGTGCGCCACATCGAGATCCGTTGGGCCCCAGGAGGTGGCCGCCCAGTCGACGACGCCGGTGATCCGGGTACCGTCCTGCCCTGGGGGCGCCACGTCGAACAACACGTTGCCCGGGTGGAAGTCCCGGTGCAGGAATCGCCCCGCATAGGGCGGCGCGGGCTCGCGGATCACATCGATCGCCGCGGCCCACGCCGCCGTGTGGGCGCCCTGAGGAACCACGACGGTGTCGGCGGTCGTCAACGCCACATACTTACCGGGCCGGTTGGCGGGTCGCAACGCGTGGATCGCGACGAGTTGACGGGCCAGCAGAGGGACGCGCGTCTCCAGTCCCTCGTCATCGAGGACCGTCCGGCCCGCCAGATGCGTCATGAGGAGCGAGGGGTACTCGCAATGCGCGGCGGTCGGATCAACCGCGACCAGTCCAGGAGCCGGTACGCCGGTCCCCGGGAGCAGGGTCAGGGCGCCTGCCTCCCTGTTCAGCGAGTCCTCGGCGTGCTCCACGTCGACGAAGGTCCGCAGCACCAGGTCGCGGGTGCCTCCGTCCCGCGCGCGGATGGTCAGCCTCCGCATTTCGGCGGAGATGCCGCCGTGCAACGCCTCGGTTCCGACGATCCGTTCGCCTGCCTTCAGCTGTCGACTCACCCAAGCCAGTGCAGTGTCAACGGTCGGACGGCCCTTGCCTCATCGTGGTCGGTCACCGCGCCAGCCCATCATCCGGGCGGCGGGCCACGCAAAGCTTTTGTCGGAGGCGATGGCCGGCGCCACGATCACCCGTATCACTCTCCCGACTCTGTCCCGGCAATCTCCCTTCTACTCTGATGGCATAACTGCCGTGCGGGCGGAGGGATGTGGACAGTGGCGCTCAGCAAGGACGATCCACGCTCGATCGGCGGGTACAAGCTGGTCGACCGTCTTGGTTCCGGGGGCATGGGAGTTGTCTACCTGGGCAGGTCGCGCTCCGGGCGCGAGGTCGCCGTCAAAGTGGTCCACGCCCAGTACGCCGAGGATCAGGTCTTCCGTGACCGCTTCCGCCGGGAGATCACGGCCGTACGCAGGGTGAGCGGAGCCTTCACCGCGCCGGTCATGGACGCGGACGCGGAGGCGGCACGGCCGTGGATGGCCACCCAATATGTGCCCGGTCCGTCCCTGGCCGACCGGGTCCGCACGCACGGCCCTCTCGGCGGCTCCGCGTTACGGCTGCTCGCGCTGGGGCTCGTCGAAGGGCTGCACGACATCCACCACGCCGGGGTGGTGCACCGGGATCTCAAGCCCGCGAACGTGCTGATGGCCCAGGACGGTCCCCGCGTCATCGACTTCGGGATCTCGCGTGCGGCGGAGAACCAGACCCTGACCGGGACAGGGGACCTGTTCGGCACGCCGCCGTTCATGTCTCCCGAGCAGTTGCAGGATCCCCGCTCGGTGGAACCGGCCTCGGACGTCTTCTCGCTCGCGGCGTTGCTCGTGTACGCGGCGACCGGACGTGGGCCGTTCGACGCGGACAGCCCGTACCTGACGGCACACCGGGTGATGAACGAGGATCCGGTGCTGGACGGGGTGGAGCCGCCGCTGCGGGAGATCGTGGCACGCTGTCTGGTCAAGGAGCCCGGGGACCGGCCGGAACTCGGCGAACTGGCACACCTGCTCGCGGCCCTGCCAGGACCCGCGCCGGACGACGTGCCGACCGTCACTCCCGAAGGCGGGCCCTCCACCGTCGGGGCCGGGAACGTGGCCACGGCACGCACCGCACGCGGGCGAGGGTTGCGTCCGGCGCTCGCCGTCACCGCCGGCGTCCTGGCTCTCGGTCTCGCGGCCTACCTCGTCGTCGCGCGGTGGGACGGGAACGAGGGTTCGGCGAACGGCGCGGCCGTACGACAGTCCACCGGCCCGTCGCCGTCCACGAGTCCAAGTCCGCGATGGAAGCCGGTGCCCAGCGGCTGGCACCCCTGGCAGACAACCCTGCACGAACCCGCGTCCAACGGTGTCAAGACCGTCAAGAGCATGCAGACGGGCGGCGGTTCGAACTGCGTGACGGACGACGACTCCCTCTACTGCGGTGGCGATGGCGTGCTTCCTGTCCGTATCGACGCGAAGACCGGTGAGACGGTCTGGCGTACCGCGTCCGTGGCGTCCGTGACGTTGGACGATGTGTATATGACGGCTGTCATCGGTGTGCGGGACGGCGCGGTACTCGTGCTGGAGACAACATCCATGGACGGCGATGGCGAGGCCAATGTCGTCGGTCTCGACACCGAGAAAGGCACACGGCTCTGGACCCACCCGGCGGACTCCCAGAACATCGATGGCTTCCTGTTCGGGGACCTCATCCTGATCGTGGACCGGAGCGAGCGGTCGGTGACGGCCCGGGCAGCCCGTACAGGGGCCGAACGCTGGACCGGACAGCTGCCCGCGGACCACGACTGCTATCCCCTCAAGGGCGATGACGCCCCGTACGTGCTCTGTGAGGCAGCCTCCGCGAGCCTCAATCCCGTCCTTCTCGTCTTCGACCTGGACGACGGGACTTCGCGCCGCGTGACCAACCTGCCCGACGGCAACCTCATCGGAACCCACGACGGCCGATTGGTGTTCGTGGAGTGGCGTTCGGATGGGACCGGCACCGCGCTGGACGACATGATCTACACCCGTGCGGCCCTGTTCGACCCCGCCGCCGGCTCCGTGCGGACCGTGCGGTTCCGGGGCGAGTATCGAGGAGACGCCATGCCGGTGGGCGGCACCTTCTACTTCGTACGGTCGAACGGCGCGGTGACGGCCGTGTCGCCGGACACCGGCGAGCAACTGTGGGCGACTCAGACAACACCGGAAGGGCTGGGCGAGCCCACGCTCGACCAGGGCGGGCACATCATGTATCTGACCAGTGGGAGCGGGCGCGTGGTGGCCCTCGAAACGCGTACGGGCAAGGAACTGTGGGACACCCAGGCGCACGCGGGAGTCACCATGGACTCGCACTATCCCAAGGTGCTGCTCCACGGCGGGGCTCTGATCATCTGCACCGCGGACGGGACCGTCTTCACGCTTGACCCCGGTCGTCCCGATATGAAGGCAGTGCCCGCCGTGTCGCCTTCGTGAACGGACGGCGACGGTGGCCGGGCCCGAAGCCCCCTACGGCTACTCTTCAGCCCTGCGTCGCCACCGCGCTCGGCCGGGGCGTCGCTGATCAGGAGATTCAGGTCGAACGATCGGATGGAGACACGCACGCAGGCGGGCGCGAGCACGTGGGCGGCGGTCGTCGATTCGCGAGGGGGCAGGGGATGAAGCGCCGGTTCCGGAGAACGATGCTTCGCGTCATGGGCATGAGTCTGTTGGTATCGGTGGCGCTCGCGGCCCCGCCGACGGCGGCGGAAAGCGGCGCGGCGGGGTCGGCGGTGGCAGGGCGCGCGGTGCGGGGGGTGGACCCGGTCGCGGCCTCTACCGACGCGGTGGCCGACGCGGTCGCCGACGCGGGCTCGTTCGCCGAGTCCGAGTTGTGGGATTCGACCGACGACGACGCTTACGCCAGCTTCCATGTGCAGGGTCTGACGGTCATACCCGCGGGAATCGTGCCGCCCGCGGGGGACGGGCAGGCGCTGCCCGACGATGTGGTGCTCACCTTCACCGAGGGCCGGTTCGTCAAGGGCGACGGCGGGGAGAAGGATCTCCTGGTCCGCCGCAGTGTGGATGGCGGGCGCAACTGGTCGGCCGGTGTGCCCGTGGTCGCGAGGCAGACGGGCCAGAGTTGGGGCAACCCGACGCCGGTGGTGGACGAGCGGACGGGCCGGGTCTGCCTGTTCTACAAGGGCTCCGGCGGAACCATCTTCGTCAAGCGGAGCGATGACGCCGGGGCCAGTTGGTCGGCCCCCGAGGAACTGACCCCGTTGTTCGCCTCGAACCCGCACGGCTGGACTCTCAACAGCCCGGTCCCCGGCCATGGAATACAGCTGCGGAACGGCCGACTGCTGATGCCCGTTCAGCACCGCGCCCCCGACCCGGACCGCGATTACGGCGTCGACATGCTGTACAGCGATGCCCACGGCGATCCCGGCTCCTGGCGGCGAAGCGCCGAGGTACCGATGTCCGTCGCGTATCCCGTCAACGAGAGCCGTGTCTACGAACGCGGCGACGGGGCGGTGGTCCTCAACGGCCGGTGGGGTTCCGGCGGCACCCGCTACCGCATCACCGCGACCAGCACGGATGGTGGTACGAGCTGGTCCGCGCCCGTGATCGACGGCTCGACCGGACAGTTCGTCTCGGTGGACGCGAGCGTGCTCCAGTACAGTCGTGGCCCGGCCGACCGGGTGCTGTTCAGCGGTCCGGACGCGTCGGCCCGGGAGAACATGACCGTCTCGGTCTCGTACGACGCGGGGGCGAGCTACCGGTACCGCCGGGTGATCAATCCGGGCACGTCCTATTACTCCGACCTCGCGCGGCTGTCCGACGGCACGATCCTGCTGGTCTACGGCCGGGACGGCGAGGACGCGGGCTTTCCGGAGCGTGTCTCGATCGCCCGCTTCGACCTTGAGTGGCTGACCCAGGGGCGGGACAGCGTTGCCACCGGTCCCGGGCTCTCCCAGCAGACATATGAACTGGCCACCGCGGAGGCCCGCACCGGCACCGGTGCGGCGGCGCCGATCGTGTCCGACGCCAACGCGCGGGGCGGCAGGACAGTGCGCTACCCGGCGCCGACGGCCGGCGGGTACGTCGATGTCCCGTTCGATGTCGTGGCAGCGGGCAGCTATGAGGTGGCCGTCCGGGTGCACCGCGGGGCGGACCGGGGACAGATTCGCGCGAGCGTCGACGGCGCGGCACTCGATCAGGGGCTGATCGACCCGACGATGACGGTGGGTGAGGGCTATCAGCTCTACCGGCTGGGAACGGTCCCACTGACATCCGGGCGGCACTCGATCCGGTTCGCCCTGGCTGGCCAGGGGCGCGGCGGCGGTGGCGTCGTCGCCGTCGACGAACTGTTCCTGACCTCGGGCGGGCATCCCGCGGACCCCCCGAAGGCCGTCGCGGACAATGACTTCGTCGCCGGTTTCGAGGTGGTCTCGGGCACCTGGGCCAGGGTGGAGAAGGCCGCCGGGGAGTACGGCCAGAGCCACCGTACGCATGCCGCGGGTACCGGCACCGCCAACGTGCGGTTCCGGCCGGACGTGCCGATGAGCGGTGTGTACGAGGTCTCCGCGTGGTACCCGCCCGGGCCGGGCCGGGCGTCCAACGCCTCCTATGTGATCCGCCATGCCGAAGGCCAGGCGACGGTCGAGGCGGATCAGCGGACTCAAGGGGGTCGATGGGTACGACTCGGTGATTTCACGTTCACCGCCGGCGGCGGGGGCACGGTCGAACTCTCGGACGCCGCTGACGGACTGGTCGTCGCCGACGCGATCCGCTTCGCCTACCGGGGCGCCGTCGCGGACAATGACTCGGCCGCGTACGAGACCCTCTCCGGAGAGTGGAACAACGCGATGGGGGCTGCCGGGTATTACGGCTCGAACTATCGTACGCATCCTGCGGGTGCGGGTAGTTCGGTGGTGCGCTGGCGGTTGGACGTGCCGGTGAGTGGGCGGTATGAGGTGGCGGTTTGGTATTCGGAGCACGCCAATCGTGCTTCCAATGCGCCGTACACCGTCGATCACGCCGACGGGTCCACCACCGTGCGCGTCGACCAGCGGGTACGCGGGGGGCAGTGGGTCTCGCTCGGCAGTTTCCCGTTCATCGCCGGGCGGTCGGCGAGTGTCGAACTCTCCGACGCCGCCGACGGATTCGTCGTGGCCGACGCCGTACGCACGACCTACCACGGACTCGTCGCGGACAATGACTCGGCCGCGTACGAGACCCTCTCCGGAGAGTGGAACAACGCGATGGGGGCCGCCGGGTATTACGGCTCGAACTATCGTACGCATCCTGCGGGTGCGGGTAGTTCGGTGGTGCGCTGGCGGTTGGAGGTGCCGGTGAGTGGGCGGTATGAGGTGGCGGTTTGGTATTCGGAGCACGCCAATCGTGCTTCCAATGCGCCGTACACCGTCGATCACGCCGACGGGTCCACCACCGTGCGCGTCGACCAGCGCGTACGCGGGGGGCAGTGGGTCTCGCTCGGCAGTTTCCCGTTCATCGCCGGGCGGTCGGCGAGTGTCGAACTCTCCGACGCCGCCGACGGATTCGTCGTGGCCGACGCGGTACGCCTCATCAGGTAGCACTCGGGGCGGTGGCCTCGGGCCGGGGGCCGGGGGCCGGGGGCCGGGGGCAGGCTCACCGCGAGTCCGCCCCCTCGTGGCCGGCCATCGACACCGTCCGCATGTTCTGGGGTCCCTCCCGAGGCCATCAACCACCATCGGATCGTGATCGCCCGCCGCTCCCCACCGGATGGGTGCGTACGGTGTGGGGAAGCATGGGCATGCCCCGCCGGGGAGTGCGGGGACGACGGGAGGAGAGCGCGATGAACGCGGAGCAGGCACCGGTGACCCGGAGGATCGACACGGGGACGCCGCATTCGGCTCGGGTGTGGAATTACTGGCTTGGCGGCAAGGACAACTATGAGGTCGACCGGGAACTCGGCGCGCGGATGGAGGAGATGTTCCCGCAGATCATCGACATCGCCCGCGCCTCACGCCGGTTCCAGGCCAGAGCGGTGCGATATCTGGCGGAGGAGGCCGGGATACGGCAGTTCCTGGATCTCGGTACGGGGCTTCCGACGGCCAACTCCACCCATGAGGTGGCCCAGGAGGTCGCCCCGGAAGCGCGGATCGTGTACATCGACAACGACCCGATCGTGCTGGCCCACGCACGCGCGCTGCTGGTCGGCAGCCCTGAGGGCGCCACGGACTTCGTGCCCGCGGATCTGACGGACTCGAAGACGGTTCTGCACGAGGCCGCGAAGACCTTCGACCTCACCCAGCCGGTCGCGGTGCTGCTGCTCTCCACGTTGGGCCATGTCGTGGACGACGACCGGGCCGCCGCGCTGTTGCGTGGCTACTTGGACGCCCTCCCGGCCGGCAGTGGCCTTGTCCTGTGCGACACGATCGAAACGCCGATGACGCTCACCGCGTCGGACGAGTACGAGAGCGGTGGCGCCCTGCCGTACAAGTCACGTCCCGCGGAGATCGTCCGCTCCTTCGGAGACGGTCTGGAGCTGGTCGAGCCGGGGTTCGGCTCGATCAGTCTGTGGCGTCCCGAGGAGCGGTTCACCGGAACGCCGGTGGAGCAGTGGGGGTTTGTCGGGATCAAGCGGTAAGGGCTGCCATGCGCACCTCGGTCGAGCCCGCGCCCGCACAAGCTGGGGCGCGGGCTCGACCGCGGGCTGAACTGAGCGTCGGGCCAGAAACCTTCAGCCTGTGATCTTGAAGGTGGCCGGTGAGTCGTTCTGCGTCGCGATCTGGCCCGGGAACAGATTCTGAATCGTGTTCCCGGTGAAGGATCCGGTGCCGGTGACTCCCGTCGGGATCCAGATTCCCTGCTTCGCCGGACGGTCGATCGTGTTGTTCGTCAGTGTCGCGTTGACGCGCGTCCGATCGATATAGAGGCCCGCACGGAGCGATCCGCGCATGATGTTGTCGGTCATGGTGACGTTCGTGTAGGCGTTGGGAAACAGCGATGTACTGGACGGGGAGCCGATCCGCACACCGTGCCGGACGCCGTTCCAGCCACCGCCGCCGAGCAGCACGTTTCCGCTGACCGTGGCCGACTCCAAGGGGTGGCCCGTGTCGCCGAACACGCTGATCTCCAGGGCGCTGTTCGATGACACGCTGTTCACCAGGTTGTTTCTCACCTCGACATTCTGTCCGCCGGCGATCCGGATGCCATTGGCCCACCAGGGTGCGATCGCGGTGTTGTTGAGGATCTTCGTACCGCTCATCTGGCCGTTGGTGCCGCCGGCGCCGGCGTCGGAGTAGGTCGCGAAGGAATCGTCACCGGTGTTCCTGGCGAAGTTGTTCTGGACCGTGATGTTGCGGCCGAGCTTGTCCGGATTCGGTGTGTTGCCGTTGTTGACATTGAATCCGTCACCGTAGCTGTCCGCGGTCCGGCTGTTCCGCATGATGCCGTTGCTGCCCGACAGCCAGTTGGCGTCGATGTGCCGCGTCCAGATCCGGTCGACCAGCCAGCCACCGGCACCGCTGGCGTTGATTCCGTAGTCCGAACCGCCGGTGCCACCGATTCCCCGCCAGATGGCGTTGGCATCGATTTGGAGATCCGTCAGTGTGGTGCCCGAGCCCACCAGGATCTGGGAACGCCATGAGTTGGCCGGCAGAGGAACCTTCCGATAGATGGTGGTGTACCACATGCCGGCGCCCTCCACCTTCACGCCGGTGAAGTCCAACGGTGTGGGTGCCAGGCTGTTCGTCAGATACTTGCCCGGGGGGATCCACACCGACTTGCCCTGCGTCCGGGCGGCGTTCACCGTGCTCTGGATGGCGACCGTCGAATCCTTGACGAAGTTCGGATCCGCGCCGGAGCTCACGACGGAGAGTGAGTTGGCCGGCTGGGTCCGTGCGGCGCCGACGTTCTCCAGGTCGACGGAATCGATGTCGTAGACGGCAGCCGTGTTGGCGGCGTCCTTCTGGAGTCTGATGGTGCTGCCCGCGGCGATCGGCGCGCCCGTGACCCAGACGGGGAACTCGTTGTAGAAGCGGTAGGGCATCCCGCCGGCCCGGGGGTCGTCGGGGTTGGTGGTCGCCCCGCGGTAGTTCCACGCCTGCTGAGAACTCAGCGTGATCGCCTGCCGGAACACACCGTTCACATAGAGGTTCAGCGACGCGGTGATGCCGCCGCCCGCCGGTGCGTCCGGGATCGAGGCGCGGACCACGAGGGTATTGGCGTTCTTGCCCGTGCTGTTCGGCAATGTCACCGAATCGCCGGTGGCCTTCAGTTCGACCAGTGAGTAGCCCGATGCCTCCGTCTCCAGGGAGGCCGCGGTCGGTGCGGCGGCTCCGGGGCCGATGGAGCGGACCCGGGCGCCGCCACCGAGCGTCCCGGTTTCGGCCTCGACGGTCACGAAGGGGGTGGTGGCGCCGGCGGTGGCGGCGATCGGCCTGGTATCAGCCGCCGGAGCGATGTCGGCGCGAGCTTCACCGTGGGGAAGAACGGACAGAGCGCACGCGGCGAGCACCGTGACGCCGGACAGGACGGACAAGGCTCTTCGGTACATATGACACCCCTTGATGGGATCTGCGGTGGGGGGAACGGGAGCCGGACGGGCGGGCCGGGACGCACACACCCGTCCCAGGGCCTTTTCGCCCCGTCGGACTCCCCGTGCGGGGGATTCAGCCGCCGTACTCCGGCCTCTTCATCGGAACACTCACATCGGCTCGCTCACGTCGCTCACGTCGCTCACCTCGCTCACCTCGCTCACCTCGCTCACCTCGCTCACCTCGCTCACGTCGCTCACCTCGCTCACCTCGCTCACGTCGCGCCGATGGCCGACGCGAGCATCGGGAGCGCCTGTGTCAGAGCGCGTTCCCAGTAGGGCCAGCTGTGGGTGCCGGGGCCGTAGCGGTCGTCCGTGACGTTCAGACCGTGGGAACGCGCGCGGGCGATGTAGTCGCCGGCCATCAGATCGAGGGTCGCCTCCAAGCTGTCGGGCGTGCGGTCCGGGGGATCGAACGGGCCGGGCCGGCCGTTGCCGCAGCTGACGTGGACCGGAAAGCCGCGGGGCAGCCGGGAGATGAGTTCGTAGGCGTTGTGTTGCCGCCACAGGCCCGCCTGAGCGGTGGGATCGCCCCACAGGTCGAGCGGGTTGAGGCCCTGCCCCTTGACGATGTTCTGGATACCGGTCGTGAAACGCGTGGTGTTGATGAGTCCGCTGAAGGACGCGGCCGCGCGGAACATTGTCGGATGCCGGCCCGCGTAGTACAGCGCGCCGTGTCCGCCCATGGACAGTCCCGCCACGGCGCGCCGGTCACCGGCCCGCACCTGCTGCTCCAGGATCTGGCGGACCTCGTCGAGGTGGAAGGTCTCCCAGGCGGGCGCCCCGTGGCGGCCCTGGTTCCACCAGTCGCTGTAGAAGCCCGCCGGGCCGCCCTCCGGAATCACGACCAGGGCGGGTGTCCGGGCCGTGATGGCGTCGGCATTGCCCCATCCGGTCGAGCCGGGGCTTCCGCAGCAGCCGTGCAGCAGATACAGCACCGGCCAGCGGCGGCCGGGCGCGTCGTCATAGCCCGGTGGCAGCAGTACGGCGACGTTGCCGGTGCGCCCGAGTGCGGGGGAGTCGATCCGTAGGTCCAGAGTGCGGGCATTGATCCGCTCGGCCGCCAGGAGGCGCGGCCCGCGACGCGAGCGAGGCGGCGCGGCGGAGGTCGCGGAGGCCAGGGAACCCGAGGCGACGGCGCCCGCGCCGGTGAGAGCCAGCGCGGTGACGGCACGCCGTCGGGTGAGCGAGGGCGAGGGTGGTGGGTCGCCTGCTTGGAAGGGGCGTTCGGACATGACGTGTCTCTCCGTTTCCCTGTCTCTTCGGCTGTCTTTTCCTGGGACGCGCTCTTCTTGGGACGCACTGTTCGCAGGACGTTCTTCCGCGGTCGGGGATCGCGCGTGGCACCACCGTGAACTCCGGGGGAGCCGCTGTCAGCCGAGGGGTCGGCAGCGTGTCGGGGCGGCGCGGCGTGAACAGCATCCGAACTGCCCGGAGGCGGGGGCGAGTCGGCTTCGCACGGTGAGAGCCGAACCGGACCGTAGGAACATGGAGTGCCCTCCGCGGGCGTGGGAATGAGCTGTGTGTTGACCATGACAATCCATCGGTTTGTCTTACGTCAATGCTTCGGGCACGTAAAAATCGGTTGCCCCAGGAAGCGATTCCCTCCCTTGCGGTGCAGCTCAACCAGCAGGAAGCGATTTCTTCTTGGCCTCCTGTCTGCGGCTTCTCGCCGCGCGGGGTATGCGTGACGCTCGCTGTGGGCGCCACAAATTGGCAACTTAGTACTTTGGCAGTTGAGGGGGCGGGTGTTTGGATGACCGCCATGCGTGACATGGACGAGGCGAGAAAGCCGGTGCTCAGTGACCGGGACCGGGAGGCTCTGCACGCCTGGGCCCGAGGCGGTCCTGAACGGTCCGTCCGCGCCCGGATCGTGCTGGACGCCGAGGCGGGTCTCAGCGTCTCCGGCAGCGCGCGCGCCCTGGGCATCTCCCGCCCCACGGTGACCACATGGCGCAAGCGGTACGCCGCCGAGGGGCTGGCCGGTCTGGAGCACCGGCCGCGCTCCGGCCGCCCGCCACAGGTGGACGAGGCCGATCTCGTCGCCGCGACGCTCGCGGGACCGCCCGCCCCGGCCCGTACCTGGTCGGCCCGCGCGCTCGCCGAGCGCCTCGGCGTCTCGCACACCACCCTGGCCGCGGTGTGGCGCCGGTGGCAGGTCGGTCCCGGCGAAGGAAGTCTGCCGATCGTGCCCGTCGAGCCCGCCCTGCCCTGCGCGCGCGCCGAACTGCTCGCTGTGTGGGCGAGGGCGGACAGCGCGGTACTGGTCATCGGCGAGGCCCCCGCCCACGAGAGGCCCAGGGGCCGGGCGACCGACGCCGACGAACGGCGCTCGCGCCACGCCGCCCTCGCCGCGCAGCTCGACCGGGTACGCGACACGGAACCACCCCCTGCCGGTGCCCCCGTGACGGGCGCGACCACCGACGGGGCGTCCGCGAAAAGCGCCCCGGTGCCCCGTGATCAGGGCCCCGTCGCGCTGATCACCTCGACCGCCGCGCGGCACCCCGGCCGGGCGCTGCACATCATCACCTGGGCCGACGAAGCCGCGGTGGCCGACGAAGCCGCGGTGGCGGACCAAGGCGCGGCGGCCGACGCGGCCCCGGAGGGCCACCCGGGCCACGACGCCCTGCCCGAGGCCGACTGGCACCGTGCCGACTCCACCATGAGCTGGCCCGCCACGGCCTGTACGGTCGCCCTCGCTGAACTGACCCAGTTCCCCGGCCGGTTCCGATCGGTCCTGCACGCGCTGACCGAGGCCGCGCGGGCGTACGCGGACGCGCCCGGCGACCGCGCCTTCGGCTGGCAGCGGTCGGAGACCCGCACGGTGCTGCCTCCGCCCCGCCCCGCGCCGCGCGCCTTCAACCAGCTCGCGCTCGGCTCGTACAACGAGAAACTGGTGATCGAGAACATCCGTGAGGCCGGGGCGCTCAGCCGCGTCGAGATCGCCGAGCAGACCGGGCTCACCCCCCAGGCGGTGTCCCGAATCACGCGCAATCTGCTGACCGCCGGACTGCTCGCCGAGGACGGACGGCAGTCCGCGGGCGCCGGCAAACCGAGGGTGCCGCTCCGGCTGCGGCCCGACGCTGCCTCCGCCATCGGGGTCCATCTCGACCCCGAGATGATCACCGTGGTGGCCGTCGACCTGTGCGGGGGCATCCTGGACCGGCGGCAGATGCGCCTGTTCGAGCGGCGCGATCCCGACTGGTGCCTGGAGCACATGACGCGGCTGGCCCTGGAGTCCGCCGCGGTGGCCCGTCAGGTGTCCCACGACCTGCTCGGGGTGGGGGTCGCCGTGCCGGGCCCGGTCGACGCGCGTGCCGGGATCGTCCTCGACCCGCCCCTGTTCGACGGATGGGAACAGGTGGAGCTCAAGGCGGAGTTGGTCGAGCGGCTGGGCACGGCGGTGATCGTGGAGAAGGACGCCACCGCCGCGGCGATCGGCGAACGCTGGCTGGGCGCGGCCGACCGCGCCGAGGACTTCGTCTATCTCTACCTCGGCGCCGGCGTGGGCAGTGGTGCCTTCCTCAATGGCGATGTGTACCGAGGGACCACGGGCAACGCCGGGGAGGTGGGCGAACTCTGCGCCATCAGAGCCGGGTTGCTCACCGACGAGGGAGGCCCCCGCATGGTCGCCGAATGCGCGCCGATCTCGGCGGTCGTCGATCAGGCCAGGGCGGCGGGCCTGATGGTGCCCCAGGGGGACGGCGCCTACGACTGGGTCTGCGAGGCCGCGTCGCGAGGTGACGAACGGGCCGTCGCGGTACTGGAGAACGTGGCCGGGACGGTCGCCCTGGGGGCGGTCGGCATCATCGACCTCCTCGACGTGGAACTGCTCGTCGTCGGCGGACCGGCCGTCCTCCCGTCCGTCGCCGACCTCTATCTGCGCCGGATCGCCGCCGCCGTCAATCGCTTCCCGGTCGCGCGGCGCGTCCGCGATGTGCATGTCGCCCAGTCACGCCCGAACCAGGCGGCGGCGGTCGGCGCCGCGTCCAGCGTCTTCCACTCGGCCTTCACGCCCCGCCTGAGCCCGCGCGGTCGTTCGGCGCGTGCTGCGTCAACTCATGTCTGAGCCCTAAGGGCTGTCCCGTAATCCCTGGCGGGTGCGCTACGACAGCTACGGCACCTCGCCGCGTTGTCGGAACGCCCGAATACGTCCAGTATGCGAGCGCCCCTCCGCCTTGCGATGCACCGCATCTGACGCCGCGCGGTGATCCACCAGGGATTACGGGACAGCCCTTAGCCATTGGCATATGGCAATCCAATGGATTTACCCGGGCGGCCCCCCCACCCACGGTTGCCTCACGCGTAGACGCTTTCCACACTGCGCGCACAGCACGGACGGGTGCCCCGCGCGCGGCTCGCACGCGGGGCACCCGGGGCCGTTCGGATCGTCGGATCGGGCGACGTCAGGCGACGACCTTGCCCTCGTGCAGCTTGCGGATGTCGTTCGCGTCGTAGCCGAGGTCCGCGAGAACCTCGTCGGTGTGCTCACCGAGCAGCGGCGCACCCTTGATATCGGGCTTGAAGCCGGAGAACTTGACCGGGCTGCCCACGGTCAGGTACGTGCCGCGCTCCTTCTGCTCGACCTCGACGATCGTGCCGCTCTTGCGCATGTCGGGGTCCTCGGCGAGCTCCTTCATGCTGAGCACGGGGGCGCAGGGCACCTCCCACTCGCGCAGGATGTCGACCGCCTCGTACTTGGTCTTGTCGGCCAGCCACTTCTCGATCTCGCCGAAGATCTCCATGATGCGCGGCTGACGGGCCCGGGCGGTCGTGTAGTCCGGGTCCTCGACCCACTCGGGGTGGCCGATGGCCTCAGCGGTGCGCTTCCAGTTCTGCTCCTGGATCGTGAAGTAGATGTAGGCGTTGGGGTCGGTCTCCCAGCCCTTGCACTTCAGGATCCAGCCCGGCTGACCGCCGCCGCCGGCGTTGCCGCCGCGCGGCACCGCGTCGCCGAACTCGCCGTGCGGGTACTGGGGGTACTCCTCCAGGTAGCCGACCTTCGCCAGGCGCTGCTGGTCACGGAGCTTGACCCGGGTCAGGTTGAGCACGGCGTCCTGCATGGACACCGAGACCTTCTGGCCCAGACCGGTCGCGTTGCGCTGGATGATCGCGGTCAGCAGGCCGATCATCAGATGCATACCGGTGTTGCTGTCACCGAGGGCCGAGCCGCTGATGGTCGGCGGGCCGTCCCAGAAACCGGTGGTGGACGCGGCGCCACCGGCCGCCTGCGCGACATTCTCGTAGACCTTGAGGTCGTTCCACGACGAGTCGTCGTTGAAGCCCTTGACCGAGCCGAAGATCAGCCGCGGGTTCAGCTCGTGGATGTGCTCCCAGCTCAGACCCATACGGTCCATGGCGCCCGGCGCGAAGTTCTCGACCAGGATGTCGGACTCACGGATCAGCTTCTCCATGACCTCCTTGCCCTCGGGGGTCTTGGTGTTGATGGCCAGCGAGCGCTTGTTGCTGTTCAGCATGGTGAAGTACAGAGCGTCGAGGTCGGGGATGT
The DNA here is from genome assembly GCF_040303865.1 of Streptomyces sp. NPDC094034. NCBI lineage: Bacteria > Bacillati > Actinomycetota > Actinomycetes > Kitasatosporales > Streptomycetaceae > Streptomyces > Streptomyces sp. NPDC094034. Next base: position 10,848 of record NZ_JBEOUD010000049.1, on the reverse strand, counting down.
CCCGCAGCTGATTGCGGGTCACATCGCCGCCCTGGGGACGCTCGACCTTGATGACGTCGGCGCCGAACCAGGCGAGCATCTGCGTACACGCGGGACCGGCCTGGACCCCGGTGAAGTCGATCACCTTGATTCCGGCGAGCGGCTTGTCACTCATGGTGGCTTCCTTCTCGTGAATGATCTCGGTACGGAGGGTGTGGTGTGCGGGGGAGTGCGGTGAGCCGGTCGCTCACTTCTTCGCCGGCGTGATGTTGCCGACGGTGATGCCCTTCGGGTTGAGGTGCGCGATATGGCCGCTCTCGGTGCCGGCCGAGGGGTCGATCGCACAGTCGATGAGCGCTGGGCCGCCCGAGGCCAGCGCCTCGGTGAGCGCCGCGGTGACCTCGGCGGGGGTGGTCGCGCGGTAGCCCTTCCCGCCGAACGCCTCGATCATCTTGTCGTGGCGCGCCTGGAGCATCAGGGTCGTGGGGGAGGGGTCGTTCTCCAGCGGGTTGACATCGTCGCCCCGGTAGACGCCGCCGTTGTTCATGATGACGGTGACGACGGGCAGCTTGTAGCGGCAGATCGTCTCCAGCTCCATGCCGCTGAACCCGAAGGCGCTGTCGCCCTCCACGGCCACCACCGGCTTGCCGCTCTCGACGGCGGCGGCGATCGCGTAACCCATGCCGATACCCATGACGCCCCACGTACCGCTGTCGAGGCGGTGACGCGGTACGTGCATGTCGATCACATTGCGGGCGATGTCCAGCGCGTTGGCACCCTCGTTGACGAGGTAGACCTCCTGGCGCTCGTGCAGGACGTCACGTACGGCCTTCAGCGCGCCCATGAACTGCATCGGGTGCGGGTCGGCCTTGAGGCGCTCCGCCATCTTGGCGACGTTCTGCGCCGAGCGCGCGCCCAGTTCCTCGCGCCAGGCGGCGGGGGCCGAGATCTGGCCGGGCTTGGTCCGCTCGGCGAGCGCGTCGAGCACGGACTCGATGTCCCCGACGAGCGGTGCGGCGATGGGCTGGTTGCTGTCCATCTCCTTGGGCTCGATGTCCACCTGGATGAACTTCGCGTCGGGGTTCCACTGCGGAGCCTCGCCATGGTTGAGCAGCCAGTTCAGGCGCGCGCCGACGAGCATCACGACGTCGGCCTTCTTCAGCGCCAGCGAACGGGCGGTGGCGGCGGACTGCGGGTGGTTGTCGGGCAGCAGGCCCTTCGCCATCGACATCGGTACGTACGGGATGCCGGTGGACTCGATGAAGTCGCGGATCTTCCCGTCCGCCTGCGCGTACGCGGCGCCCTTGCCGAGCACCACCAGTGGCCGCCGCGCACCCGCCAGGATCTCGACCGCGCGGTCCACCGCCTCGGGCGCGGGCAGCTGGCGCGGCGCGGGGTCGACGAGCCGGCTCAGTGTCTTCGCGCCCTCCCGCGCGTCCATGATGGAGCCGAGCACCGCGGCGGGGATGTCGAGATACACACCGCCGGGACGGCCGGAGATCGCGGTGCGCAGCGCGCGGGCGATACCGCGGCCGATGTCCTCGACCCGGCTCACGCGGTACGCGGCCTTGACGAACGGCTGCGCGGCGGCGAGCTGGTCCATCTCCTCGTAGTCGCCCTGCTTCAGGTCGACGAGGTGGCGCTCGCTGGAGCCGGAGATCTGCACCATCGGGAAACAGTTCGTGGTGGCGTTGGCGAGCGCGACCAGCCCGTTGAGGAAGCCCGGCGCGGACACGGTCAGTGCCACGCCCGGCCGCTTCGTGAGATATCCGGCCGCCGCCGCCGCGTGACCGGCGTTGCTCTCATGACGGAAGCCGATGTAGCGGATGCCCTGCGCCTGTGCGAGACGGGCCAGGTCGGTGATCGGGATGCCGACCACGCCGTAGATGGTGTCCACGTCGTTCAGCTTGAGCGAGTCGACGACCAGGTGATACCCGTCGGTGAGCTCGGCCTGAGTGTCGGCGGTCGCCGCGTTCTCCAGTGCGGAAGGGGCGGTCATGGTCCGAGGTCCTCCTTGGGCAGTCATGCCTGATCGGCTTCTTGTCCCACCTTCCGCAGCACGCATCCGCGCGTCCAAGACCTATCGGCGACCAGCCGATAAACAGCATTTATCGATCAAGGATCGCCGCATGTCAGAGGGGTGCCGACAGCCTCCGGGACCCTCTTGATAGATCCTCGCTATCGGCTGTTCGCCAGCGAGTATTGGACGCCCGCAGCGCACCCGCGCAAGCTCGCAGACGACAGCTTCATCGGACCTGGTGCGAGGAGGTGCGCAGATGGCCGTTCCGACCGAGGCATCGGTGCGCGGCACGGACCTGTACCGGCCGCCGGCGCTCACCGGCCTCAGTGATCTCCTCGACCGGCACGCGCGCGAGCGCCCGCGCTCCCGCGCGCTCGTGGTAACCGGGGACCGCGTGCCGCTGTCCTACGGCTCCCTCGCCGCCCTGGCCGGTGATGTGGCCGACCAACTCGGCCGCACCGGGCTGCGCCGCGGTGACGTGATCGGCCTCGTCTCCGCCAACACCGCCGAGTTCGTCGTCGCGCTGCTGGGCGCGGCACGGGCCGGGCTGGTGGTCGCCCCCGTCGACCCCGCACTGCCCGCGGCGCGGCTGACCGACCGGTTCGACGCGCTGGGAGCGCGGGTGGTCCTGCGCGGACCCGCCGCGGCCGACACCGCGCCGGCCGCCCTGGGCGGATTCCCGGCCTGGCCCCTGCGCGTGGACATCTCCCACGCCGGGACCGCGGCGGTCACACTCGACGCCGCCGCGCACCCGATGCGGCCCGCCCGGGGCGCGGCCGACGAACTCTCCGAGCGCGACGCCCTGGTGCTGTTCACCGCGGGCACCACCGGCCGGGCCAAGATGGTCCCGCTCACCCACGCCAACGTGGCCGCCTCCGTACGGGACATCTGCGCCACCTACGAGCTCGGACCCGGTGACGCGACGGTCGCCGTGATGCCCTTCTTCCACGGTCATGGACTCCTGGCGGCGCTCCTCGCCTCCCTCGCCAGCGGCGGCTGCGTACTGCTGCCCGAGCGGGGGCGCTTTACGGCGCACACGTTCTGGGACGATGTGCGGGCCGTGTCCGCCAGCTGGTTCACCGCGGTGCCGACCATTCACGAGATCCTTCTCGACCGGTCGGCGACCGAGTACCCGGGCCCTCGGGCCGCGCCCCTGAAGTTCGTGCGCAGTTGCAGCGCGCCCCTGAACACGGCCACCCAGCGGGCCTTGGAGCGCACGTTCGGCGCGCCGCTGCTGTCCGCGTACGGGATGACCGAGTCCACTCACCAGACGACCAGCGAGCCCCTGCCGGAGCACGGGTATCTGAAGCAGGGTTCCGTCGGTTCGTCGACCGGAGTGCGTCTGCGAGTCGTCGACGAACACGGCCGTACGTGCCCGACCGGCACCCGGGGCGAGGTGTGGGTGAAAGGCCCCACCGTCACCCGCGGCTACCTCGGCGACCCGGAAGGGACGGCGCACAGCTTCACCGACGGCTGGTTGCACACCGGTGACCTGGGCACCCTGGACGAGGACGGCTATCTGTTCCTCACCGGGCACATCAAGAACCTCATCAACCGCGGCGGCGAGAAGATCTCGTCCGAGCATGTCGAGGACGTCCTCGCCGGATGCCCCGGTGTCGCCGAGGCGGCCGTCTTCCCGATCCCCGACGCGCACTACGGACAGCGGGTGGGCGCCGCCGTGGTCGTACGCGAGGGCGAGAACCTCGGGTCCCAGCACATCCTGCGCTACTGCCGCAACCGGCTGTCCGCCGTCGAGGTGCCCGACCGGCTCGAAGTCGTCGCCTCGCTTCCCCACACCGCCAAGGGCGGGCTCGACCGGCGGGCGGTGGCCGACCGGTACGCGCGCTGACGGCGCGGGGATCCGGGCCCGAGAGCTGTCCTGCCCGATCCGGGCCCTGGGGCTCGGGCCCGGCCTACCGCACGTGGTGCTCGGGCCCGGCCTACCGCACGTGGTGCTCGGGCTCGGTCGGCAGCGGCTGGTCGAAGAACGCGTCCAGGGACAGGCCCGTCGCCGCGTTCACGAACGCCCGCGCGGCGATCGAACCGGGCGTCGCCGCGTGGATCGCCACCGAGACCTGCGCCCTGGCGTCCGGGGCGACCAGCCGGACGGCCCGTGTCCTGCCGATCACCGGCATCGCGCGCAGCCAGGTGTGCGGCACGATGCTCGCCCACTCACCGACGCCCACATGCGCGTACAGCGAGGCGACCGAGTCCGTCTCCACCTGAGGGGTCACCACCACCCCGCTCTCCGCGAACACACTGTCGATGAGCTGACGGATCCTCATGTCGGGTGTCAGCAGCGCGAGGGGCAGCTGCGCCGCCTCCGCCCAGGTCATGGTGTGGGTCTGCGGCATCAGCTGGTCGCCCGAGGCGAGCAGTACGTACCGCTCCTGGTACAGCGGTACGACTTGCAGGCTCTCCCGGTCCTCGGGGGCGAAGTGCGAGATAGCGGCGTCCAGTTCGAATTCGCGCAGCTGGCGGTGGAGTGTCTTCGCCGACAGCCGGGAACGTACCTGCACCTTCGCCAGCGGGTGCGCCCCGCAGAAGGCGGCCACGGGCAGCGCCAGGGTCGTCGACGCCGTCGGCTCCGTCCCCAGCCGCAGGGTGCCGGTGATGCCGGACTGTACGGCGGCGACCTCGGCCTTGAACGCGTCCTGCTCGGCGAGGATCCGCTTGGCCCATACGACGAGCCGTTCGCCCTCCGGTGTCAGGCCCTCGTAGTTGTGCCCCCGGTTGATCAGCGTGACGTTGAGCTCCCGCTCCAGCTTGGCGATCGCCGCCGAGAGCGCGGGCTGCGACACATAGCAGGCCTCCGCCGCCCGCGCGAAGTGCTTCTCCCTGGCCACGGCCACGAAATACTCCAGCTGACGGAACAGCATCAGCGACTCCTCCCTGCCGGCGGATCCCTGCCCGCGGATCCGCGCGTCCCGGCCCGCGGATCGCGACGGCACCGGGCCGCGACCTCTCCGGCTCCGGCGACGCCTTCACTCATCCTACTTATCAACCGTTCAATGACCGGCCCGAACGTCACGTCCGAATGCCGCCGGACTCCACGCTCGCGGCGTACGAGCATCGTCGGCATGTCCTCATACCCGACAGAGAGACGGACGATCATGAGCGCGGTTCTGCACGGCAAGGTGGCTTTCGTGACCGGCGGCAGCCGGGGCATCGGCGAGGCCGTGGCGATCAGGCTGGCCGAAGACGGAGCCGATGTCGCGCTGACCTATCAGCACAGCGCCGAGCGCGCCACGGAGGTGGTGGACCGGATCAAGGCGCTGGGCCGCCGGGCCCTGGCGGTACGTGCCGACAGTGCGGACGCGACGGCGGTACGTGACGCCGTGGACGGGGCCGCCGCGGAGTTCGGACGGCTCGACATCCTGGTGAACAACGCGGGGACCGGTGCGATCGGCCCTATCGAGGAGATGGGGCTGGAGGATGTCGACCGGGTGCTGAGCGTCAACGTGCGGGCGCCGTTCCTCACGTCCCAGGCGGCGCTGCGGCACATGTCGGAGGGCGGGCGGATCGTCACCATCGGCAGCTGCATGGCCGAGCGGGTCGCCTTCCCCGGCGGCGCGCTGTACGCGACGAGCAAGACCGCGCTGACCGGTCTGACCAAGGCGCTCGCCCGTGAGCTGGGCCCGCGGGGCATCACCGCGAATCTGGTCCACCCCGGGCCCGTCGACACCGACATGAACCCCGCCGACGGCCCGGGAGCCGGGATACAGCGGGACCTCACGGCGCTCGGCCGCTACGGCCGGCCGTCGGACATCGCCGCGACCGTGGCCCATCTCGCCGGTGACGGCGGCCGGTATGTCACCGGCGCCTCCATCGCGGTGGACGGCGGCTTCGCGGCCTGAGACCGCGGGTGAAAGGCCCCGGCGGGACCCGGATCACATCCGTGCGTGGCGCTCGATGTCCTCCCCGAACTCGGTGAGCGCCTGATCGGTGAGTGTGGGCCGGGTCTCGGCGATGGCCGCCAGGAAGTCGTCCGTACGGGCCGGCGTGCCCCGGCGGTCGAGTACTTCCCGTTCGAACGCGGCGTGGGCGCCCTTGCGGGCGGCGAACTCTATGTCGGCCGGGGTGAACATCTCGCAGGCCCCGACCAGTTGGCCAAGGTCCACCCCGTCGGCGGCGGGCCCGAGATAGCGCCGCCAGATCGCCTCCCGGGCGGCCGGATCGGGCGGGCCCACCGGTATGACGTAGTCGAATCTGCCGGGGCGCAGAAACGCCGGATCGAGGGACCGCACGGAGTTGGTGGCACAGATCAGCAGCCGCTCGTCATGGTCACGGAAGCCGGGGATCAGCTTCAGCAGTTCGTTGGTGACCCCGTGACCGGGATCGACGGCCAGTCCGGAGCGGGCGGCGGCGATCTCCTCGACCTCGTCGATGAACAGCAGTACGGTCTCCAGCTCGGCCAGATCCGCGAAGGCGTCCCGCAGCGAGGTGGCCAGGCCCCCGGCACCGGACGCCGCCAGCCGGGAGGGGAAGAGCTCCACGAACGGCCAGTCCAGCCGGGAGGCGACGGCCTTGGCGAAGCTGGTCTTGCCGGTGCCCGGCGGGCCGAAGAGGATGACCGCCTTCGGCGGCGTCACCCCGTACCGGTCGGCGAGCGCGGGTTCGGTCAGCGGCAGTACGATCCGCCGCTCGATGGTCTCCTTCTCCCGCTCCATCCCCGCGAGCGCGCCCCAGAGCCCCCCCGGCAGGACCCTCCCACCGAGTTCGGCGAGCAGACCCGCGTCGCACGCGCCGAGATGCTCGACCTTCTCGTGGAAGACGAGTCCTTCGCGCGTCCGGTAGCCGGAGTTCTCCAGCGCGGTGTCCCCGGTGGCGCCAGGGGCGAGCAGCGCGCTGATCCGGCGTACGCCGTGGGTACGCAGACGCCGCTCCAGCTCGGCGATGAGAGCGCTGCCGATCCCGCGCCGGCGCCATTTCGCGCCAAGAGCCACCAAGGTGATCCAGGCACGCTCGCCCTGGGTCTGCGCCACCGCCATACCCACGAGATCGTCCCCGACCACGGCGACCACGGCGGGCTCGCCGGTCCGGGCCGCGGCCATGACCTCGGAGACGGGGAAGACGGGCGGCGACTCGTCCTGCCGGTCCTGGTCCCAGATCTGGATCGCGCCGTCCAGATCGTCGTCGTGGAAGTCCCGCAGTCGCCACGTCGGCATCATCCGCCACCTCACCGGTGGGTCGCCGCACGCCTCGGCGGCGCCCCGGTCATGTGCTGCCGGACGGCAGCCTCGCTCCCGCCCCTGCTCATTGTCCGCGCCGATCGGACGCCCGTCGAACGGGAGGCGGGTGCCCGGAGCCGGCCCGTCGGGCCGTCCCGGTTCGGCGGATCCTCCGACCACCGCGGTATCGCCGGGGCCTCTCGTCCGGATCTCGCTGGGCTCGCGGGGCCCCCGCTCCCTGATCCGGCCTGATCCAAACGAAAGACCCTGGCCCCGTCAAGGTCAACTTTCGTGCTATCAACGGCGACCCGCCGGGTTGCGCGTGCAACGCTGCATTGGGCAGAACCTAACGAGGGAAGACGGGGAGGGCCTTGCCCGCTCCGTCGCGTGTACGCACGGCAAGGGCGCCGGCTGCGGTCACCACACCGCCAGGCTGCCCACGGCCCGGCACGCGACCCGCAGGAGACCACATGCACGCGTCAAGCCCGCTTCCCTCCCACTCCCACCGAACGCTCTCCCCGCACGTCGACGTCCGGGTCCCGGCCGGATCCTGGCGCATCCTCGTGGTCGACAGTGATGAACGGTCCGCGCGGGATCTGGCCCAGAGCCTTCAGCGCCACCGGCACGACGCCCGCGCGGTCACCACCGGAGCGGCCGCGCTCCGTGAGCACTCCGACGCCGATGTGGTGCTTCTCGATCTCGATCTTCCGGACATCGACGGGCTGGAGATCTGCCGGTCCATCGCCACCACGAGCGACACCGCCGTCCTCGCGGTCACCGCGCACGGCAGCGAACTCGACCGTGTACTCGGCTTACAGGCGGGCGCGGACGACTATGTGGTCAAGCCGTACGGCTTTCGTGAGCTGCTGGCCCGCGTCGACGCCGTGATGCGCCGGGCCCGGCCGAAACCCGCCGCCATGAGCATGCGGGTGGGTCCGCTGGTCATCGAGCAGACCACGCGCACGGTGGAGCTGCACGGCCGGGTCATCCCCCTCACGCGCAAGGAGTTCGATCTGCTGCGACTCCTCGCGTCCGAGCCGGGCGAGATCGTTTCCCGGCGGAGCATCCTCCAGCGTGTCTGGCACGACACCGACATGACGCGCAGTCGCACGATCGACACGCACATCACCAGCCTGCGCAGAAAGCTCGGTTCGCCGGACTGGATACTCACCGTCCGGGGGGTCGGCTTCCGGCTGGTCCAGGGATGAGCCGTGCCAGACACTCCTCCAGGAAGGCCAGGACCCGTAGGTGGTAGCTCCGGGCCGCCCGCCCCAGGCTGATGTTGTGTCCGGCGCCCGCCAGGTGTTCCGTACGTACGAGGGACGACGCCAGCCGCGCCGTCATGGCCGCCACCGTCTCCGCGTCGCACCGCCACCATCGTTCGTGTTCGGCGAAGGTGAGGCGCACCGGGACGCGTACGGAACGCGCCACTCGCGGATAGACCCGCGGCCAGTCCGCCATCTCCGCCGCCTCCTTGCCGGGGATGGGCGCGACCAGCCGCTGTGCGTGCTGAAAGGTGCCGGGCGGATAGAGGGACAGCGGGCCCCAGTGCAGACCGCTGGTGCGCCGGCCGTCGGCCCCGGTGAGGATCCCGGGATCGACGGCCCAGCGGTCGCTGATACCGGAGACGTCCACACCCAGCGGTCCGTCACCGCTCCAGCCCGCCGCCGTGGACAGGGCGACCTTCCCGCCCAGCGAGTGGCCGACCAGGAAGAACCCCGCGCCGGGGGGATGGCGCCGCGCGAAGCCGCGCAGCGCCTGCCGTATCCGGGATCCCTGCTCGTCGAGCCCGGCGCCTTCGGGGGCTCGCGCCGCCGAACTCCCGTATCCGGGCCGGTCCAGCGCGAGAGCCGCGTATCCGCAGGACGCGGCGAGCGAGAGCAGTGAGGTGGCCGGATCGGCGCGCCCGTGGAAGTACCCCGCGCGCATGCCGCCGCCGTGCAGCGCGACCAGCACGGCGCGTGGCGGGGACACGTCCGGCAGGGCCAGCAGCCCGGAGAGGGTGAGACCGTCCGCGTCCAACTCGACCGCGCGGACCGGGTCATCGACCCGCTCGCCCGGAGCGGACGGGGTCAGGGACGGGGAGAGCTGGGTCATGGGTACTCCACATCGGTCGGCCCCGGCGCGGCTCCGTCACCGTCACCGGGAGAGCAGTTCCCGGGTCTTCTCGTCGAGCCGCCTGGCGTCACCCAGGTCGAAGGACTTGTCCGCCAGGCTCAGCCGCCGCCCTTCCACGAACGCGCTCACCGGTTCCGCGGGCGGGGTGTCCAGACTGCTGAGGATCGGTGCGATGCCCTCCTCCACCGATTTCGCCGTCCTCTTCAGCATCTCGACATGGCGCCTGGTCGCCGCGTCGTACTCGCCGGAGAAGCTGGTGGCGACACCGCCGGGGTTGAACAGCACATAGCGGGTACGGTCATTGGCCCCGTACCGGTCCGCGAAAGCGACCCCGAGCAGGTCGTTGGCCTTTCCGCCCTGCATCTGCGCCGCGAGTCCGTCGTAGTCCCGCTTCATCTGAAGGTCCTGCCAGTGGATCTCACCCATGGGTGAACCCGGTCCCGCCACATTCATGATGACCGGCCGCGGGGCCTTCTCCAGCAGATCGCGCAGACCGTGGCTGAGCAGGAACCGGCTCAAGTAGAAGAGCGCGAGGGTGCTTTCGTGTCCCTCCACCGTCTCCCGCCGCTCGGAGAGGAAGTGCCGCGCGCACAGCACCAGGGCGTCCACGGCGGGGAACTCCTGAGTGATGTGCCGGATGATCCTCTCGTTCTCACTGACCAGACTCAGATCGGCCCGGATGAAGTGGGCCCGGGCTCCCGCACCGATGCCGTCGGCGGTGGCCAGGAAGGATTCTCCCTTCTTCTGGTCGCGTCCGATGATCACGACGGTGTCGCCCCGTCGCAGACAGCTGAGCGCGATGCCCTTTCCCATCCCGTCGGTACCGCCCTGAACCACGATGTGCTTCACCAGGATCCTCCACGTCCTCGTCGCGTGACGCGGCGCCGCGTCGAATTCAACTTAGAGATCCCGGAGGGAACTTCGCAACCGGAGTAGACATTTTCTTGAACCGAGTGGTTCATATTTGCGGTCTGATTGGTAGGTACCTGTCAGGACGGGTGCGATGACGGGGACGAGGGCGGGGGCCGCGATGGCGCCGAGCATGCCCGGCGCACCTCATGTGCCTATTCCCGCGAGCAACGCCGGGCCCGGCGGGTTACGGTCACCCGCGTCGCCCGGACCGCCCGCGTCGCCCGGACCGCCCGCGACCTCACGGGGCGACGCGCACCGGTCCACCCGTGCCCGCTCGCACAGCACCAGCCGGGACAGGACGGGAACAGTGAAGGTCAGTCCCTCACGACACTCCTCGATCTCCACGGAGTGGGACGCGACGAGCGACTCCACCAGCCGGCTGAACTCCCCGGTCCACCGGCCGGAGAGCTCCATCGCCCGCAGCAACTCGTGCTCCCGCACCGGCCGGGGAAGCCGGCACAGCAGGGTCAGCAGCTCCCGTTCGGCCGTCGGCAGCCGCTGGTGCGCGGTACCGACGCGGCGGAGGGAGTCGTGCTGAGGCCCCTGGAGAACCGCTAGGGCGTTTCGTTTGGATCATCGGGCGGACCAGAGGTAGATGCCTGCGATGTGGAGTCCTGCGAGGTAGATGGTTGCGGTCTTCTCGTAGCG
>NZ_JBEOUD010000048.1:0-59855 GCF_040303865.1 Streptomyces sp. NPDC094034 | reverse complement strand
AGCGGAATCGGCGCAGCCGACGCGACGAAGGAGCGCCCTTGACGCCCAACCCGCAACCGCGAAACTGAAACCCAGGGGCGGCCCCCACCCGCCATGACCGACCCCGGCCCACCCCGACTACCCCTCGGCACGAACCCACACCCACACCCACACCCCGGCCCCGCACCCCACCCAACCTCACCGCATGCGCCCCTCCTCCGGCGGCGGGTGGCCGAAGATCCGCTCGAACAGGACGGCCTCATCCGGCTCTGGGAACGCGCTGATCAGCGCGCGGTGGAGCCGCCGATACGCAATGCGCTGCCTACGTCGCTCCACCAACCACGCGACAACGCCGGACCACCACCGCCTGTGCCCGTGCCTGTGCCTGTACCCGTGCCCGTGCCTCACAGCCGACCACCCCCGCCGACTGACGGCGCCGCCGACGGCGGCCCGTAGTCCGGGCACTTCGGATTGCCGCACTCGCACGGCGGCCACTTGAGCGCCGACGCGGGGGCCAGGTCCGCCCCTTCCGCACCAGGAACGCCCTTCCTGACCACGAGGACGCCATCCGTTCCGAACGTGGCGATCAGCAAAGACAGGCGCCGCCGCGCCTCACTCCCCGTCATGCGACCAACCGCCTGAGCCCGCGCTCCACATGCTCCAGCAGTGCGGGAGTCGGTTCGGCGAAGTGCCGTGGCACCCACCCCGGCACCAACCGCCAGAAGCCCCCCGCCTCCACCGTCGCGGCCAACTCGTCCGGGTCGTCCGGGCTCGTATCGGTGGCTTGTTCAGCCATGAGAGATATACCTTCCGTTATCGCGCGCTTGCTTTGTGTGTTCAAGCTTCGGCACCGCCGAGCGCGCCCAACAGGTAGGCAACTTGGACTCTGGAAGGTGTCCAATGAACATTCGGGAGTTCAAGTGACTGTCGAAAACGAGACCGCAGAGACAACCGACCCCGCCGTGTCACCACTCGCTCACTTCGGGGCCGAAGTACGGCTGGAGCGCGAGCGACTGGACATCTCACGCGCGGAGTTGGGCAAGGCGGCGTGCTGTAGCTATTCGCTCGTGGCGAAGATCGAGGCCGGGAAACGGGTACCACCGCTGGACTTCGCCGAAGCGTGTGACCGAATGTTTCCGCACTCCAACGGGCGCTTTGCGCGGCTCTGGCCGCTTGCCCTGCGGTGGGCCTTCCCACCGTGGTTCCGCAGGTATGTAGAACTGGAGTGGACTGCCACCGCGATCTCCATGTTCCACCCCCAGCTGGTGCCTGGGCTCGTACAGACCGAGGAATACGCGCGGGCTGTGCTACGAACCGGACGTCCCACGAACCTTGATGACCTGGTGACTGCTCGCATGGAGCGACAGCGTGTCCTCGCCCGCGAGGATCCGACCAGGCTGTGGATCATTCTGGACGAGGGCGTTCTCCGGCGTGCTATCGGTGGCAAGCACGTCATGAGAGCACAGCTCGAACAATTGCAAGCTCTGGCGGAGACGCCGCGGCACGTCATCCAAGTGATCCCCAAGACCATTGCGGCGTACCCCGGATCGGGTTCTCCGTTCGGGCTCTTGTCTTTCAGCGAAGGATCAGACGTTGTGCATGTCGACGGCTTCCCAAAAGGCTACGTTCTGGCCGATCCAGACGATGTGGCCACGGCCTACGATGCCTATGATCTGCTTAAGGCAACAGCTCTGCCACCGGACGAGTCGGCCTCCAAGATCGGCTCCATTCTGAAGGAATGCTATTCATGACCGAGCCGATCCGCGTACCGGAACAGGCCTGGCGTAAGTCCAGCTACAGCGGCAGCAACGGCGGCGAATGTATCGAGGTGGCCCACGGCATCGCCCACACCGTCCCCATCCGCGACTCCAAGAACCCCACCGGCCCCATCCTCATCACCTCCCACACCTCCTGGACCACCTTCCTCGCTCTTGCCAAGGCCACCACTGTCTAACCACAACCACGAAGTGCCGTCACCACGCCCCCAGCGAGTCGGTACACATGACCGGCTCCGTCCTGAAGGACCGTCACACATGACTAAGCCCGCCTCCATCCCGGAAGAAAACTGGCGGAGTTCCTCCTACAGTCAGAGCAACGGCGGCGAGTGCATCCAGGTGGCCCACGGCATCGCCCACACCGTCCCCATCCGCGACTCCAAGAACCCCACCGGCCCCATCCTCGTCACCTCCCACACCTCCTGGACCGCCTTCCTCCCCTTCGTCAAGGCCACCACCGTCTAACCCCGCCGCCAAGACCGTCGCCCGAAGCTGACCCGCTCCAGCCAGAAGTCCGGCAACTTCGCGCAGCCCGCCCCATCCGCCAGCGCCGCCCCGCCGCCCCCGCCGCCAGCGCCGGTTGCGCCGGTTGCGACCGGCGGGGGACGCCGAGAATCTCCCGACGGCCGTCGGTATGGGAACCGCAGGGTGTGCCCCGCGAGTTCATCTGTCATGACGAGCACGGTGTGGCAGATCGCAGGGGGCGTGGTCGCCCTGGGCGGGGCCGTGTTCCTCGTCGACCGCGTGCTGCTGTGGATGGAGAGACGAGGCTGGGTCTACTGGCGCAAGCGCAAGGGTCTGTCCTCCATCGGCATGGACTTCGCACAAGAGATCACTCCCGGGGCACAGGCCGGCAAGCACGCCATGGAGCAGGAGCGGGTGCGCAAGAACGTCAGGCCGGCGGACGAGCCGCCCTTCCGGATCGATCTGGACGAGGGCGTGGTGCGCGTTCGCCGTGCGGGGCTCGGGCACGACGGGCAGGGCTCGTAGGGCCCGGTCCGGACCCGCTCGTAGCCTCACCGATGCCGTCTGCGCGCTACGCGTCCTCCGCGCTCATCATGGTGCGCCACTCTCCCCGATGCGCCGCCGCCCGGCACCCGGTTTTCCGCCCCACCCACGCGCCTTCCCATGGGTCCGCACCGCACCGACCCGCAAGAGTGCCCGAACCACCCGCTCCTTCGCACTAGGCTCGGTCGGTGTGAAGGACAAGCCCAAGGCAGCGAAGGCAGCGGCCAAGGCTCCCGTCCCCAGGAGCGAGCGGACCCGCACGCTCATCCTCGAAACCGCGCTCCGGCTCTTCCAGGAGCGCGGTTTCGACAAGACGACCATGCGGGCGATCGCCGCGGAGGCCGGGGTCTCGGTCGGGAACGCGTACTACTACTTCTCGTCCAAGGAACATCTGGTCCAGGGCTTCTACGACCGGATCGGCGCCGAACACCGGCTGGCGGCGCGGGCCGTGCTCGACCGGGAGACCGAGTTGGAGGCGCGCATGGCCGGCGTGCTGACGGTCTGGATCGATGTCGCGGTCCCGTACCACGAGTTCGCCGCGCAGTTCTTCAAGAACGCCGCCGATCCCGAGAGCCCGCTGAGCCCCTTCTCCCCCGAGTCGGAACACGCGCGCGACGCGGCCGTCGCCGTCCACCGCGAGGTGCTGGCCGGTTCGAGGGCGAAGGTCCCGGACGAACTGGCCGACCTGCTCCCGGAGTTGATGTGGCTGGCCCAGATGGGACTGGTCCTGTACTGGGTCTTCGACCGCTCCGAGGGCAGCGAGCGCTCACGCCGGCTCGCGGCGCGCGGCGCCCGGCTGACCAGCAGGGGCATCGCGCTCTCGCGGTTCCGGGTGCTGCGGCCGCTCGTACGGGAAGTGCACGAGCTGTTCGAGGACTTCCTGCCGGGGATGGCCGAGGTCGCCGCGACCCGTGCCTCCCGGAAGCCGCAACCCCAGAGCTGACGGCCCCGGGCCCGGGGCCGCCCTCACAGCCAGCCCAGCTGCCACAGCCGCCAGATCCCGGTGCCGTCCGACAGATACTGCGCACCGGTGACATCACCGCTGCTCAGTACGTAGTCCTTCTTCTGCCACAGCGGCACCACCGGCACGTCCTCGGCCACCACCTGCTGGATGGCCCTGAAGTCCTGCGAGGCCCGGGCGCGTTCGCCGTACTGCTGCGTGGACTCGATCAGCCGGTCGACGCGGTCGCTCACGTACCCCGTGCGCAGCGTGGAGTCCCGGCCGACCAGCGGCTGGATGAAGTTGTCCGGGTCCGGGAAGTCGGGCAGCCAGCCGACGGTGTACGCGTCGTACTGCCCGCTGGTGTAGCCCTTCTGGAAGGCCGTCCACTCCCGCTCCACGATCTTCACCTTGAAGAGCCCGGTGGCCTCCAGTTGCTTGCGCAGTTCCGTCGCCTCCGGCGCGGCCGAGCCGCCGTCCGCGTGCGCGAGCGTGAAGGTCACCGGGGTCTCCACGCCCGCGTCCGACAGCAGTTCCCTGGCCCGCTTCACGTCCGGCTCCGGGTAGGTGTCGAAGAACGGCGTGGTGTGCGACGTGATGCCCTGCGGGATGAGCGAGTAGAGCGGATCGACCGTCGAGGCATAGACATTGAAAGCGATCTTGGACCGGTCGACGATCGCGGCGACCGCCCGGCGTACCGCCTTGTCGGCCATCGCCGATCCCTCGCGCACATTGAAGACGAGGTTGCGGATCTCGGCGCTGTCGGCCTCGTTCATCCGGATGTCGTCCTTGCTCGCGTCCAGCCCGGCGATCAGCGACGGCGGCAGCTGACGGTGGGTGACATCGACGGTACGGGCCTCCCAGGCGGCGGCCAGCTCGGCGGACTTCTTGAAGTAGGTGATGTCCACCGGCCCGTCGACCGCCGCGATCGCGCCCCGATACAGCGGGTTGGGCTCCAGACGCGCCGAGGAGCCCGGCGCGTACGCCTTCAGGACGTACGGCCCCGAGCCGTCGGTCTCCGGGTCCGTGCGCAGCCCGTTCGCCGGGTAGCGGGTGTGGTCGACGATGGCGCCCGCTCCGGTGGCGACCTTCAGCGGGAACGTCGCGTCACGGGAGTCGAGGTGGAAGGTGACGGTCAGACCGTCCGCCTCGACCGACTTGAGCGTGGCGAAGAGGGACTGCGGACCGACGTCCGACTTGATGGCGAGCACACGGTCGAAGGAGTACTTGACGTCCTCAGCCGTGATCTTGTTGCCATTGGAGAACTGAAGATCGTCCCGCAACTCGCAGCGGTAGGTCTGGAGTTCACTCCCGACGAAACCGCAGGTACGGGCGGCGTCCGGAACCGGCGTGACCGAACTGGGTTTGAACGTCAGCAGTGATTGGTAGATGTTGCTGAACAGCGCCCAGGATCCGGCGTCGTACGCGCCGGCCGGATCGAGCGAGGTGACCACGTCGGTCGTACCGACGGTGATCGCTTTCTGGTCGGTGTCGCGGGACGGAAGCAGCTGCCAGCCGCCCACCCCCGCAACCACCAGCACAAGAGATGTGATGAGTATCCGAAGACGGATCGGCCGCATGTGCAGTGCCCCTCTATCACGCCCACCCCTGACCGTGATGGCGCTCACCCAACCACACGGCATCCGTCGGCGGAAGAGAAATCCCGGGCCCCACAGGCAACGGTCGTGTTAAGTGTGCCGGGACAGGCCCTGGGGCCTGTCCCGGCACGGTCTCAGGCGCTCCGCGAGGCCAGTTCCACGATGGTGATGTCGGAGGGGGCACCGACCCTGACCGGCGGGCCCCAGGCGCCCGCGCCGCGCGACACATACAGCTGGGTGTCGCCGTACCGCTCCAGACCGGCCACGGTCGGATTGGCCAGACCCGCGAGAAGGTTGCCCGGCCACAGCTGGCCGCCGTGGGTGTGTCCGGAGAGCTGGAGGTCGACGCCGTAGCGCACGGCGTCGTCGATGACGACGGGCTGGTGGGCGAGGAGTACGGACGCCCTGGCCCGGTCGCGGTCGTCGAGCGCCTTCGCGAAGTCGGGGCCCGCGCCCTCGCTCTCGCCCGCGACGTCGTTGACCCCGGCGAGATCGAAGCCGGGGATCTCCACGCGCTCGTTCTCCAGCGGTCGGAGGCCCAGTTCACGGACGTGGTCGACCCAGGCGCCGGCGCCCGAGAAGTACTCGTGGTTGCCGGTCACGAAGAACGAGCCGTGCCGGGCCTTCAGACCGGCCAGGGGCTCGGCCGCCGGGCCCAGGTCCTCGACGCTGCCGTCCACCAGGTCACCGACGACGGCGATCAGATCGGGCTGGGTGGAGTTGATGGTGTCCACGATGCGCTGGGTGTGGCCGCGGCCCAGGATCGGTCCGAGGTGGATGTCGCTGACGACGGCGATACGGAAGCCATGGGCGCCGCGCGGCAGCTTGGCGAGCGGGACGGTGACGCGCTTGACGCGGGGGCCGCGCAGGACGCCGTACGTGCCGTATCCGACGGTCGCGAGCGCGGCGGTGGCGGCGGCGCCGCCGACGACACGGGAGACGAACAGGCGGCGGGAGGGCGCGGGGTTGGGTGCGGTGGGTGCGGTGGGTGCCGTGGCCGGCGGTTCCGACGGGTGTGAACCGCCGTCGGATATGCCCGTACCGGCTCCCGGGCCCGGCCCAGGGCCCTTGTCCGCGCCGGCGCCCACCGGCGTACGTGCGACCGCCTGCGCCCCTGCCTGTGCCCCCGCCCCCGCCTGGGCCTCAGCCCCGGCCGACGCGTCCCGGCGCTCCAGCAGCCGCCGCAGCAACGGCCGTACGGCCTCGCCCACCAGCAGCGCGAGCAGCAGGTAGAGCAGCACCGCCAGCCACAGAAAGCCCGGCCAGGCCAGCACCTGCTGGACCAGGAACGGCATCCCCGAGCGCCCCGAGACCATGGCGCCGACCGACAGTAACGGCAGCACGACCGCGGCGACGGTGCCCAGCCGCCGGGCGAGGCCGCCGGGGCTGGTCGTGTCGCGCACCAGGCGCCGCCAGAGGTACCAGTGCGCCCCTGCCACCAGCGATACGGCGGCGAGCGCCCCCAGAACGATCACGACGACCACGAACAGGCCCCTTATCCCAGTTTTTCACGGTGTTCGCGCTGTTCGCGCAGTTCACGCTGTTCGTTCCGGAGCGCGCGCACACTACGGAACCCGATGACGCCAACGGCCGTCCCCAGAAGAAAGGACACGATGGCGAGCGTCAGGTGCACCCAGAAGTACCCCGTCGGATCACCGGCGTCGTCGAACGCGAGTCCGCTGCCGTCCTGCCACAGGTTCTTGACGAAAGTGATCCAGATGAACCAGCTCCACACCCCGAACGCGAGCAGGAACCAGGACACGGGGCGGTTGAGCTTCATGGATTCAGTATCACCGGCGCCTTCCGGCCGACGGCAGCCGGGTCCTGAGGGCGGGCGGCCGGGCCTGCACAAGACGCGGTCATCCGCTACGCACACGCCGGTAATGGGGCCGATCAGCCCACCCGGGTCGGCACCGAGGTCCGGGCCATGTACGTTTTCGATCGTGTCCGCTTTGAAAAAGACCGCGTTGACGGTCATCGCCGCCGCATTGCTTCCCGTGATGACCGTCGTACCCGCATCGGCCGACGGCAAGGTCGACGGGCCCGACAACAACAACCAGCCGAAGCCGCCCGTCTCCATGTCCTCGGTCGGCGGGGCCAAGCTCGGCCGGGCGGGTACGCAGGTGAGCCTCGGCGCGGGCGCGCCCGTTCTGCCCAAGCAGTTGAGCGGCCGGTCCTGGATCGTCGCGGACGCCGAGTCGGGCGCGGTTCTGGCCTCGCACAACGCCCACTGGCGGCTCCCGCCGGCCTCCACCCTCAAGATGCTCTTCGCGGACACGGTGCTGCCCAAGCTGCCCAAGGACGAGGTGTACAAGGTCGGGCCGACCGATCTCGCGGGGGTGGGCGCGGGCAGCAGCCTGGTCGGTGTCAAGGAGAACCTCAAGTACTCCGTCCACGATCTGTGGCTGGGGGTCTTCCTGCGCTCCGGCAACGACGCCGTCCATGTGCTCGCCGAGATGAACGGCGGGGTACCCAAGACCGTCAAGGACATGCAGAAGCACGCCGAAGAGCTCCAGGCGCTGGACACGCAGGTCGTCACCCCTGACGGCTACGACGAGAAGAACCAGGTCTCCAGCGCCTACGACCTCACCCTGATCGCCCGCTCCGGACTCCAGAAGAAGGACTTCCGGGAGTACTGCTCGACCGTGACGGCCAAGTTCCCCGGCGACGTGAAGCAGGCGAAGGAGGGCGAGAAGGTCGAGAAGGACAAGAACGGGGACCCCAAGCGCGACTCGTTCGAGATCCAGAACACCAACCGGCTGCTGACCGGCGCCCCCGGCGTCGCCACGTACAAGGGCATCGCGGGTGTGAAGAACGGCAACACCACCCACG
Organism: Streptomyces sp. NPDC094034; assembly: GCF_040303865.1. Taxonomy (NCBI): domain Bacteria; kingdom Bacillati; phylum Actinomycetota; class Actinomycetes; order Kitasatosporales; family Streptomycetaceae; genus Streptomyces; species Streptomyces sp. NPDC094034. The sequence goes on along the minus strand of NZ_JBEOUD010000048.1, from coordinate 51,723 downwards.
CGGGCGCGACCTTCACCGGTGTCGCCGAGCGCGACGGCCGGGTACTGCTGGTCACCGTCATGAACCCGTCCTCCACGGAGGGCCAGGCGGTCTACCAGGAGGCGGCGCGGCTGCTGGACTGGGGCTTCTCGGCGGCCGGGAAGGTGACTCCGGTCGGTGAGCTGGTGCCGCCCAAGTCCGCCCGGCTGAAGGCCTCTCCGAACCCCACCGCCGTGGGAGCGGATTCGGCCGGGGCCGGCAAGGTCACCGAGCCCGCCAAGTTCGCGGCCACGAACGGCGAGGGCACGGGTGGCGTCGGGACGGCTCTCGCCGTCGTGGGCGGGGTGCTGGTCGTCCTGGGAGGCGCGGTGTTCCTGGTCAACCGGCGCTGGCCGCTGCCCGACCTGGTCCGTCGCCGCTCGCGCGAGTAGAGCCGGCGGCGCGGTTGCCGTCGCCGTTGTCCCGCCGCCGCTCGATCTCCGGCCCGGCATCCGCCTCGTCCGCCGTGCCCGTCTCGTCGGCGGGCGCCGTCTCGTCCGTCTTGCTGCCGGTGGCCGTCCAGGCGGCGCAGAACAGCAGCAGCTTCGCCGTGAAGTTGATCCACAGCAGCAGCGCGACGGGCACTCCGAACGCGCCGTACATGCTCTTCGCCGCCACGCCCCGCATATAGCCGCCGAGCAGCAGCTTGAGCAGTTCGAAGCCGATGGCGCCGATGAGCGCGGCGACGACGAGCCGGCGGCGCGGCGGATGGACGCGGGGCAGCAGCGTCAGTACGTAGAGCAGCAACAGGAAGTCGGCGAGGATCGCCACGGCGAGGGCGGCCACCTGGAGCAGGACGCCGCCCGCGCCGTTCTCGGGGATGCCCAGCCGCTCGGCGGTCCAGCCGACGGCGGTCGAGCCGAAGCCCGAGGCCCCGAGCGAGGCCAGCCCGACCGCTCCCAGACCGAGGAGCGCCACCGCGTCCTTGCCCTTGAGCAGGAACGGATTGCCCTCTTTCGTGTCGTCCAGTTCCCAGACGGCGCGCAGACACTCGCGCATGGAGCCGACCCAGCCGATCCCGGTGAGGAGCAGTACCGCCCCGGCCACCACTCCGACGGTGCCCGCGTTGGCCACCAGACCGCTGATGTCCAGTTGTTGGGAGATGCCGGGGACCTGCTGCGCGACGCTGTTCTGGAGCCGGTCCAACTGGCTCTGGCTGAGCAGCGCGGCGCCGATCGCGGCGCCCACGGTGATCAGCGGGAAGAGCGCGATAAAGCTGATGAACGTGATGGCGGCGGCCAGCCGTGTCCAGTGGACGCGGTCGAGCGTTTCGTACGAACGCCAGGCGTGCGTCCGCATCAGCCAGGCCACGAACGGGCCGACAAGGGGCAGTTTCTTCAGCCAGTCCATGAACGACGTGTACCCCCAGATCGGAAAACGAGCGCGAGCTTCGCGGCAAAGCCCGCAAAGAATGCAGTATGGGGCGATACGGTCATTTCACCTCGGACCTGTCGCGCCGCCTGTCGCTGTACCCGTGGCCGTAACCGCCTGTTCGCACTGCTGCTCTGCTGCTCTGCTGCCCCTACCCCCTGAGGAGCGATTCACGATGAAGGACGCCTTCGGCACCCCGCGGTCCCTGCTCATCCTCGGCGGTACGTCGGAGATCGGACTCGCCACCGCGCGCCGGCTGATCGCCCGCCGTGCCCGTACGGTCTGGCTGGCGGGCCGCCCCTCCCCCGCCCTGGACACCGCCGCCGACGGGCTCCGGACCCTGGGCGCGGACGTCCGTACCGTCGACTTCGACGCCCTGGACCCGGGCTCGCACCTGGACGTGCTCGGCAAGGTCTTCGCGGAGGGCGCCATCGACATGGTGCTGCTCGCCTTCGGGGTCCTCGGCGACCAGGCGCACGACGAGGCGGACCCGCTCGCGGCGGTACGGGTGGCGCAGACCAACTACACCGGCGCGGTGTCGGCGGGACTGGTGTGCGCGGGCGCGATGCAGACGCAGGGGCACGGTTCGCTGGTGGTGCTGTCGTCGGTGGCCGGTGAGCGGGCCCGGCGCGCGGACTTCATCTACGGGTCGAGCAAGGCGGGCCTGGACGCGTTCGCGCAGGGGCTGGGGGACGCCATGTACGGCACGGGGGTGCGGGTCATGGTCGTAAGGCCCGGCCCCGTACGGCCGAGGACGACGGCCGCCCGGCCGGAAACGCCGCTGGCCACCACCCCGGAGGCGGTCGCGACGGCCATCGAGCTGGGGCTGCGACGGCGCTCGGAGACCGTGTGGGTGCCGGGGGCGCTACGGGTGGTGATGGCGGCGGTGCGCCATCTGCCGCGCCCGCTGTTCCGCAGGCTGCCGATCTGAGCCGGCCGCGGCGGGCACCGAGGGGCGAGGGGGAGAGCGGGACTCCGAGGGGGCGAGGCGGGACTCCGAGAGGGAGGGCGGGCCTCAGCGCAGGGAGGTCGGGCCTCAGCGCAGGGAGGTCGGCCGGTCGACGGGGGTGGTCTGTGGGGGCACCCCCGAGATCTCCGCGCCACCCCCGAACGCGTACTCCTGCAACTTGCGCCACACGGCGTCCGCGCCCTGCTCGTACAGCGCGAAGGAGGTGCAGCTCCAGGCCGCGCCGTACTCGGACAGCTCCTCGTAGGCCCGGTCCATCGCCTCCTCGGCGATGCCGTGCGCCACCGTCACATGGGGGTGGTACGGGAACTGCAACTCGCGGACGAGCGGGCCCGAGGAGTCCCTGACGCGCTTCTGGAGCCAGGTGCAGGCCGACGCGCCCTCGACCACCTGGATGAAGACCACCGGCGAGAGCGGGCGGAACGTACCGGTGCCGGACAGCCTCATCGGGAACGGCCTGCCGGCCGACGCGACAGCGGCGAGATGCGCCTCGATCGCGGGCAGCGCCGACGCGTCGACCTCGGTGGGCGGCAGCAGCGTGACATGCGTGGGGATGCCGTGCGCCGCGAGATCACCGAAGCCCGCACGCCGGTCCTGGATCAGGCTGCCGTACGGCTCCGGGACCGCGATCGAAACGCCGAGCGTTACGGTCCCCACATCGATCTCCTCAGTCCCGTGGTCCATGTGTCGATGGTCTGTGTCTTCGCCGCCGCTCGCCAGTGTGACGGTCGCACCGCCCGGCCCGCCAGCGGCGACCCGAGCGGTGCGACGCGGCGGCGCTCCGGTCCGGCGCACCCCACTGACCTCCGGTGTCTTCGCTCCGGACCGCCCTCCGCGCCGGTGCGCCGCCGGTGCGCCACCGATGCTCCTCGGTACCGCGCCAGTACTCCGTCGGTGCGTGGCCCGTACTCCGTCAGTGCTTGGCGGGGAGGAAGCCGACCCTGTCGTAGGTGCACGCCAGCGTCTCGGCCGCGACCGCACGGGCCTTTTCCGCGCCCTCGGCCAGGATCGAGTCCAGCGTCTCCGGATCGTCCAGATACTCCTGCGTGCGGGTCCTGAACGGGGTGACGAACTCGACCATCGCGTCCGCCAGGTCCGTCTTCAGCGCACCGTAGCCCTTACCAGTGTATTTCTCCTCCAGCTCGGCGACGGTGGTGTCCGTGAGCGTGGAGTAGATCGTGAGCAGATTGCTCACCCCGGGCTTGGTCTCGGTGTCGAACCGGATCTCCGTGCCGGTGTCGGTGACCGCGCTCTTGATCTTCTTCGCGGTGGCCTTCGGCTCGTCGAGCAGATTGATCAGGCCCTTGGGGGTGGACGCGGACTTGCTCATCTTGATCGTCGGGTCCTGGAGGTCGTAGATCTTCGCGACCTCCTTGACGATATGCGGCGCCGGGACCGTGAACGTCTGTCCGAAGCGGCTGTTGAAGCGCTCGGCGAGATCGCGGGTCAGCTCGACATGCTGCCGCTGGTCCTCCCCGACCGGGACGGCGTTCGCCTGGTACAGCAGGATGTCGGCGACCTGGAGGATCGGGTACGTGAAGAGCCCGACCGTGGCGCGGTCCGCGCCCTGCTTCGCGGACTTGTCCTTGAACTGCGTCATCCGGGAGGCCTCGCCGAAGCCGGTGATGCAGTTCATGACCCAGGCGAGCTGCGCGTGCTCGGGCACATGACTCTGGATGAAGAGCGTGCAGCGCCGCGGGTCCAGACCGGCGGCGAGCAGCTGGGCAGCGGCGAGACGGGTGTTGGCGCGCAGCTCGGCGGGGTCCTGGGGAACGGTGATCGCGTGCAGGTCGACGACCATGTAGAAGGCGTCGTGCGTTTCTTGCAGCGCGACGTACTGGCGCACCGCGCCGAGGTAGTTCCCGAGGTGGAAAGAGCCTGCGGTGGGCTGGATTCCGGAGAGCGCGCGGGGACGATCAGAGGCCATGTTCACCATTCTCTCAGGTATGACCGACAGGTCGGGAACGGAGAGGGGGCGGGACCGGCGGGAGACAGTGCGGGAGGTCGTGCGGGACGCCGTACGGGAGATCGTGCGAGGAGGAGGCGGACGACGGGGCCTACGGTCTCCCGGCGTCCGGCCTCTGTTCAGCCAGGGCATGCCGAGGGCAAGGTTTCCTCGTCCACACTGCGAGCGACGATAGAAAGTGGGGCCGTGCCCCGCCCGTACCGCACAGCTTGTCCCGTAGACCCCGCACAGCTTGTCCTGACCGATCGGAGAAACCCGTGTCGACAACGGAGAGCGCCATCGCCTCGGCGGAGGCCCACAGCGCGCACAACTACCACCCGCTGCCCATCGTGGTCGCCTCGGCGGACGGCGCCTGGATGACCGATGTCGAGGGGCGGCGCTTCCTCGACATGCTCGCCGGGTACTCGGCTCTCAATTTCGGCCACGGCAACAGAAGGCTCATCGACGCCGCGAAGGCGCAGCTGGAGCGGGTGACGCTCACCTCACGCGCGTTCCACCACGACCGGTTCGCCGACTTCTGTACACAGCTGGCCGAGCTGTGCGGCATGGAGATGGTGCTGCCCATGAACACCGGGGCCGAGGCGGTGGAGACCGCCGTGAAGACCGCCAGGAAGTGGGGCTACCGGGTCAAGGGCGTGCCGGACGGCATGGCGAAGATCGTCGTGGCGGCCAACAACTTCCACGGCCGTACGACCACGATCGTCAGCTTCTCGACGGACGCGGAGGCGCGGGCGGACTTCGGCCCGTACACGCCGGGCTTCGAGATCGTTCCGTACGGGGATCTCACCGCGATGGACGCGGCGATGACCGAGAACACCGTGGCCGTACTCGTGGAGCCGATCCAGGGCGAGGCCGGGGTCCTGGTGCCGCCGGCGGGCTATCTCGCCGGGGTTCGGGAGCTGACCCGGCAGCGGAACGTGCTCTTCATCGCGGACGAGATCCAGTCGGGCCTGGGCCGGACGGGGAAGACCTTCGCCTGTGAGCACGAGGGCGTGGTGCCCGACATGTATGTCCTCGGCAAGGCGCTGGGCGGCGGCGTGGTGCCGGTGTCGGCGGTGGTGTCCTCGGCCGACGTGCTGGGCGTGTACCGGCCAGGCGAGCACGGCTCGACCTTCGGCGGCAATCCACTCGCCTGCGCGGTGGCGCTGGAGGTCATCGCGATGCTGCGGTCGGGCGAGTTCCAGCAGCGCGCGGCGGAGCTGGGTGACCATCTCCACCACGAACTGGGCCTGCTGACGGGCGGCGGAGCGGTGGAGGCGGTACGGGGCCGTGGCCTGTGGGCGGGGGTGGACATCGTGCCGTCCCGCGGGACGGGCCGGGAGATCTCGGAGCGGCTGATGGACCGGGGCGTACTGGTGAAGGACACGCACGGCTCCACGATCCGGATCGCCCCGCCGCTGGTGATCAGCAAGGAGGACCTGGACTGGGGCCTGGACCAGCTCAGGGCGGTACTGGCCGACTAGGTCCGTCCGCGTGTCCTCGAAGTAGCGCCGTCCGCGCGGGGCGGCCCCGGCGGCGGCCGGTGCGCGCGATCGCACGGCGGAGGGTCTCCCTCGTACTGGACGTACTGGGGAGACCCGACAACGCGGCGAGCGTGCGCGCAGGCCCATCCGCCGGACACGTCCTAGAGGATCACGTGCGGCAGGAAGCGGGCGTACCCGTCGGTGATCAGACCCGAGGACTCGCGGATGCCGAGGCCCGCCGCCTCGTCCTCGACCACCCACGCGCCGAGCACCACCCGGTTGCCGTCGAAGTCGGGCAGCGGTGCCAACTCCTGGTAGCAGCAGGGCTCGTCGCGCGGCACCGGGGGCGCCCCCGGCTGATGGATCGTGACACCGGCGCCTTCCCTGCCGAGGAGGGGCTTGGCCACATAGCCGCGGGAGACGGCCAGTTCGCGGGGGCCGTCGAGGTACGAGGGCAGCAGGTTGGGGTGCCCCGGGTGGAGCTCCCAGAGGATCGCCAGGAGCGCCTTGTTGGAGAGGAGCATCTTCCAGGCGGGTTCGATCCAGCAGGTGGTGCCCGTACCGCCACCGTTGTCCAGGGTGTCCTGGACGTACGGGCCGAAGCGGTCGGTGGCCAGCCACTCCCAGGGGTAGAGCTTGAAGCAGCTGCGGATGAAGCGCAGCCGGTCGTCCACGAAACGGCCCGACAGCCGGTCCCAGCCGATCTGTTCGACGGAGAGCGCCTCCGTCTCCAGGCCGGCCTGCTCGGCGGTCTCGCGCAGATACGCGACCGTCATCAGGTCCTCGCCCAGTTCGTCGCCGTCGGAGTGCGCGAAGTGCACCGGGCCGGGCGGGAGGAGGCCGGACTGCCGTTTCCAGGCGGCGACCAGCCGTTCGTGCAGGGAGTTCCACTGGTCGGCGTGGGGGAACCGGTCCTCCATCCAGAACCACTGGGCGCTCGCCGCCTCGACCAGTGAGGTGGGGGTGTCGGCGTTGTACTCCAGCATCTTCGCCGGACCCGCGCCGTCGTAGTGCAGATCGAACCGACCGTAGATGGAGGGCAGTTCGGCGCGACGCCGCCAGGACTCGGCTATCAGGGCGGCGAGCCGGGGGTCGGTGATGCCGAGATCGGCGAAGCGGTCGTGCTCGACGATATGCGCGGCGGCGCCCAGACACATCGCGTGGAGCTCTTCGACGACCTCTTCGAGCGCCTCGACCTCGGGCAGCGTGAAGGAGTAGTAGGCGCTCTCGTCCCAGTACGGCCGCAGCGAGTCGTCCGGGTAGCGGGTGAGCGGATAGATGACGCCCTGCTCCTCGACAATGCGCTGCCAGTCGGGGCGGGGCCGTATGGTGTGACGTTTCATCAGCGGATCAGCGGATGCGCGGTCGGCCGGCCAGGACCACTCAGCCCCCGCCGGAGCCGGAGGCACAGCCGAAGCCGCCCCGGTCGACGGCGGACTTGTCGAAGCTTCCGCCCTCGACCTTGCCCTTGCTGCTCGACCCTCCGTAGTAGTACGAGCCGCTGCCACCGCTCTTGCACTCGGAGCTCGGCAGGGTCTGCCGGGTCGTCCGGTCGGCGCACCGCTTGTCCGGATCCGAGCCGCAGGACGTGATCGTGACGGCGAGGACCCCCATGCTCCCGAGCACGACCGTGCTCGACCTCAGTCTTCGTGGACGCGTAGCCGTCATGTCCCTGCCCTTTCCCCCGTTGTTGTGAACACAATAAGCGGCTCCACCGCCCTGCCGTAAAGGCGGTACGCGGCGTTTCCTCATCCAGTGCCCCGCTAGAGCCCTTATGTGCATGTGGGGACGATCTGCACCCGCGGCTCCGCGGCCTGCTCGGCGTCCGCGCGGTGACTTTATGCGACAACGCGCATAGCCGCGCCGACGCGTAGACGGTCGGGCACGACCCTCGTACCGTCGTGGTCAACGGTCCCCACCGGCACCGTGAACCGGGAGGTTGCATGTCTGAGCGCGCGGAGCTTACCCGTCTTACGGGTGCGGGCAACGGCGACGGAAGCGGAGAGTGCGGAGAAGACGACTGCCCGAACGTGTACGCCACCGACCGAGGGTCGTTCGTCGTACAGGGGGATGTCTTCGATGGCTTTGAGCCGCCCGAAGGGGAGGGTTTGTCGAGATCCCGGAGAGCGTTCTGAGGGAGGCGATCCGTGTACTTGGATGGTGACGAGTGGCGGGCGATGTTCCGAGAGTTCCGCTCAGAGGCATGGCGACTTGAGACCTTGCCGCAATACCTCGTACCACAAGAGGATGGAGAGTTCGCGGCTTTCCGTTCCGGTAGCCGGATCGATCCTTACACATATTCATCCAGCTATACGAAAGATTTGAAGCGACTCCGCGAAAATGGACGAACCAAGGGGCGCGTGCATGTCGTGGCACAACCGCTCTCCGAATATCTTCAATTCGAGTTCTCACGCTACTACGCGCCGCACGCGCTGGCATTCGAGGACATCAGGATTCTTGACGTAACGGGCCGAGAGAATCCCTTGGAGAATGTTCAGGACTTCTGGATGTTCGATCGGTCAACGGTCGTCCTCATGCACTACAAGGCTGACGGTACGCAGATCAATCGCGAACTGTACGCCGGTGACCCCGCTCCGTTCGTCGAGCGCCAGCGCGTCGCGATCGCCGAGTCCGTCCCGTTTCTGGAGTACGTGAAGGGTGACGTTCGATCCTGAGCAACTGGGCCGGTCGACTCATGAACTGGCCGTGATGCTCCGCACCCTGCGCAAGCGAGCCGGCCTCTCCGGGGATCGGCTCGCGGCACGTTGCAACATGTCGCAATCGAAGGTCAGCAGAATCGAGAGCGGCAGGGTTCGCCCCTCCCTGGTCGACCTGGAGCAGATCCTCAGAGCCGTTGACGCGCCCCCCGATACGGTTGCGGAAGTCAACACGCTGGCCAGGATCGCGAATACGGAATGGCGGAATACGCGGGACCTGAGGCGTAAGGGACTCGATAGCCGACAGGCCGAGTTGAAATCGCTCGAAACGTCCTCCACCGAGATGCGCTATTTCCTGCTATCCATGATCACGGGGCTTCTGGCGACTCCGGAGTACGCGCGAGCGAGCCTCGCTCATTCCCCGGCTGACACCAGAAAAGCGGTGGCGGGAAAGTTGGAGCGTCAGAAGATTCTCTGTAACACCTCCAAGAATTTCCACTTCCTGCTCACGGAACAGGCCGTGAGGTGGCCCGTGGTCGGGCCACTCGCTCTCGCTGAGCAGATCGACCGTTTGACCTCTCTCACGTACCTGCCGAACGTGAGGCTCGGCGTGATCCCTACCGGGACTCCCACCCCGACCACACCCATGAACACATTCACGGTCTATGACGCCACACTCGCAACGGTCGAGACGCTGACCGGGAGCCTCGTCCTGCGTGATGGACGCGACGTTCGCAGTTGCCTCGAAGCGTTCTCCGGCTACGAGGAATGCGCCCTGTTCGGTGAGCGTGCGAGAGCGAAGCTGGCTGAATGGTCGGCTGCTTGCCGTTCTTGATCTTTAGTCCACAACGGGCATGAAGCTCATGGGCGATCACCATCCGGGTAAATCGTTGCTTGCGTCAGCAGAAACGATGTCGAGGAGGACAACATGGGCAAGCACGACGGCAACAAGGACTTTGGCGAGTCGAAGCCGAGCCCGGATACCCAGCAGCCGAAGCCCGAGCCCAAGCACAAGGACAAGGGAAAGTGACGTGAGAGGGACAAGGGAAAAGGCGGAAGTCGCCAAGCAGAGTCTGCTCCGCGCGATCAAAGGCGACTTGGGCTCACTCGCCCCCGAGTGGGAGCGCGCGTTCGTGGCGGCTCCTCGACACCGCTTTCTGCCATCGCTCATCTGGCTGGACGTCAAGGACCGATGGGTGCCGTGCGTCCGGGAGAAGGAACCCGGGCGGTGGCTGGAGGCCGCCTATGCCAACAGCCCGGTCGTTACCCAGGTCAACGACGGCCGGCCGCCGGGCGCCGACGGGGTGTGGCCCTCGTCGTCGGCATCGGCCCCCTCCATCGTCTTCCGCATGCTGGAGATGCTGGACATCCACGACGGCATGCGCCTCCTCGAAATCGGCACGGGCTCCGGCTGGAATGCCGGATTGCTCGCCGCTCGCCTCGGCGGGGACCGGGTCACCTCGGTGGAGGTGGACCGTGCGCTCGCCGAACGCGCACGTGATGTCCTTGCGGAGAACGGCCACGGCCCGCTGGTCGTGTTCGCTGACGGGGCGGAGGGATACAGCGGCCGGGCCCCGTACGACCGCATCGTCTCCACCTGCTCCGTGAGGAGGGTGCCGTATGCCTGGGTGGAGCAGTCCCGACCCGGCACTGTGGTGCTGACTCCATGGGACAACCCATGGTTCTGCTACGGCCTTCTCCGCCTGGTGGTGGCCGAAGACGGCACTGCCTCGGGCCGGTTCGCTCCGCACTCCGCTTTCATGCTGATGCGGGGGCAGCGTTCCGACATCCGGCTGTTCCGGGACTTGGTCCGCGACGAGCACCGGCCCGACGAGTCCTTCACCGGGCTGTCGCCGTGGAAGGTCACCACCAGCGACCGGTCAGCGCGTTTCGGGGTCGGGCTTTGGCTGGGCGACGTGTGGCACGCCTGGGACGAAGACCCCGAGGAGAACGGTGCCGAGGCCCGGTTGTGGCTCGCCACTACCGATGCCTCGTCCGGCTCCTGGGCCGCCGTCGACTGGGACGGAAAGCAGAAAGACCGGTTCAGGGTGCGGCAGTACGGACCTCGCCGCCTGTGGGACGAGACCGAAGCGGCTTATCAGCGTTGGCGCGCGGCCGGGGATCCCGGTCCGGAGCGCTTCGGCCTGACGGTCACGCGGGACGGTCAGGTGCCTTGGATCGATCGCCCGCCCACGGGAATCGGCCGCGCCACCCTGGTGTAACCGCACTGCTGGAATCCCTAGCGGCCACGGTTACCACGACGGCCCCGCGTCCGGGCTTCCCGCCGCCGGGCCGTCAACGCACCGCCGGGGCTCAGTGGCCGGCCGCGCGGCGGATCTCGTCTTCCGCCGGGAGCAGGTCCGTGATCATCTCCCAGATCCGCTTCGAGTCCGTCCTCGCCAGCCGCACCGCGCTCGCCGGGCCCACCTGCCCCGGGGCGACCGGCTCGGCGGAACCGCTCAGGACTGGCTCTCCACGAAGAGGCGGGTGGACCGCGAGAAGGCGGCCCGTACGGCGCCGCCCCTGGTCAGTGGGGCCCGGTCCACACCCGCGAAGAGCGCGACGAGCGCGATGTCCGCGGCGACGGCCCGGCCCGTCACCCGCACCACCAGCTTCCTGCTCGCGCCGATACCGGACTGCTTGGCCGTGATGGAGACTCCCGGATCCTCGTTGTCGGCCTCCCTCAGCAGTACGTACCGCTTCCGGTTGACCGCCCACAGCCGGTAGTGGTCCCCGCCGTATGTGAAGTGCAGGGCACGGGCCTTGTGCGTCAGCCCGAAGCGGTCGCGCCGCAGGTACACCATCGCGTCGCCGACCCTGAGAGTGGACCGGTTGAGCGTCGGCAGGTCCGCCGCCTCGGTGTGGATGCCGCGGGTCTCGAACGTCGCGGTGGGGATGAGGGTGCCGCGTACCTCGGAGGCCACGCTGCCCGGGGTGGTCTTCCTGGGCAGCGGGCAGGTCAGCACTATCTCGCCGAACTCCGGTGAGGTGCCCCGGTATCCGGCGCGCCGCTCGTGTGTGCGGCCCTCCTTCCAGAACTCCAGCGTGATCGGGGCGGTGGCGGTATGCATCGGTTTCCTTCAGTCGAACGGGTTGAGGGCGCCGCCCAGCTTCCTCGCCCCGTCGGCGATACCTTCTCCGATGTCCGACGCCTTGTCACCGAGCCAGTCCCCGGCCTTGTCGAGGCCCTTGCCGCTGGCCTCGTGATTGTCCCGGATCAGAGCACCCCGCCTAGGCGACACCGGTACCGACGGAGGTCGCGGCGGCGCCAGGCCGAGCGTAACGGGGTTGGGCGCCATGGTCAGAGCCGTCATCGGGGCGCTGAACGCGGTCCTGGCATCGGGACGCGGCGCGCCAGGGCGGCCGGGCGGCCCCGGGCTCAGCTCGCGCCTGATCCGTAGGGACGGGTGATCGCTTCCATCGCGTGACCGTCGGGATCCAGGAAGTACACGCCGCGCCCGCCGTCGTTGTGGTTGATCTCGCCGGGACGCTCGCGGTGCGGATCGGCGTAGTACGTGAGCCCGGCGTCCTGGATCCGCTGGAAGATCCCGTCGAACTCCGCCTCGGTGACCAGGAAGGCGTAGTGCTGTGAGGTGATCGACGCTTCTGGGGTGGTCGCGAAGTCGAGGGTGACGCCGTTGCTCAGTTCCACGGGGATGAACGGGCCCCATTCGTCCCCGGCCTCAAGGCCGAGGATCCGCGCGAGGAACTCGGCGGACTCCCGCTTGTTCTTGGAATGGACGATGGTGTGATTCAGCTGGATCGGCACTGTCGAATGCCTCCGTAAGGGCCAACTCACCGACACCTCCATGCCTCACCGGGACGGTGACCGACACGCGATGCCGTACGGCCCAGCGTAGGCCGGGCCCCGGGGCGCTGTCTCGCCCGTTACTCCCTACGGACCCGGTACGGCGGTACGGCACGATGCCCCACCGGCACGACGCCCGGCTCCGGCACGGATCACGGCACTACGGCTCACGGCAGTACGCGGCACAGCGCGTCCAGCGCGCCCGTCCACGCGCTGTCCGGCGGGGTGGCGTAGCCGACGACCAGGGCGTCGCGCCCCGACGGGGTCTCGGGGTGGACGAATTGGGACAGGCCCTCCACCGCGAGCCCCTGCCAGGCCGCCGCCTCGATGACCGGGCGTTCGCTGCCGGGCGGCAGTTCGAGGACGGCATGCAGGCCGGCCGCGATTCCGCTCACGCTGATGCCGGGCGCCCGTTCCGCCAGCGCCCGTACGAGCTGGTCGCGGCGGCGCCGGTAGCGCAGCCGCGAGGAACGGACATGACGGTCGTACGCGCCCGAGGCGATGAACTCCGCGAGCGTGAGCTGATCGAGCGCGCTCGACGCCCACTCCGTCTCCCCTTTCGCCGCCACCACCTCTCCGGCCAACTCCCCGGGCAGCACCAGCCATCCGAGCCGTAGCCCCGGCGCCAGGGACTTGCTCGCCGTGCCGAGGTACACGACCCGCTCGGGGTCGAGCCCTTGAAGGGCGCCGACCGGCTGGCGGTCGTACCGGAACTCCCCGTCGTAGTCGTCCTCCAGGATCAGCCCGCCCGTACCGCGCGCCCAGTCCACGGCCGCCGCGCGCCGGTCGGGGTGGAGCGCGACACCCGTCGGGAACTGGTGCGCCGGAGTCAGCAGCACCGCGCCGACGCCGCGGGCGCCCGCCGGGTGGGACAGCCCGGCCAGGTCCTCGGTGCGCGTACCGCGCGCGTCCAGTGCGAGCGCGGGGGTCCGCAGCCCGGCCGCGGTGAGCAGATTCCGGTGCTGGTCGAGGCCGTACGACTCGGTCGCCACCGCGCGCACCCGGCGCGCGACCAGGACCTTCCCGAGCAGCGACAGCCCGTGGACGAAGCCCGAGCAGACGACGATCCGCCCGGGGTCGGCGTACACGCCGCGCGCCCGCGCCAGATAGTCGGCGAGGACGGTACGCAGCTCGATCCGGCCCCGGGGGTCGCCGTACCCGAAGGCGTCGTTCGGCGCGGCCGTCAGCGCCCGGCGGGCGGCCGCGAGCCACTGCGCCCGGGGGAACGCGGCGAGGTCGGGGGCGCCAGGCAGCAGGCTGTACGCGGGCCCGCGGCGGACCGGCCGCGTTCTGGGCGCGGCGGGCGCGGCTCTGCGGGGCGCGGCGCGCCGGGCCACCCGGGTCCCCGAGCCCTGCCGCGCGGTGAGCCAGCCCTCGGCGACCAGCTCGGCGTACGCGTCGGCGACGGTGTTACGGGCGATGCCCAGATCGGCGGCGAGCGAGCGGGAGGACGGCAGCCGGGTGCCGGGCGTGAGGCGGCCCGTGCGGACGGCGTCGCGCAGGGCGTCCATGAGACCGGAGCGCAGCCCTGAGCGCCGCGCCGAGCGCGCCCCCGAGCGCGACCCGGGACCGCGCAGCTCCAGATGCAGATCGACACCCGCGATCGACGCATTGGCCCAGGAATCCGTCATGGAAGTGGACCATACAGGGGTGCCATTGGGCGCGTAGCGTCGTACTCATGACGACGAACACGACGACGAACACAACGACGGCGAACACGACGGCGGGCACTGCGGGCACGGCGGGCACTGCGGGCGCCGGCAAGGGGTACGCCCCGGAGCACACCCCTCGCCTGGACATGGCCAAGCTCGCCCCCGAGGTGTACAAGGCCATGGTCCGGCTGGACGCGGCGGCCCGGCGGGGCGTCGATCCGACCCTGCTCGAACTGGTCAAGATCCGCGCCTCCCAGCTCAACCACTGCGCGTTCTGCCTCGACATGCACACCAAGGACGCGCTGGCGGCCGGCGAGTCGGTGGAGCGGATCATTCAGCTCAGCGCCTGGGAGGAGTCGCGGCACTTCTACACGCCGAAGGAGATCGCGGCGATCGAGCTCACCGAGGCGGTCACCGTACTCACGGACGGTTTCGTGCCGGACGAGGTGTACGAGAAGGCCGCGGCCCACTTCGACGAGACCGAGCTGGCCCATCTGATTTCCGCGATCACGGTGATCAACGCCTGGAACCGGTTCGGGGTGACCACCCGGATGACCCCCGGCCACTACACCCCCGGTCAGTTCAAGCACTGATGACGGCCACGGCCTTCCGCGCCCTGCACCACGGCCGGGCCGCCGCCGACCCGCTGGTCCTGCCGGGCCCGTGGGACGCGGCCGGCGCCCGCGTCTTCGCCGACGCCGGTTTCCCGGCCCTCGCCACGCCGAGCGCGGGGGTGGCGGCCTCGCTCGGCTACGAGGACGGCGCGACCCCGCCCGACGAGATGTTCGCCGCGGTCGCGCGGATCGCGCGCGCCGTCTCCGTGCCCGTATCGGCCGATGTGGAGGACGGCTACGGCCTCGCCCCCCGCGAACTCGTCGGCCGCCTGTGGGACGCGGGCGTGGTCGGCTGCAATCTGGAGGATTCCTCCGGGGGCATCCTCAAGGACCCGCACCGGCACGCGGACTGGCTGGCGGAGGTACGGGCGGCGGCGGGCGACGCCCTCTTCGTCAACGCGCGCGTCGACACGTTCGTCCGAGGCGTCGACGACCCGGCGCGGGCGGTGGCCCGCGCCCGTCTCTATGTCGCGGCGGGCGCCGACTGCGTCTACCCGATCGCCGCGCCACCCGAGACGCTGCCCGCGCTCAGGGCGGGGATCGAGGGCCCGCTCAACGCGATCGCCCTGCCGACGGGCCCGTCCCCGGGGGAGTTGGGCGCGCTGGGCGCGACCCGGGTCACGTTCGGCCCCCTCCTGCAACGGCGCGCGATGGCAGCGCTCAGGGAGATCGCGGACCGGCTCCAGGACCCGGCTGCCCGACTCCCCGGCCCCTGACCGGCGTCCGCGGCCCGGACGTCCGCGACGACGACGTCCGGGTTCCCCGATCACTCGTCGTCGGGCTCGTCCCGTACGGTCAGCCCGGCCACCCACATGGGCATCAGCCAGTGCGGGACCAGGACCGCGATCAGTACGGGAGCGACCAGCGCCTCCATCCGTACGTCCCCGAGCCCGCCGAGGAAACCGAAGCCGACGGCGGCGGCCAGCAGCAGGAGCGTGGTCAACCGATGGGCGCGCGCGAGGACGCTGTCGCGCTCCGTGAGCTGACGTTCGTCCAGCGCGCGGGCGCGCAGTTGCAGCAGCCCGCGCGTGGCGCCATTGATCGCGCCGGTCGCCACGCACCATGGCAGCAGCGCCGCGAGGAGCACGACGAGGGGCCACCACCGTTTGTGCTCGGCGAAGACCACGGCGATCCACGCCGCTTCGAAGATGACGGTCAGCGCGATATGCGCGCAGACGAGCGCGCGCCTGCGGGCGGCCGTCGCGTAGAGCGGGTGCCCCTCGCGCCTGTTCATCAGCGTGTGCATCCGCCGGTCGTAGTTGGTCAGTCCTGTGGTCATCGTCGCTTCCTCCCGTAGACCTCGTCCGTGAGCGGGCTGAAGGGTTCGAGGGAGAACAGCGCCTCCACGGGGAGGTCGAAGAACTCCGCGATCCTCAGCGCCAGGTCGAGGCTGGGGTTGTACTGACCCCGCTCGATATAGCCGACGGTCTGGTAGTGGGCCCCGACGGCCTCGGCCAACTGCTGCCGGGACACCTTCCGTTCGGCTCTGACGACGGCCAGCCTATTGTGAACCTGCTCGCTCATATATAAGAAGTACTACATTCGAGTGAAGGTACGCAACAGCTCGCACGGATGCGCTGCGGCATCCCGGCAGCTCTCCGCACACGAAAACGCCCCCGGAACTCGCTGAGAACCGGGGGCGTTCGGGGGAAGTGGTGAGTGGTGGGTGGTGAGTGGGAGGAAGGGGCGAGTGGGGTCAGATCAGACCGAGTTCGCGCACCGCGTCGCGCTCCTCGGCCAACTCCCGCACCGAGGCGTCGATCCGCGTCCGCGAGAAGTCGTTGATCTCCAGGCCCTGGACGATCTCGTACGCGCCGTTCTTGGTGGTGACGGGGAAGGAGGAGATCAGCCCCTCCTCCACGCCGTAGGAGCCGTCCGACGGAATGCCCATGGAGGTCCAGTCGCCCTCGGCCGTGCCGTTGACCCAGGTGTGGATGTGGTCGATGGCGGCGTTGGCGGCGGAGGCGGCCGAGGACGCGCCACGGGCCTCGATGATCGCCGCGCCGCGCTTGGCGACGGTCGGGATGAAGGTGTCGGCCAGCCACGCCTCGTCGTTGACGGTCTCCGCGGCGTTCTTGCCGGCGATCTCGGCGTGGAAGATGTCCGGGTACTGCGTGGCGGAGTGGTTGCCCCAGATCGTCAGCCGCTTGATGTCGGAGACGGCGGCGCCGGTCTTCGCGGCGAGCTGCGAGATGGCGCGGTTGTGGTCGAGACGGGTCATCGCGGTGAAGCGCTCGGCCGGTACGTCGGGCGCGGCGGCGCGTGCGATCAGCGCGTTGGTGTTGGCCGGGTTGCCGACGACGAGGACCTTGATGTCGTCCGCGGCGTGGTCGTTGATGGCCTTGCCCTGCGGCTTGAAGATGCCGCCGTTGGCGGCGAGCAGGTCGCCGCGCTCCATGCCCTTGGTACGGGGGCGGGCGCCGACCAGCAGCGCCACATTGGCGCCGTCGAAGGCGACGTTCGGGTCGTCCGTGATCTCGATGCCGCTGAGCAGCGGGAAGGCACAGTCGTCCAGCTCCATCGCGGTGCCCTCGGCGGCCTTGAGGCCCTGGGGGATTTCGAGGAGACGCAGCTTGACCGGCACATCCGAGCCGAGCAGATGGCCGGAAGCGATGCGGAAGAGCAGCGCGTAGCCGATCTGGCCGGCCGCGCCGGTGACGGTGACATTCACGGGAGTGCGGGTCATGGCGATCTCCGTAAGACAGCTGGCGGTGGGGGTCCCTGCCCCTGGTGCGGGGACATCTCCCCGTCGCTGAACTGAATCTTGACGTGAAGAGATATCCAGCGGTCAGGCTATCCGACCCGGGACACCCCGAACCCACGCACCCTTGTGGCACGGCTCACGACAGGGGCGGGACGGCGTGGCGGCCTCGTGGTGCGGGGGCGCGGCGGCCTCACGGGGTGGCGGGTGGCGGGTGGCGGCCTCACGGCGGCGTGGCGTTGCGGGCGGTGCGGGGTGGTGGCGGCCTCTCGGGGTGGCGGGGGTGCGGCCCTGGGACCGGGTCACCGCACCGGCGTGCAGCCCGTCTCGCCCGAGGCGAGCGTCGCGCATGCCTTGGCACCCGCGGAGTCAGGTGAGGCGACCATCGGGGTGTAGGCGTTCGTGGCCGTCTCCACCTCGCCGGTCTGACCGCTCGTCTCCCCGCCCGCGGTGATCCGTACCTCGTCGCCCATCGCCGCCTGGGTGATCCGCGCCCAGGCCGCCGAGCAGGTCTTGCTGTAGCGGACCTCGATCAGGGCCGTACCGACGGTCGCGCTGGAGACGGTCTCGACGAACTCGCCGCCGCATCCCATCTCTTCGGGGTCCTTCCCGGTGCAGGCGTCGCCGCCGCACTTCACCCCGGCCGGCAGTACGGGGGCGCTGCTGGACGGCGAGGGCGACGGGGACTGGGCGACGGCCCGCTCGCCGCCGTCACCACCGAGATCGGTCAGCAGGACCGCGGCGGCGACCACCAGCGCCGCGCCCACGACACCCGCCACGAAGATCGTCAGCTTTCGCCGTCCGCGCTTCGGGCCACCCGTCGGCGACGGCCCGGCCGGAGACGGGCCACCCGGCCGCGACGGACCGCCGGGACCCCGCTGCTGCGGTACGGAGGGCGCCCCGGGCACGCGCACGACACCGAAGTCGACGGTCGTACCGGCCGGCCGGTCCCCCGAACCGCCGGGCCTGCCGGAGCCACCGGCCGGGTGCTGGCTGAACTCCCCGAGCGCCGACCGCGCCTGGGAGATCCGTATCGCTTCCATCGTCATGTCGTGGCGCATCTCGGACCGGCTCCAGGCGCGCTCCGCCAGCTCCCACATCGTGGTCAGATGCCCCTGATGCGTGCCCGTCACCTCGGCCAGCGCGACGATCGCGCCCTTGGGCGCGAGCAGCCGCCCGTTCAGATAGCGCTCCCACGACGTCTTGCTGTAGCCGGTCCTGTCGGACAGGGCGGCGATGCTCAGTCCACTGCGGTCGACGAGCCCGCGCAGCTGGCTCGTGAACTCGCTGACCTCCGGATCGAGCCCGTCCGGCAGCGCCTTCCAACGAGGCATTCTTTGCCCCCCCTTGTCCCCCCGCACGTGGTGGATGTGCCCCGTGCTGTCACCCCCCGCCACCCGCCGCCCTCCCCGGCGATGGGCGGTGCCCTCCCCCTGCCGCTTCCCGCGGTGGGCCCCCAGGCCGGGCCACCCATGTCGGGCTACCCACAGGGATGCACCGGGCAAGGATGTCAGTTCCTCGATCGACAGCGCACAGGAGCATTCGGGACGGTTTTCACGCCCCGTTGCGCGCCCCGTACCGAACCCCGCACAGTCTCGCATCCGTTGCCCGTTGATCACACCACGGCGGAATGGTCACTTCCGTGCACAGGCACCGGGCGGGCCTTGGAACGGTGGCCGGTCCTCGACGCTTGTCGACGGTGTCGTGGTACCCGTGTCCGCCACGGCCGTGTCCGCCGCCGTCATACGCCGTGACACGCGCCGCCGTGGGACCTAGGGAACCGACGAGTGGACGACATCCTCCAGGAACGGGATCTCCAGCCACGGCTTGGGCTGCGTCATCAGGCTGAGCAGCACGATCGCGAGGCCCAGGAGGCCGTACGTCAGCATGTCGGTGTAGCGCGACCGTACGGCCAGCATGCCCACGGAGGGCAGTACGCGCCGCAGGACGGCGCCGCCGATCAGGGCGATGCCGATCAGGATCGTGCCGACCCTGAACGCCTCCGGGAAGGGGTGCGTGCCGACGACCAGCAGTCCGAGAGCGATCGTCCCTAGGACACTGAGCAGGGGCCACTGCCGGGCGGGCGCCGAGGCGTCCGAGGGCGCGGCCCGGCCACCGCCCTCGGGCCGCGCGGTGTCCTTGGTGAGCGAGAAGCGCCGGCCGCGCTGCTCAGAGGCGCCGGTCGTGCCAGAGGCGCCGGTCATGCCCGAAGCGACGGTCCTGTCCGGGGTGACGGCCGTGTCCGAGGCTCCGGTCGTGCCCGAAGCGGGGCCGGTCCTGTCCGGGGTGCCGGTCGTGTCCGGGTCCGAGGGGGCCGTACGCCCCGTGCTCCCCGTTCCCGCCACAGCGCCGGTGACCTCCGTCTCCGTGCCCGCCGTACGCTCCACCGCCACCGTGCTCTCCCCGCCGACGCCCGCGGCGGTCGCGGAAACGGGCTCCGTGACCGCCTGCCCGTCGGCCTCCGACGCCTGCCGTGTCCCGCGCCCCGACCGCGCCGCGTCGCCCGCGCTCGTACCAGCACCCATCACTGGCGCCCCTTTCCGGTTCCGGTTCGGCTCGCCGTTCAGCCCGCGTCCGCGACCGCGACGGCGCGTTCGGCCGCCTCGACCACATTGACGAGCAGCTGGGCTCGGGTCATCGGACCGACGCCGCCCGGGTTCGGCGAGATCCAGCCTGCCACGTCGGCGACGTCCGGATGGACATCGCCGACGATCTTGCCGTCCCCGTCCCGGCTGACCCCGACATCGAGGACGGCCGCGCCCGGCTTCACATCCTCGGGCTTGATGATGTGCGGCACCCCGGCGGCGGCCACGATGATGTCGGCCTGCCTGAGCTGCGCCGACAGATCACGGGTGCCGGTGTGGCACTGCGTGACCGTCGCGTTCTCCGACTTACGGGTCAGCAGGAGCGGGATCGACCGGCCGACGGTGATCCCGCGGCCCACGACCACCACATGCGCGCCCTTGATCTCGACGCCGTGGTGGCGCAGCAGCTGGATGATGCCGTACGGGGTGCAGGGCAGCGGCCCCGTCTCGTTGAGCACCAGCCGGCCGAGACTCATCGGGTGCAGCCCGTCGGCGTCCTTGGCCGGGTCCATCAGCTCAAGCACCCGGTTGGTGTTGATGCCCTTGGGCAGCGGCAGTTGCACGATGTAGCCCGTGCACTCGGGATTGGCGTTCAGCTCCTCGACCACGGCCTCGATCTCCGCCTGGGAGGCGGTGTCGGGCAGTTCGCGCTGGATCGAGGCGATACCGACCTGGGCGCAGTCGCGGTGCTTGCCGTTCACGTACCAGCGGCTGCCCGGGTCGTCACCGACCAGCAGGGTGCCGAGCCCGGGTGTGACGCCCCGCGCCTTGAGGGCCGCCACGCGGGCGGTCAGATCGGACTTGATCGCGGCTGCGGTGGCCTTGCCATCGAGAATCTGGGCGCTCATACCCCCATCCTCGCGGATGACCCCTCCACTCTTCCAATTCGTGTCCCGTCCTGAGACGACCTGGGCATTCGCCCGCCCCGTCACGGGCATCGCGGGAGGTTGCGCTTGCACAACGCCCATCCGTAGCGACTGGACAAAATAAGAGGTAGATAACACGATTACGGGCGCAGTACGCGGCCATCGACGGGGGGAAGACCGCTCACTTCTGAGAAGTTCCTCCTCCCCGTTGGGTCGCACCGTCCCCGCATTACCAACGGAGGAACCCCGCCATGAGCTTCGGCGACCCCAACAACCCGTACGGCCAGCAGCCCCCGCCCGGATCCGGCCAGCCCCAGGGCCAGCCGGGCTACGGCTACCCGCAGGGTCAGCCGCAGCAGCCCGGCTACGGCTACCCGCAGGCGCCGCCGGTCCAGCCGTACGGCGGCGGTGGCTTCCCGGGCGGCCCGACGGAGATGCCGGGCGGGGTGAAGGCCGCGCGCGTGATGCTGTGGGTCATCTCCGGTCTCTGTCTGATCGGAACGCTGATCTTCTTCGGCGCCGCGGCGTCGCTCAACGCGGCGAAGGACAACGAAACGCTGCAGAGCGACTCGCAGTTCCAGGACCTCGTGGATCAGTCGAGCGGCGTTCTCTACGCCCTCGGCGCGCTGGCTCTCGTGTGGCTGGTGCTGTCGGCGGTCCTCGCCACGAAGGTCAAGAACGGCGGGAACGGCGTCCGTGTCACTCTCATCGTCTTCGGCGTCGTGACCGCCATCCTCGCCATCTACCCGTTCACGGTGTTCGGCATCGTGCACCTCGTTCTCGCCATCCTGATCGCCGTCTTCGCCGGCAAGTCGGACGGCGCCGCCTGGTTCCAGCGTCCGCGCCACTGACGGTTCATCAGCTCATCACCTCGTCAGCGAACCGTCAGCGCGCTCACTGACGGTCCGCCGACACGCTCCTCGGCGTGACACCCGCAGGCGTGACCCGCAGGCGCGACCCGGATGACATGAAGGCCGTAATCCTCGCCGTTCGGCGGGAGATTACGGCCTTCCGGCGTTTCCGCATTCCGGTGTTTCCGCATTCCGGTGTTTCCGCGCCTCCGCGTCCCCCCGCCCTCGTCGGCAGGGGGACGCGGGGGGGCTCAGTGGAAGAAGTGCCGCGTCCCCGTGAAGTACATCGTCACGCCCGCCTTGCGCGCCGCCTCGACGACCGACTCGTCACGGACCGAACCACCCGGCTGCACCACCGCCTTGACGCCCGCGTTCAGCAGGATCTCCAGCCCGTCGGGGAACGGGAAGAACGCGTCGGACGCGGCGTACGCGCCACGCGCCCGCTCCTCACCGGCCCGCTCCACCGCGAGCTTCGCGGAGTCGACGCGGTTGACCTGGCCCATGCCGACGCCCACCGACGCCCCGCCCTTGGCGAGCAGGATCGCGTTGGACTTGACCGCGCGCGACGCCTTCCAGGCGAAGGCCAGTTCGCGCAGGTCGGCCTCGGAAAGCGCGTCGCCGGTCGCGAGCGTCCAGTTGGCCGGGTCGTCACCGTCGGCCTGGAGCCGGTCGGTTACCTGGAGCAGCGCGCCCCCGTCGATCGGCTTGACCTCCACGGTCGCGGACGGAGCCTCGGGACAGCGCAGCACGCGGATGTTCTTCTTGCGGGCCAGCACCTCGACCGCGCCGTCCTCGTAACCGGGCGCCACAATAACCTCGGTGAAGATCTCGGCGACCTGCTCGGCCATCGCCACGGAGACCGGACGGTTGACGGCGATCACCCCGCCGAACGCGGACAGCGGGTCGCAGGCGTGCGCCTTGCGGTGCGCCTCGGCCACATCGTCACCGATCGCGATACCGCACGGATTGGCGTGCTTGATGATCGCGACACACGGCTCGGCGTGGTCGTACGCGGCACGGCGCGCGGCGTCGGTGTCCGTGTAGTTGTTGTACGACATCTCCTTGCCGTGCAGTTGCTCGGCCTCGGCGAGACCGCCCTCGGCGCCCGTGTAGAGCGCGGCGGGCTGGTGCGGGTTCTCGCCGTACCGGAGCACGTTCTTCCGCGTGTACGTGGCGCCCAGGAAGTCCGGGAACCCCGAGTCGTCGGGTGCCGCGTAACCCTCCGCGAACCAGGCGGCCACCGCCACGTCGTTCGCGGCCGTGTGCTGGAACGCCTCGGCGGCCAGCCGCTTGCGGGTCGCCAGGTCGAACCCGCCGTCCCGTACGGCGCCGAGGACATCCCCGTACCGCCCGGGGCTGGTGACGACCGCGACCGAGGGGTGGTTCTTGGCGGCGGCGCGGACCATCGAGGGCCCGCCGATGTCGATCTGCTCCACGCACTCGTCGGGGGTGGCGCCGGAGGCGACCGTCTCGCGGAACGGGTAGAGGTTCACCACGACCAGGTCGAACGGCTCGATGTCCAGCTCGGCGAGCTGCTCACGATGCGAGTCGAGCCGGAGGTCGGCGAGGATGCCGGCGTGGACGCGCGGATGCAGCGTCTTGACCCGGCCGTCCAGGCACTCGGGGAAGCCGGTCAGCTCCTCGACCTTGGTGACCGGCACCCCTGCGGCCGCGATCCTCCCCGCGGTGGAGCCGGTCGAGACCAGGGTGACGCCCGCCTCGTGCAGCCCGCGGGCCAGCTCTTCCAGGCCCGTCTTGTCGTAGACGCTGACCAGCGCTCTGCGAATGGGGCGCTTCGTACCTTCGGCGGTCACTGGATCGTTACCTTTCGTCCCTCAATGCGATAGCCGTGCCGGGCCAGACGCCCCACGACCTCGACGAGCAGGCGTCGCTCGACTTCCTTGATGCGCTCATGGAGAGCGTCTTCATCGTCCTCGTCCCGCACCTCGACCACGCCCTGCGCGATGATCGGGCCGGTGTCGACACCGTCGTCGACGAAGTGGACCGTGCAGCCGGTGACCTTCGCTCCGTAGGCGAGCGCCTCGCGCACCCCGTGGGCACCGGGAAAGCTGGGGAGCAGCGCGGGATGGGTGTTGACGAACCGCCCGCCGAAGCGCGCGAGGAACTCCTTCCCCACGATCTTCATGAAACCGGCCGAGATCACCAGATCCGGCTCGTGCGCCGCCGTCGCCTCGGCGAGCGCCGCGTCCCAGTCGTCACGGCTCGGGTAGTCCTTCACCCGGCACACGAACGTGGGCAGCCCGGCGCGCTCGGCGCGCTCAAGACCCGCGATGGAGCCGCGGTCGGCGCCGACGGCCACGATCCGCGCGCCGAAGGCCACCGGATCGTCACCGATCGCGTCGAGCAGAGCCTGCAGATTCGTACCGGATCCGGAGACCAGGACCACGAGCCGGGCCGGGCGGGCGGAGGAGGGCGGGGAGGCCACGGCGGGCGCCTTTCTGCGACAGCGTTGTGCGAGCGGCAGCTTGACTTGACTCTGCTTGAGTCGTCGTACGGTTTGTGTGGTCGTACGAACGAATCACGTCCCCCGATACGGGGAACTCTACGAAGAAGCCGACCGTCAGCAACGATACCGGCACACCAAGCGGCCCCCACGGGACGGGGGCTTGGCCGGGAGGTAGCGTCTGGGGACAGGGTTCGTCTCCAGGGCGGGCCACACGAGACAAGACCCCCGCGCACTGGGTCTGAGGGGAAGACGTTCACCTGATGTCGGACCGACGCCGCCGCACGGCGCTCCACCTCCCGCCGCCTTCTGGGCCGGTGCTGCTGCCGCGGGAACGCCAGTCCTCTTCCACCGGCTCCACCGGCTCCACCGGCTCCACCGGGCCTTCGGGAACCTCCGGGCCCTCCGGGGCACCGGGCTCCTCCGGGGCACCGGCTCCGCAGTCCGCGGGCTCCGGCTCGCCGGAGTCGTCCTCGTCGGGCTCCGCCGAGGACAATCCGTTCGCGCCGCCGCCCGAGGGAAGGCCCGACCAGCCGTGGCAGCCGCGCCATCCCGAGCACGGCGGGAACTCGTCGAGCGACGGATCCGGCCAGTCGCGGGGCGGCTGGGGCAGCCAGTGGAGCAGCCGCCAGCCCGGCCGCTCCCCGGGCGGCTTCGGCAGCCGTCCCGGTGGTCAGAACGGCCAGCACGGCCAGAACGGTCAGGGCTCCGGCAAGGACGGGCCCGACGGAGGCCGCGGCGGACTGCGCTGGGACCCGACGGACCCGGCCCAGCGCCGCGCCCGCTACGCCCTGCTCTCCGGGATGTGGGCCTTCTTCTTCGCGCTCTTCGACTTCCCGGAGATCGCGCTGCTGCTCGGGGCCCTGGCGCTGTACTGGGGCATCAGCTCGCTGCGCAACAAGTCCAGGACGTCGTCGTCGGACACCGACGGCGCACCCGACGGCACGTCCCCGGCGGCGGTGCGGTCGGCCGGTACCCCGGCACAGACCGCACAGCCAGGACAGACGGCGCAGCTGACGCGGACGGGACAGGCAGGAGAGGCGGGACGGGCGGCGGCGTTCGGCGGGCCCGGCCAGTCCGGAGCCGCGCTCCCGGCGTCGAACAGGCCGCAGACCACCGCGGCGGTGAGCGGGCTGGTGACAGCCGTCATCGCGCTGGCGATCGTGGCCACGACCTTCACGGTGCAGCTGGTGTACCGCGACTACTACACATGCCTGAACGACGCCCTGACGACCACGGGCCAGCTCTCCTGCAACGATCTGCTGCCCGACTCGCTGGTGCCGGTCTTCGGCGTCAAGGAGTAACCGGCCCAGGTCCTTCGTCCGCATCGGAGCCGCCTTTCCTGAGGGAGGGCGGCTCCGGCGCGCGCGACCCCGGCCCTGGGGCCCGCGTCCCCGGCCCTGGGGTGGGCGAACCTGGCGCCGGACCCGCGGTGGGGGAGCCTGGGGTCGGACCCGCGGTGGTCGCGCCTGGGGTCGGGGAGCCCGGGGTCGGGGAGCCCGGGGTGGGACGCTCGCCGGGCGGCGGTGACGTGGCTGGGCAATCGGCCATCAGACCCCCCGACACCTCCTTGAACGCGGCCCAGCGCGCCTCCCGGGCCCCGCGCTCATGCCAGGCCTCGGCCGGCAGGAAGTCATACGGCTCGAAGTCCGGATCGAACGCTTCCGGCCGGCCGGCTCCCGCACCGCCCGCACCCCCGGCGCCCCCACCCGCGCCGGTACGCGCCCCGGCCTCCGCCGCCTCCAGGATGTCCAGGCCGCCGATCGCCTCGCCCGCCTCCGACGCGGCGCGGGGTGCCGACGCCGCCGCTTCCGTGGCTCTCCGCCCTCTCAGCCGCCGCCAGGGAGCCCGCCGCCAGGGAGCCCGCCGCCGCGACCGCCGCTCCGGAGCACCGGACTGGGCACTCCCGTTCCCGCTCCCGCTCCCGGCCCCTGCCCCTGCTCTGGAGCTGGTCACAGTCCCGGTCCTGGACTCGGCCGGAGCCCCGGTCCTGGGCTCGGCCAGGGCACCGGTCCTGGGCTCGGCCGGAGCCCCGGCCCCCGCCGGGGCCCTCGTCGCGGGGAGCGGTTCGGCCGCCGGTACGTCCTTCAGACGTCGCTCCCGGAGTCGCCAGAGGCGGAGCAGCAGCGCTGTCGGCACGCCGAGCGTCACCGTCCACGCCAGCGCCGCGGCGCCCGTCAGCCACCAGACAGGACCGAACTCCGCCAGTCTGCCGTTCCCCAGCGGGCCGCCCGCGAGCCCCGCGAACACCGCCGTCAGCCCCGCGCACACGACACCCCCGAGCGCCGCCGTCAACGCCGTCCCGCGTGCGCTCCACGCCTCTTCCCGCACCGCGAACGGGGGCGCGGCCACCCGTACGGTGAACCACGCGACCGCCAGCCCCGCGACGGCCGGCACCCCGGCCGCCGCCCAGTTCGCCGCCGTGCCAGGACCTTCCGGTACGGCGGCGAGCAGCGGGAAGGACGGCAGCGCGGGTGGGCCGACGACCCCGAGCGGGGTGGCCGTCGCTGTCGTACCGAGCGCGAAGCCGGGCCCCAGGCCGTAAGCGGCGCCCCAGACCGCCGCGTTCGGCACCAGGGCCAGCCCCAGCAGCAGCACGGCGACCCGCCCCGACCAGTCGCCCGCGAGCTGGACGAACGAGGTGTGTGCCGGATCTCCGTGCCATACGAGCGAGGCGCCGACCAGGAGCGCGCCGCCGCCCACCAGCAGCAGGAAGGCCGCCACCCCCGACCGCCCCGCGACGACGACCCCCCGGCGTCCCGCGGGCGCCCAGACCATACGGGCCAGCGGCCTCCGTACCGCCCCGGGCAGCCGCTGGGGCAGCGGCACGCGCGGACAGCCATGCGCCGTCCATGCCCCGGCCGCCGCCGAGAGCACCGTCAGCACGGGCAGCGTGAGCGCCGCGCGCAGTGGGTGCGCGGTGAGCGCGCCGCCCCCCGCGTAGAGCACGGCAGCCCCGCCGACCAGCAGATATCCCCCGGACACGGTGCATACGGCGCCGAGCCCGGTGAGCTGGGGCCGTCCCTCGTCGGGTTCGAGGGCGTCGCGGGCGGCGCGGTAGGCCAGCCAGGCCGGCAGACCCATTAGGAGCAGCGGTACGACTCCGATGGGCGCGGGGGTCCCGGAGAGGGTGTCCGGGCGCATCAGCTCGACGCCGTGGCCCAGCAGCCAGAGCCCGGCCGCGATGTGCAGAGCACCGTCCGCACCGCTGTCGGGGAACGGTGAAGTGATCCACATCGCCATCACCAGCACGGCGATGGCGCCGAGCCCGAGGCACGCGGCGATGGCCCCACGGAGAACGGCGGAGGTCAGTGCCGCGGCCTTACCACGCTCAAGGGCCCCGGCCGAGGACAACGGCGCACTGTGTTCGGTCAATTGGGTCACGAACTCATGCTGCCCACGACACCCATCTAATTCGCGCAACAGGCGAATAGTCGCCGTGTCGCCCAATATACGTTTATGTGCTTTTTCGCCCAGAACCGTGCTGCGGGGAGTCCCACATGACGCAGAAGGCCACGCAGAGCACCGCCCGAGGCACCAAGGCCGGCGGCCCGTCGCTGCCCACCCCCGAACAGCGGCGAAGACTGCGCGAGTCGAAGCCGATGACCGAGAAGCAGGCCGCCGCCGCGGTGGGCGTCACACGGTCGACGCTCAGGTCCTGGGAGACCGGTCGTACGACTCCCCGCGGTCGCAAGGGGGAGTTGTACGCGAAGCTGCTGGCCGGGATCGCCGCGGAACTCCGGGAGAAGGCCGCGCTGGAGGAACGGGCCAGGAGGGAGGCGGCGAAGGCCGCCGCGCAGCGGTCCGCGGCGCGGAACCGCGGCACATCCGCCGCGAGAGCCGTGCGTACCACGAGGACCGCCGCGGCGCCCACGGCCGGCGCCGCGCCACCGGCCACGCCCACCACCGCCGGACGCGGCCGTAGGGCGAACGCGGCGCCCACGAACGGGGCTTCGGCGAGTACACCCGCCAGAGGCCGGGCCGGAAAACGCACCACCGGAAAGGGCACGACCGGAGCAAGCACGACGGGTGCGAGGAAGACGGGAGCGAGCAAGACCACGGCCGGCGCGACCGGAGCGGGCACCACCGGAGCGGGCACGACGGGAGCGAGCACGACGGGAGCGAGCACGACCGCGGCGCGCGCGCCCGCCGTTGATGTGCGCAACACCGACTGGCCCACCCCGCCCGACCCCGGGTTCGAGGCACGCACACCCGACGAGGCCTTCGACGCCCTGTACGCGTTCACCGCGCCCGCCCTCGTACGTCAGGCGTATCTGCTCACCGGGCAGCGCGTCCTCTCCCAGCAGTCCGTCGAGCGCGCCTTCCATCTCGCGTGGGCGCGCTGGCCCGAAGTCGCGGTCGACCGGGACCCGGCGGGCTGGCTGCGGGCCGCCGCGTACGAGTACGCGATGTCGCCGTGGCACCGGCTGCGCAGCCCCCGCATGCGCCCCGACGCGGTCCCCCGCGACCAGGAGCCGCCGGAGGAGCGGGAGTTGCGCGAGGCGCTGCTGCGACTTCCCGCGTCGTACCGCCGCACGCTGCTGCTCTACGACGGACTCGGCCTCGATCTGCCGGAGACGGCGGCCGAGACCGAGGCGAGCACCCCGGCCACCGCCAACCGGCTGCTGAACGCGCGCAAGGCGGTCGCCGCGCAGATGCCCGAGCTGACCGACACACAGGTGCTTCAGGAACGGCTCGGCGCGCTCGTGCGGGAGGTGACACCACCCCCGATCGCACAGGCGCCGGCCATACGGTCCGGCTGCGAGCGGCGGGCCCGGTTCTGGACGCGGGCGGCCATCGCCTTCACCGTGCTGATCATCGGGGCGACGGGGTTCACCCTGGCCACCGCTCCGACGCACTATCAGCCACGGGTGTCGCCGGGCGAGCAGGTCGGCGGTGTTCCGGTGCCGAACGGTCCGCAGCGCCTGAGCAAGCAGGACCAGGTGCTGCGCGACAAGCTCCGCCACGAGTCGGTGACCGGTCCCCCGCGGCTCGTGCCGCGACCGCGCTGAACGGTCGCCTGCCGCTCAGGAACGCGCGTGGGCCCGCACCCGGGAGAGGGTGCGGGCCCACGCGCGTGGTGCCCTGCGGAGAGGCGGGGACTCAGCCCGCGAGGATGGCGCGGGCGAGCCCGGCCGTCTCGGTCGGCGTCTTGCCGACCTTCACGCCCGCGGCCTCCAGGGCCTCCTTCTTCGCCTGGGCGGTGCCGGAGGAGCCGGAGACGATGGCGCCGGCGTGGCCCATGGTCTTGCCCTCGGGCGCGGTGAAGCCCGCGACGTAGCCGACGACCGGCTTGGTGACGTTCTTGGCGATGAAGTCCGCCGCGCGCTCCTCGGCGTCGCCGCCGATCTCGCCGATCATCACGATCAGGTCGGTGTCGGGGTCGGCCTCGAACGCGGCGAGCGCGTCGATGTGCGTCGTACCGATGACCGGGTCGCCACCGATGCCGACGGCCGAGGAGAAGCCGATGTCACGGAGCTCGTACATCATCTGGTAGGTCAGCGTGCCGGACTTGGACACGAGACCGATCCGGCCGGGCTTGGTGATGTCGCCCGGGATGATGCCCGCGTTGGACTGCCCGGGGGTGATCAGGCCGGGGCAGTTCGGACCGATGATCCGGGTCTTGTTGCCCTTGCTGCCCGCGTACGCCCAGAAGGCGGCGGAGTCGTGCACCGCGATGCCCTCGGTGATCACGACGGCCAGGCCGATCTCGGCGTCGATCGCCTCGATGACGGCGGCCTTGGCGAAGGCCGGCGGCACGAAGACGACGGACACGTCGGCGCCGGTCTTCTCAATGGCCTCGGCGACGGAGCCGAAGACCGGTACGGAGGTGCCGTCGAAGTCGACGGACGTGCCGGCCTTGCGCGGGTTCACACCGCCGACGATGTTGGTGCCGTCGGCGAGCATGAGCTTGGTGTGCTTCATGCCGGTGGCGCCGGTCATCCCCTGGACGATGACCTTGCTTTCCTTGGTCAGGAAAATAGCCATGGTGTTGGAGTCCCTGTCCCTTACTTCGCAGCCGCGAGCTCGGCGGCCTTGTCGGCCGCGCCGTCCATGGTGTCCACGCGCTGCACGAGCGGGTGGTTGGCGTCGGACAGGATCTTGCGACCCAGCTCCGCGTTGTTGCCGTCCAGACGCACGACCAGCGGCTTGGTGACGTCCTCGCCCTTGGTCTTGAGCAGCTCAAGGGCCTGGACGATGCCGTTGGCGACCTCGTCACAGGCGGTGATGCCACCGAAGACATTGACGAACACGGACTTGACGTCCGGGTCGCCGAGGATGATCTCCAGGCCGTTCGCCATGACTTCGGCGGAGGCGCCGCCGCCGATGTCGAGGAAGTTGGCGGGCTTCACGCCGTTGTGGGCCTCACCGGCGTACGCGACGACGTCGAGGGTCGACATGACCAGACCCGCGCCGTTGCCGATGATGCCGACCTCGCCGTCGAGCTTGACGTAGTTGAGGTTCTTGGCCTTGGCCGCGGCCTCAAGCGGGTTGGCGGCGTCCTTGTCCTCAAGTGCCTCGTGCTCCGGCTGGCGGAAGGCCGCGTTCTCGTCGAGCGAGACCTTGCCGTCGAGCGCGATGATCTTGCCGTCACCGGACTTGATCAGCGGGTTGACCTCGACGAGGAGGGCGTCTTCCGCGATGAAGACGGTCCACAGCTTCTGCAGGACGTCGGCGACCTGGTCGGCGATCTCGGCCGGGAACTTCGCGGCGGCGACGATCTCGGCGGCCTTCTCGGGCGTGCAGCCCTCGTTGGCGTCGACCGGGATCTTGGCGAGCGCGTCGGGGTTCTCCTCCGCGACGACCTCGATCTCCACGCCGCCCTCGACGGAGGCCATGGCGAGGAAGGTGCGGTTGGTGCGGTCCAGCAGGAAGGAGACGTAGTACTCCTCCGCGATGTCCGCGGTCTGGGCCAGCATCACCTTGTGGACCGTGTGGCCCTTGATGTCCATGCCCAGGATCTGACCGGCCTTCTCGACGGCGTCCGCCGGGTCGGCGGCCAGCTTCACGCCACCCGCCTTCCCGCGCCCGCCGACCTTGACCTGCGCCTTGACGACGGCCTTGCCGCCGAGCCGCTCGGTCACCTCGCGAGCCGCGTCAGGCGTCGTGATGACTTCACCGGCCAGCACCGGTACACCGTGCTTGGCGAAGAGGTCCCTCGCCTGATACTCGAACAGGTCCACGCGTGTCCGTCCCTTGTGTCTTTTAAACCGCAGCCTGGTGATCGCGGGTTCGTTGTCTGCGTGGGCGTGCCGCGAAGGGCAACGTGACTGCGCTGTCACAGAGGGAGGCGTACTCGCTGTCCGGTACGCGGCATGTCCGTCTCGCAGGTTATCCCCGTGAACCGTGGCTCCCTAAATCAAGGATCACAGATGAGCGGTGATACCTGTCACAGAGCGGAGAGACGCGTCACACCAGGCGCGGAAGCCCTCCGTATCACCGGGAGATCGCCCGGCTCGGCAGCTCCTTGTCCGGTATGGGAAGGGGGCGCTTCTCGATCGCCGCCGCCATCACCTCCGGGAAGAGATCGGGGGTGCAGGCGAAGGCCGGCGCACCGAGCGCGACGAGGGCCGCCGCGTGCTCGCGGTCGTACGCGGGCGCTCCCTCGTCGGACAGCGCGAGCAGCGCCACGAACTGCACGCCGGACGCCTTCATCGCCGCGACGCGCTTGAGCATCCCGTCACGTATCCCGCCCTCGTAGAGGTCGCTGATCAGGACGACCACGGTGTCGGCGGGCCGGGTGATCCGGGACTGGCAGTAGGTGAGCGCGCGGTTGATGTCGGTGCCCCCGCCGAGCTGGGTGCCGAACAGCACGTCGACGGGGTCGTCGAGCTGATCCGTGAGATCGACGACTGCGGTGTCGAAGACGACGAGCCGGGTGGCGAGCGAGCGCATGGAGGCCAGGACGGCGCCGAAGACGGAGGCGTAGACGACGGACGCCGCCATCGAACCGGACTGGTCGATGCAGAGGATGACCTCCTTCTTCACGGACTGCGCGGCGCGGCCGTAGCCGATGAGCCGCTCCGGCACCACCGTGCCGTGCTCAGGGAGGTAGTTCTTGAGGTTCACGCGGATCGTACGGTCCCAGTCGATGTCCCGGTGGCGTGGCCGGCTGACGCGCGCGGACCGGTCGAGCGCGCCGGTCAGGGTGGCGCGGGTGCGGGTGGCGAGCCGCTTCTCGATGTCCGCGACCACCTTGCGCACGACGGCGCGGGCCGTCTCCTTGGTCGTCTCGGGCATCGCCTTGTTGAGCGAGAGCAGTGTGCCGACGAGATGGACGTCCGCCTCGACGGCCTCCAGCATCTCCGGCTCCAGGAGCAGCGCGGACAGCCCGAGCCGGTCGATCGCGTCACGCTGCATGACCTGGACGACGGAGCTGGGGAAGTACGTACGGATGTCCCCGAGCCAGCGGGCGACGGCGGGCGCGGAGGCGCCGAGCCCGGCGGAGCGGTCGGTGCCGGCCGCTCCGCCCTTCTCCTTGCCCGAGCCGTAGAGGGCGGACAGCGCGCCGTCCATCGCCGCGTCCCTGCCGGAGAGCGCGCGGCCCGTCCCGTCGGCGCTCTCCCCGCCGAGCACCATCCGCCAGCGGCGCAGCCGCTCGTCGGCGGCGCGGTCCGTCCCCTCGGTGCCGACGCCGTCGCCCATCCCACCGCCCGTTCCACCGCGCGTTCCACCGCTCGTCGCGCCGCTCATCCCGTCGCCTCCAGAAGATCGTCGTTGTCGTCGGCGGTTGCGCTGACGTCGGAGCCCAGCAGCAGACGGAGCACCGGCAGTACGGCGTCCGCGCGCGTCTCGTCGAGCCCCGGGCCGAAGCCGGGCGCGGCGGCCTCGGACGCCACCGGGCCGCCCCGCGCGGGCCCGCGTCCGACCAACTCGCCCAGCGTGCGCCGCACGCCCGGCTCGTACGCGGAGAACGTGCGGCGCAGCAGCGGGAGCACATCCGTGAAGGCCTCGGCCGACACCCCGGTCAGCCAGCCGTCCACGAGGCCGAGGAGGCGTTCGTCATGGACCAGGAGCATGCCGCCCGCGCTGCTCCCCGCCTGCCGGCTCCCCGCACCGGCCGGTCCGCCGACGAAGCCCTCGATCCAGGCCGCCGCGTCGGTCGGCGGCGTTCCGGGCGACAGCGCGAGCCCCATGAACCGCGCGGCCTCGTCCTCGGCGAGCCGGCCGTCGTCCAGCAGCAGCCGGGCGGCCCGGCCCCTGATCACCCCCGGGACGGTGTCCCGTCCGGCGAGCTTGTGCAGGACGGCTCCCCAGCGCCCGGCCAGATCCCGGCCGCGGTCGTCCGGGAGGAGGCCGACGGCGATATGGACGCTGTCGAGATGCCCCCGCATCTGCGCCGCTCCGTCCGCGTCGAGCCCGGCGCAGGCGGGCGGCAGACCGACGCAGATCCGCTCGGCCAGCCCCCCGGCCACCTCACCGAGGGCCCCGGTGTCGGTGGAGCGCACGTCCCCGTACCGCAGCGAGCGGGCCAGCGCGGGCAGCGCCTGGGCGAGCCCGCCGACGTCGGCGTCGAGCGCGGCGCGATCGGCGAGGGCCCGCATCACCACGGGCAGAGCGTCGGGGAGCGCGGCCAGCAGACAGCGCTCGGCCAGCGCCGTGACCTCCGCGAGCGCGGTCGCGGAAAGGGCCCGCGACTCGGCCTTGGCGGTGGCGGCGGAGAGCACGGTCGTGCCCCACACACCGGCCTCCGCGACCCGTACGTACAGCTCGGGCTCCCAGCGCAGCCGCCAGGTCTCCCGGAACGTGCCGGTGCTCCCCCGCCCCACGACCGGTTCGCCCCAGTCGATACCGAGCAGTCGCAGCCGGTGCAGGAGCCTGCCGCGCTCGGCGTCGGTCTCCTTACGGAGGTCGAGGTCCAGCTCGCGCTCCAGCGCCTCCGGCTTGAGCCGCAGCGTGCGCTGGAGCGCGGTGAGATCGCGCTGGAGCGGCACGGCGGGGGCCGTGTCCGGAACCTCACCGAGCACCTCGCCGACGATGAGCCGGTCGTGGATGAGGTCGAGCGGCACATCCGATCCCTCGCACATCACGGCCCGGATCGCGTCGGTGGTCTCGGTCAGACCGGCGAGCGGACGCCCGCGCATGGCGGCCAGCGTCTCGGCGAGCCGTACCGCCTCGATGACATGGGCCGAGGAGACGGTCCTGTCCTCCTCCCGGAGCAGTCCGGCGACCTTGGTGAGCCAGCGCTCCACGGGGCGGTCGGGCACCGCGAAGAGATGTCCGTACCAGCCGGGCGAGTCGATGCCCGCGCCGTAGCCGCTGTGCCGGGCCAGCCTGCGGTGGGTCCAGGGCACCCATGTCATCCCTGTCCTGACCTTGGGCAGCCCCTTCAGCAGCGCGCGGTCCGCCGCGACAGTGGTCTTCCGGCCGAGCGCGGGCACATGCCAGGCGCCGCAGACCACGGCGACGCCGTCGTCCCCGAACTCCTTGCACGCGGCCCTGAGCCGACCGCGCATATGGGCCTCGCGGACGAGATCGCGCCGGGGTCCGCCGTCGCCGTACCGCTCGCGCAGGGCGCCCATGGCCTCGGCGACCGCGGCGAACGGCGCGAAGGGGTCGTCGGCGCCGCCTGCGCCCTGATGCTCGACGACGTCCTCCCACCAGCGCTCGGGGTCGTCGTACCCGGCGGCCTCGGCGAGAACGGCGAGCGGATCGATCCGCAGGCTCTCGTCGTCCCGGGAGGCGTCGGACTCGGCGGGGTCGGCGGACTCGGCGGGCTCGTCGGGGTCCGCGGGGTCGGCGGACTCGCCGGATCCGGCGTCGCCGGCAGCGTCGTCCGCCGCGGCGAGCGCCAGCGAGTGCGCCGCGGGCAGATCGATGAACCGGGCCGGTACGTCATGCGCCAGCGCCCAGCGGATCGCGACCCACTCCGGGGAGAACTCGGCCAGCGGCCAGAACGCCGCGCGCCCCGGATCGTCCACCGCGTGCGCCAGGAGCGCGACGGGCGGCCGCATCGCCTCGTCGGCGGCGAGCGCCAGCAGCGCGTCCCCCTCGGGCGGGCCCTCGATGAGGACGACCCGGGGCGCCGCCGCGTCGAGCGCCGCCCGAACCGCACGCGCGGACCCCGGCCCGTGATGCCGGACCCCGAGCAGCGTCGGTCCGTGCGTCGTGGTCACGCGCTCACCTCGCGGCAGGCGCGGTAGAAGTCCTTCCAGCCGTCGCGCTCGCGGACCACCGTCTCGACATACTCCTGCCAGATCACCCGGTCCGCCGCCGGGTCACGGACCACCGCGCCGAGGATGCCCGCCGCGACATCGCCCGGCCGCAGCACGCCGTCCCCGAAGTGGGCGGCGAGCGCGAGGCCGTTGGTGACCACGGAGATCGCCTCGGCCGTGGAGAGCGTCCCCGAGGGGGACTTGAGTTTCGTACGGCCGTCGGTCGTTACGCCGTCGCGCAGTTCACGGAAGACCGTGACGACCCGGCGGATCTCGTCGATGCCCTCAGGCCCGGTCGGCAGATCGAGCGAGCGTCCCATCTGGTCCACCCGCCGGGAGACGATGTCGACCTCGGCCTCCGGGGTGGCCGGCAGCGGCAGGACCACGGTGTTGAAGCGGCGGCGCAGCGCGCTGGAGAGGTCGTTGACCCCCCGGTCGCGGTCATTGGCCGTGGCGATCAGATTGAACCCCCGGACGGCCTGCACCTCTTGTCCCAGCTCGGGGACCGGCAGGGTCTTCTCCGACAGGATCGTGATGAGCGAGTCCTGCACATCGGCGGGGATACGGGTCAGCTCCTCGACGCGCGCGGTCATCCCCTCCGACATGGCCCGCATCACCGGACTGGGCACCAGCGCGTCACGGCTGGGGCCGTGGGCGAGCAACTGCGCGTAGTTCCAGCCGTAGCGGATCGCCTCCTCGGGCGTGCCGGCCGTGCCCTGCACGAGCAGGGTCGAGTCGCCGCTGACGGCGGCGGCGAGATGCTCGGACACCCAGGTCTTGGCGGTGCCCGGCACCCCGAGGAGCAGCAGCGCCCGGTCGGTGGCGAGCGTGGTGACCGCGACTTCGACGATCCGCCGCGGTCCCACGTACTTCGGTGTGATCACCGTCCCGTCGGCCAGCGTGCCACCGAGCAGATACGTGGCCACGGCCCAGGGCGACAGCCGCCATCTGACGGGCCGCTGCCGGTCGTCGGCCGCGGCCAGCGCCGTCAGCTCGTCGGCGAACGCGTCCTCGGCGTGCGGGCGCAGCGCCTCCTCGGTCCCGGCGGGCGCGGTGTTTTCGGGCACGGTCATGGATCCCCCTCCAGATCGGTCGACCGGATGTGAGTTCCACGGTGCACCACACCACTGACAATCGGCCGTCGCCGCGGGCCGGGCGGGACCTCGCGGACGCGCCCGCGTACGAGGGGAGTCACCGGCGACGGCGATCACCGGCGAGGGAAGTTACGTGGCGAGGGAAGTTACGCGAGGGGTTACCCGGCGATCGGGGACACCGCGATGCAGCCGCCCGCCGCGGCCTTGCCCGCGTCCGTCTCCTCCTTGATGACCTCACCGTTGTAGATGATCTTGCAGGTGACCTCGGCGCCCGCCGGGTCCAGGGCGGTCGGCATGACACCGGGCGGCATGATGCCGCGCAGCGTGACCGTCTTCGTCCACGGCAGCGTGGGCTTCTCGACCGTCTCGATCTTGGGCTCCATGGCCTCGCCGCCTCCGCCGTGGTAGTCGATCGTGTCGATGTTCTTGCCGGTGACCTCGTAGGTGACCTCGTAGGTCTCGTTGACGGCCTTGTCGACCTCGTCGGTCACGGCCTTGTCCACTCGCTCCGCGGTCTCGGAACAGGCGCCGAGGCCCAGCGCGAGACCGGTGACGGCGAGGGTGGAGAGGGCGGCGCGGACAGTGCGGTTCATTGGTGATCCCCCCGGATCGTGGCGTTGGAAGCTCGCCCGACATAGCAAAGGCAAAGTACGGTCATGCTGCCGTTTGTTCGTTGAATCCGCAGGTCAGAGCGATTGTCAGTGGGGCGCTCTAACGTCGTGGACATGAATCAAACGGGGGTGCGCTGGACGACGGAACAGGTGCTCGCTCTGGCTCCTGACGAAGCGTCACGCAAAGCGGGCGACAAACTGAGCACGGCCGGTCCGTGGTCGGAGGCGGGCAGCGGCTCCGCGGGGGCCGTGTGGGGTCTGTGCAAAGGCAGCGGCAGTAAGCCGTATCAGACCATTGTGGACACAACGGGCCCCGCTTACAAGTGCAGTTGTCCGAGCCGGAAGTTTCCGTGCAAGCACGCGCTGGGGCTGCTGCTGCTCTGGGCGGCGGACGAGCGAAGCGTGCCGGAGACGGCGCAGGAGCCCGGCTGGGCCGGGGAATGGCTCGACGGGCGCCGGAAGAAGGACGGGGAGCGGGACGCGGGGGAAGCCGGCGCGGCCGGGACCGGGAAGCCCGCCGATCCCGAGGCCGCGCGGCGCAGGGCGGAGCGCAGGGCCACCAGGATCAGCGCGGGCGCCTCGGAGCTTGAGCAGCGGCTGACGGATCTCCTGCGCGGCGGGCTGGCCTCGGCGGAGCAGTCGGGGTACGGGCTGTGGGAGGAGACGGCGGCCCGCATGGTCGACGCGCAGGCGCCGGGGCTCGCGGGCCGGGTGCGGGAGCTGGGAGCCATCCCCGGCTCGGGCCCCGGCTGGCCGGTACGACTGCTGGAGGAGTCCGCGCTGCTGCATCTGCTGACCACGGCATGGCTCGGCCGCGACCGGCTGCCGGAGCCGCTGGCGACGACGGTGCGTACGAGGATCGGCCTCCCGTCGCCGGCCGGGGGTCCGACGGTCAGGGACCATTGGCTGGTCCTGGCGCAGTACGACTCCTCGGACGGCAAGCTCCTCACCCGCCGGATCCGGTTGTACGGACGGAATTCGGGGCGTTCCGCGCTGCTGCTCGCCTTCGGCGCGGCGGGGCGCTCCCCACAACTGGGCCTGCCGGTGGGCCTGATGATCGAGGCCGAGATCACCCCGCACGGCGGCGCGGGGCAGCTACGGGCCGACTGGGGGCAGCAGTTCGGCGCCCCGGCCCCGATCCCGGGACCGCCGCCCGGTGGCTCCACGACAGCGGCGATCGAGGCATACGGGGCGGCGCTGCGCGCGGATCCCTGGCTGGACGCGTGGCCGGTGACGCTGACGGACGTCATACCCGTGCCGGCGCCGGGCGGTGGCTGGCAACTGGCGGACGCGGACGGGGAATCCGCACTGCCCATCACGGGCTCGGCCCTCTCAGGGCCCGGTCCCTGGAAGCTGGCCGCGCTGTCCGGCGGCGGTCCGGTCACGGTCTTCGGCGAGTGCGGCCACCGCGGCTTCCGTCCGCTCGCGGCCTGGGCCGAGGACGGTGCCACTCATCCGCCGGTCCCGCTGACCTGACGGTTCCGCTGACTTGACGGCCCCGCTGACCTGAGCGTTTCACCGGCCAGAGCGTCCTACTGGCCTCACCTACTGGCCTCAGGGTCCCGCTGACCCGACGGTCCTGCCGCTCCGACGGCCCCGTTCACCCATTGGTCCCGCTCGGCCGACCGCGCCGACAACGGAGGGCTCCATGACGGACACGACTCGCACCATCGCCCCGGCGGGCCCCACCGGCACGCCCCGCGTCACGACGCTCTGGGAAGGGCTGGTCACCTCCGCCCTGCTCGGTACGGAACGCCGCACCCCGCCCACGGAGATCCTGGCCCCGGGCAAGGAGGCGCCGGTGGCCCTGCTGGACGCCGCCGCGCTGCACACCGTACGGCGCAGGGCCGGGCTCCTTCCGGCGCGCGCCGCCGCCCGCCCGGAGCGCGCGCCCCACGACGGCCGCGCGCGGCTGCCGGAGGCGGCGGGACGACGGCTCGGCCGGCTGCTGGCCGACCGTTCGGGGTCCTCCGGCGGCGGTGGGCGGCGCGGCGCGGCGCCCGACCTCACCGAACTGCTCCCGCAGTGGCTCGCCGCGGCGAATGAGCACGGCTACCGCGCGCCCGCCGCCGTACTGCCCGCGCTGCTCGACGCGGCCCGCGCGCGCACCGATCTGCGACCACAGGCACTGACGTTCGCCGGGCCGCGCGGGCTCTGGCTCGCCCGGCTCAACCCGGAGTGGAAGTTCGCGCTGCGGGGTGCGTCCGGCGGGGCCCTGCTCCCCGATCCACGGGACGGGGAGGCGGTCCGACTGCTCTGGGAGGAGGGCCTGTTCGCGGAGCGGGTCGCGCTGCTCGCCGCCGTACGGGCCCGCGACGCGGAGGCTTCCCGGGCGCTGCTCGCCTCGACGTGGACCACCGAGCGCGCCGAGGACCGGCTGATGTTCCTCGACTCGCTGCGTACGGGGCTGTCGGGGGCCGACGAGCCGTTCCTGGAGCGGGCCCTGTCGGACCGCAGCCGCAACGTCCGCCATACCGCCGCCGAGTTGCTTTCCGCGCTGCCGGGCTCCGCCCTCGCGGGAAGGATGGCGGCCCGCGCGGCGACCTGCGTGAGCATGGACCGTACGGGCGGCGGGCAGGTCATCTCGGTCGAGGCGCCGCACGAATGCGACGCGGACATGCAGCGCGACGGAGTGGTCCCGGCCCCGCCGGCCGGCCGGGGGGAACGGTCCTGGTGGCTGGGCCAGTTGGTCGAGGCGGCCCCGCTGGCCACCTGGCCCGCCAGGCTGGGCGGCCGTACCCCCGAGGAGATCGTCGCGCTGCCCGTCCTGGACGACTGGGCCGCCGAACTCCACGCCGCGTGGTGCCGGGCGGCCGTACGGCAGCGGGACGCGCGCTGGTCCACGGCCCTGCTGGGCGCCCCGGCCACCTCCCCGGCCGCCGGCCCCGGCACCTCGTCGCTGGCGGAACGGGCGAAGCTCCTGGCCACGCTGGAGCCTGCCGAACGAGCCTCCTGGGTGGCCGCGTTCATAGCCGCGCACGGTCTCTCGGAGGCGTTCCAACTGCTCGGCGTCTGCGCGGTGCCGTGGGCGGAGCCGCTGGGCCGCGCGGTCGTGGACGCGCTGGACATCGCCCGGGACGCGGGAAGCTACCCCTGGAGCTTCAGCGGGGTCATGGGCCTCGCCGAGCGATGCCTCGACCCCGCCGAGGCAGGCCGGCTGGAGCTGCTCACCGCGGCCCAGGACGAGCCGGAGGACGCGTCACCGGGCGCGGGCGGTTACTGGTCGGAAGCCTTCCTGCGGCTGGTCTCCACGCTGCGTCTGCGCGCGTCGATGCTGGCGGAACTGAAGGGGCTCGACGGGGTCAATGGGGCCGAGGGCGCCGACGGCCTCGGCCACGTCGCCGGACTCACCGAACCGGCGGCGTCATGAACGACGGCGCGCGTCACGCGCCCGCGTGCTGGCGGACGTTGGCGTTGACCCACGTGACGATCGAGGTCGTCGTCGCCCCGGGGGTGAAGATCTCGGCCACGCCCAGCTCCTTGAGCGGGGCGATGTCCGCCTCCGGGATGATGCCGCCGCCGAAGACCTTGATGTCCGCCGCGTCCCGCTCCTTGAGCAGTTCGATCACCTTCGCGAAAAGCGTGTTGTGCGCCCCGGAGAGAATCGACAGACCGATCGCCTC
Source organism: Streptomyces sp. NPDC094034 (assembly GCF_040303865.1). Taxonomy (NCBI): domain Bacteria; kingdom Bacillati; phylum Actinomycetota; class Actinomycetes; order Kitasatosporales; family Streptomycetaceae; genus Streptomyces; species Streptomyces sp. NPDC094034. The sequence continues at coordinate 11,256 of NZ_JBEOUD010000048.1, read as the reverse complement.
GGCGTCCTCCTGGATCGCGGTGTCCACGATCTGCTCGGGCGTCTGGTGGAGCCCCGTGTAGATGACCTCCATCCCCGCGTCCCGCAGCGCTCGCGCGATCACCTTGGCCCCGCGGTCGTGTCCGTCGAGCCCCGGCTTCGCCACCACCACCCGGATCGGGCCGCCGGCCGCCTGCGCTCCGCTCGTCCTGTCCTGGCTCCGCGACTGATTCTCCGGATGCTGATTCTCCGGCTCCCAGGCCACACCCATCACTGCCTCCACATACCGACCGCACTGTCATTGGCACGGGTCCCCGCGCCCCGGTCCGGTCGGGATCGGGCACACGGAAGTGAACGAACGTTATCCACAGCATCCCGCACGCGGCTGTTTCGCGGAGGACGGCGAGGGGGAAATCACACGTGGGACATGTTCGCTTTGCGTCGTTCCGGTATGACTCGGCATACCCGGCCGGGTCGGGACGACCGCAAGGGGAGCCGCAAGAGGAGTCGCCACACGGGCGCCGTTCCACCGTGCCGCCAGCCGCGCGGCGCGGTGGCACGGCTCGTGTGTACCGACCCCGGCACTTCAGGCGTGCCGGAAGCCATCCGACCCGCCCGGCGGCGCCCCGTGAGGGCACGCGGGGGTCAGAGCCGCCCCCCGGGTGTCGTTCGGAGGTCGGCCATGAAGGTTTCGCCGTTCTTGCCGCTCTTTCCCTTCGTTCCGCCGCTCCTGCGTCAGGCCGGCCGCGTGTGGAACGCCACGCCCGCCGCCGATCTGCTCCGCGCCACGGCGCTCGATCTGGCGGTGCTCAGCGGCCATCTCGTCCTCTACCCGGCCGGAATCGTCCAGGAGCGCCGCGCCGAGCCCCTGCCCCCGGAAACCGCCCAGCTGCCCACGGAGGGCCGCGCGCACCCCCCTGTGGTCCTGCTCCACGGCCTCGTCGACAACCGGTCCGTCTTCGTCCTGCTGCGCCGCTCCCTCGCCCGGCACGGCTGGACCCGTCTTGTATCGCTCAACTACTCGCCGCTGACCTGCGACATCCGTACCGCGGCCGAGTCTCTCGCCCAGTACGTCGAGGAGATCTGCGCACGCACCGGCCACCGCCAGGTCGATGTGATCGGACACAGCCTCGGCGGTCTGATCGCGCGGTATTACGTACAGCGTCTGGGCGGTGACACTCGGGTACGTACGCTGATCACGATCGCCACGCCGCACGAGGGCACGGCCGTCGTCCCGCTGGCGAACGCCCACCCCGTCGTACGGCAGATGCGGCCCGGTTCGGACGTGATCGAGGAGTTGCGGCTGCCCGCGCCCGGCTGCCGAACGCGGTTCGTGAGCTTCTGGAGCGATCTCGACCAACTGATGGCACCGGCCCTCACCGCGCGTATCACGCACCCTGATCTGCGGGCGGAGAACGTGCTGGTGAGCGGGGTGGGACATCTCGCCATGACGGTGCACCCCGGAGTCGCGGCCGGCATCCGGCACGCGCTCGAATCTCCCGGGCACATAGGCGAATCCGGCCTGGACCCGGTCAACTCCGGCCGCGCGTCCGGGGAATCCGGGGAGGCGTCCACGGAGGAAGCCGGGGACGAGCCGGGCGACGAACCGGGGGACGAGTCCGGAGGGAACGGTCCACGTTTCGACGGACCGGCCTCCGCCGCCTGACGCGTGACTCCTGGCGCGTAAAGCGGCTCTCGAATTCCCGCTCCCATTTCGAACAAATTTCGAACATAGGGCCAAGTCTGCGCCCGTCGTCCGCCGAAACACGGCCGAATGCCCGTTTCAACGGAACGCAAAACCTGCCGAAGATTGTCGCCGTCCTATACCGCCGGGTACAGTCGCGGCCACTGCTTTCACTCAGGGGCCCTGTCCGTCCGACAGGCCCCGGAGGAAACCCTGGTTCTGCTGCCGAGGCGAGAGAGAAGTTGGTGAACGACCAGCACGCCCACGCCGGGTACGCCGCATATGACGGCTACCAGACCGGCAGCTTCGAGACCGACCCACTCTTCGGCACCCTGCCGGACGGCTCGGGCGGCTACGAGAACCCCCAGGCCGCCACCGGCCAGTACGACAGCACACAGTGGCAGACCGGCGCCCATCAGACGACCGGATATGACGCGTACGCCACACCGCAGTACGACACCAGCGGTCAGTGGGCCACCGTCACCACCGCGTCCGACCACAATTATCAGCAGGTCCCGGGCATCCCGAGCCAGTCGGTGGAGCCGGATATCACGGGCCAATGGGACGCCGATGCCTGGAACCAGGCGAACCAGGTGAACCAGGCGAACCACGCGCATCCGACCGACCAGCTGAACGGAACCGACAGCACGGGGCAGTTCGACTCCACACAGTTCGGTTACGGCATCTCGGAGCACACCGCCGCGGCACCGTTCGACGCCGCCGCACAGTTCGCGGGCGCACAGTTCGAGACCGCGCAGTTCGACGCCACGCAGCTTGACCCCACGCAGCTTGACGCCACGCAGTTCGAGGCAGCGCAGTTCGGGTACGAGGCGAGCGCGCAGTGGGCGGCGGCGCCCGCGTTCGACACCGGCGCGTACGACGCCACCGCCTGGAACTCGCCCGGTACGACGGCCGATACCGCGTACGACGCCGCGCACGAGCGCTACGGCCAGGACAGCGGCACCGGCCCGTACGAGCAGTACGACCTCGCCCAGGGCGCCGAGTACGGCGCCCCCGGGCCGGAGCCTGAACACGCCTTCGACGCGGAGCCCGGCTACGAAGCCGGGACCGGCACGGAGAAAGACGCCCACTCCGAGACCGAAGAGGCCGGGCACGAAGGCGACACGGAAGCGGACTCCGCTCCCGAGGCCGAACAGCCGCACATGGCGGAGACGATGACCGCCCCCGTCGTCAGTCTCCCGTCCCGCGGCGAACGCCGGGCCGGTGGCGGCTCGGTCGGCGGCCGGAGCCGGCGCCGTAGCCCCGCCAAGCGCTCCGCGCTCCTCACCGTCGCCGTCCCCTCCGCCTGTGTGATGGGCGTCGCCGGTGTCGCCGCCGCCTCCGTCGGTGGCCTCGGCGCGGCCGAAGAGCCCCAGGCCGACAAGACCACGACCGCCACGGCCGCCGATCCCGGCTCCGTGAAGCCCGTGGCCGCGAACAACAAGCTGGACACCCAGCTCGCCGCACTCAACGCGGACGCCCGTGACTTCGGTGACCGCGCCAGCCGTACGCAGGAGCGCATCGACCTCCAGGCGCGGCAGGAGGCGGAGCGCAAGAAGCGCGAGGCGGAGGCGGCCCGCAAGGAGGCCGAGCGCCCCAAGTTCGTCCTTCCCGTCTCGCAGCACGGACTCAGCGCGTACTACGGCCAGGCTGGGGTCAACTGGATGTCCATGCACACCGGGATCGACTTCCCCGTGTCGTACGGTACGCCGGTGATGGCCGCGACGGACGGCACCGTTCGCACGCAGTACAACAGCGCCTACGGCAACATGGCCATCGTGACCTCACCCGACGGCACCGAGACCTGGTATTGCCATCTCAGCACCACGAAGATCCGCTCCGGTTCGGTCAAGGCCGGTGATGTGATCGCGTATTCGGGGAACTCGGGCAACTCCACAGGGCCGCACCTGCACTTCGAGGTACGGCCCGGTGGTGGCGCCTCGATCGACCCGCTGGCCTGGCTCCGCAGCCACGGCGTCGACCCGACGTAAGCGCGCCGCGCCCGGCGCGTTTCGCGTCGGGTACGGCGCACGCCCCGGGCCCTGCCCGCCCCGCCAAGCCCCTACAGCTTCTCGACGGGCGCGTATCGCAGCAGCAGCCGCTTGGGCTTCGTGTCACCGAAATCGACCGTCGCCTGCGTGTCCGCGCCCGTACCCGTCACCGCCATGACCGTGCCGAGACCGAACTGGTCATGCGTGACGCGGTCCCCGACCGCCAGCGCGATCACCGGCTTCTCGGTGGTGCGCCGCGTGGCGAAGCCCGAGGGGCCGCCGCCCGACCTCGACCGCGAGGCGGCCGACAGGGACGACGACAGCGAGGACGTCACCCCGGACGTGGGCCCCGCCGGGATCTGCGCGCCGGTCCGCTTCCACTCCAGATGGTGTCCCGGGATCTCCTCCAGGAACCTGGACGGTGGGTTGTACGAGGGCTGGCCCCACGCGCTCCGCATCGACGACCGGGTCAGATAAAGACGCTCGCGGGCGCGGGTGATGCCCACATACGCCAGCCGTCGCTCCTCCTCCAGTTCCTTCGTCTGGCCGAGGGCGCGCATGTGCGGGAAGACGCCGTCCTCCATGCCCGACAGGAACACGACAGGAAATTCAAGGCCCTTGGCGGTGTGCAGCGTCATCAACGTGATGACACCGGAGCCGTCCTCGTCCTCGTCGGGGATCTGGTCGGAGTCGGCGACGAGCGCCACCTTCTCCAGGAACTCGGCGAGCGTACCGGTCGTCGGACCGGTCGCGGCGGCCGTACCGGCGGCGCCACCAGCACCGGCCGCGCCACCAGCACCGGCCGCGCCGCCGGCGCCCTCGCCCGCCGCCTCCGCCGCGGCCTGGTCGCGCTCCTGCTCGAACTCCAGCGCCACCGCGGCCAGTTCCTGAAGGTTCTCGATACGCGTCTCGTCCTGCGGATCGGTCGACGCCTGCAACTCGGCCAGATAGCCGGTCCGTTCGAGCACGGCCTCCAGGATCGTCGCGGGCCCGGCGCCGGACTCGACGACCGTACGCAACTCCTCCATCAGCGTGTTGAACCGCTTGACGGCGTTGGCCGAGCGTGCGGCCATTCCGTACGCCTCGTCCACCCGCCGCAGCGCCTGCGGGAAGGTGATCTTCTCGCGCAGCGCGAGCGCGTCGATCATCGCCTCCGCGCGGTCCCCGATACCGCGCTTGGGCACATTGAGGATCCGGCGCAGCGGGACATTGTCCTCCGGGTTGGCCAGCACGCGCAGATAGGCCAGCACATCGCGGACCTCCTTGCGCTCGTAGAAGCGCACTCCTCCGACGACCTTGTAGGGCAGGCCGACGCGGATGAAGATCTCCTCGAAGACACGGGACTGCGCGTTCGTACGGTAGAAGACCGCGACATCGCCCGCCTTGGCCTCGCCCGCGTCCGTCAGCCGGTCGATCTCATCGGCGACGAACTGCGCCTCGTCGTGTTCCGTGTCCGCGACATAGCCGGTGATCTGGGCGCCCGCGCCGGCCTTCGTCCACAGATTCTTCGGCCGACGGCTCTCGTTCCGCTCGATGACGGCGTTGGCGGCGCTCAGGATCGTCTGTGTGGAGCGGTAGTTCTGCTCCAGCAGGATGGTCGTCGCGTCCGGGTAGTCCTCCTCGAACTGGAGGATGTTACGGATCGTGGCGCCCCGGAAGGCGTAGATCGACTGGTCGGCGTCTCCGACGACACACAGCTCGGCCGGGTCGTGCTCCTCGCCGGAGGGGCCCACCAGCTCGCGTACGAGGGTGTACTGCGCGTGGTTGGTGTCCTGGTACTCGTCCACCAGGACATGCCGGAAGCGCCGCCGGTAGTGCTCGGCGACATCGGGGAACGCCTGGAGCAGATGGACGGTGGTCATGATGATGTCGTCGAAGTCCAGCGCGTTGGCCTCGCGCAGCCGCGCCTGGTACATCCGGTAGGCCTCGGCGAGCGTCTTCTCGAAGCCGTCGGTGGCCTGGTCGGCGAAGGTCTCCTCGTCGATCAGCTCGTTCTTCAGATTCGAGATCTTGGCGCTGAAGGACTTGGGCGGGTAGCGCTTGGGGTCGAGGTCCAGATCACGGCAGACCAGGGCCATCAGACGCTTGGAGTCGGCGGCGTCGTAGATGGAGAACGACGAGGTGAACCCGAGCCGCTTCGACTCGCGCCGCAGAATCCGCACGCAGGCGCTGTGGAACGTCATGACCCACATGGCGTTGGCGCGCGGGCCGACGAGCTGGCCGACGCGCTCCTTCATCTCGCCCGCGGCCTTGTTGGTGAACGTGATCGCCAGTATCTGACCGGGGTGGACACCGCGGTTGCCCAGCAGATACGCGATCCGGTGGGTCAGCACCCGGGTCTTGCCCGACCCGGCCCCGGCCACGATGAGCAGCGGCGAGCCGGTGTGCACAACGGCGGCACGCTGCTCCTCGTTCAGCCCTTCGAGCAGCGCGGCGGGGTCCACGACCGTGCGCGGGGCGCCGCCCCGGTGGTACGGGTCCCGCGCCGGAGGCGCGTCGTAGGCACCCTGGAAGAGGTCGTCCGGCACCTGCTCCGGTGCGTGCTCGGCGTCGTCCTCGGGCGGCGGTGGATGCTCGTCGCCGGAGGGCTGGAGGTCCGCCAGGAAACTGTCGTCAAAGAGGCTGCTCATCGCTTTCCGAGTCTAGGCCGCCGCACTGACACACCGCGCCCGCCTTCGGGATTCCCCGGCATTCCCCCGGCCGCTGTCACCCTCGCCGCACCCCCCGTCGCCCTCACCGCGGGCGGCACCTCGGTCACTCATCGTGGCGGAAAGGCGTCACCGACCCCCTTCGCACATCGCACGCGCAAATGGTCACGAAAATGTATCGGGCATTTCGGCCATCGTCCTTCACACCAGCACCACACTTTGGCTAGCGTGCTCGATCAGGCAGCCCGTACCCCCAACGGCGACCCACGCCAAGCGGGCAGCCCACGCCGAATTCGGACTTTCCCGAAGAAAGTTCGGAACCGGGGACCCACACTGCACAACCGGGGTGAATCGGGCCTTTCGCTCAAGGCCCGTAGGGCAGCCTTCCGTTCCGCCCGAACCCGACAGCTAACCCGGTAGGCGGTCCACGGAAGGAGATGCAGACCTTGGCGTCGCATCGCAAGCCGCGCAGTCTCAGCGGAGTACGTACCGCCTCTCCCGCCGTCGGGCTCACGACAGCCGCGCTCGCCTCGGTCACACTGCTCTCGACGCAGAGCGCGAGCGCCACGCCCGTCGAGCCGAAGCCGTCCATGGAAGAGGTACAGAAGAAGGTCGACGATCTGTATCGCCAGGCCGGAAGCGAGACACAGAAGTACAACAGGGCGAAAGAGGCCACGCAGAAGCAGAAGCGCGCGGTCGACCGCGTGCTCGACGAAGTCGCCAAGCGCGCGGACAAGCTGAATGAGGCCCGGCGTACGCTCGGCTCGTTCGCGGCCGCGCAGTACCGCGAAGGCGCGGTCACCCCGACCGCCGCCCTGCTCTTCGCGGACAGCCCCCAGGCGTTCTTCGAGCAGAAGCAGGTGACGGACCGGCTGACGGAGCGTCAGCGCGGAGTCCTCACCGACTACCAGACACAACAGGCCGCCGCCGCGAAGCAGCGGGCGCAGGCGTCGAAGGACCTGGAGTCGCTCACCGCCTCGCAGGCCGCGCTGCGCACCAGCAAGCAGAGCGTGCAGCAGAAGCTCGGCGCGGCGCGTGCGCTGCTGTCGAAGCTGACCACGGAGGAGAAGGCGCGGCTGGCCGCGCTGGAGCGCAAGAAGGAAGAGGAGGCCCGCCGCAAGGCGGAGGCGCGGGCCAAGGAGGAGGCCCGCGCGAAGGCGGAGGCCGAGCGCAAGCGCAAGGAACGCCAGGCCCAGAACAACCCGCCGACCGATACGAGCACGGGCTCAGGGACGGGCTCGGGCCAGAGCGGCACAGGCTCCGGTACGGATACCGGCAGCGGCACCGGGACGGGCACGAGCGGCGGCACGGGAGCCTCGGACGGCAGCTACGCCACCAAGACCGCCAAGGTCCTCTCCTTCGCCCGCGCCCAGATAGGCAAGCCGTACGTCTGGGGCGCCACGGGACCCAGCTCGTACGACTGCTCGGGCCTGACGCAGGCCGCCTGGAAGGAGGCGGGCGTGGAGCTGCCGCGTACCACCTGGGAACAGGTGAAGGCCGGCACGCGCGTCGCGACCGACGATCTGCTCCCCGGTGACCTGGTCTTCTTCTACGACGACATCAGCCATGTCGGGATCTATATCGGCGACGGCATGATGATCCACGCCCCCAAGCCGGGCGCGAACGTCCGCGAGGAGTCGATCTACTACATGCCGATCTACGGGGGCGTCCGCCCCGCCTGACGGGCGGTCAGCGGTGCGGGGACGCAGCACCCACGCGCCCTCGGGCAATAACTTCAGAAAGTACCGCCACACAAAGAACTTCCACCGCGGAACCTTACGTCTGACCTTATGAAAATCGCGCGGAGCAGAGCCAATGGCCTGCCGGCCGGGGAACCTTCGCGCGATGAACTGAGGTCCTCAGGCGTGCGGCCCGGCGCGGCGCTGGTCGGTCACCGCCTCGCGCCCCCTCGTGCCGCGGCCTGAGGCATGGTTACGACGTAGGGAAGTTCATGCATTTTCGAAAGACGATCCCCGCGATCGCTCTCGGTGTGGTGTCGCTGACGGCTCCCCTCGCCGTCGCGGGTACCAGCACCGCGGCGACGGCGCTCGAAGCGACGGCGGCGGATTCCTCCCAGGTAGAGGACACCACGCTCACCGACGGCAACGGCAAGCCCGCCGGCGCCCTGTCGGCGAAGGCGGGATCAGGGACCGGCAAGGTGTTCTCCACCGGCGAGATCACCGGTGAGCGCTTCTCGTCGATCGGCCTCAGCTGGAAGAAGGAGTCCGCCGTCGACGACGGGCTGACCGCCGAGACGCGGGTCCACCGCAACGGGGCCTGGGAATCATGGCGGGAGGTCCCCCTGGAGCTTGACGAGGGAGTGGCCGAGGAAGCGAAGCGGGCCGGCGCGCCCGCCTTCTACACGGACGACGCGGACGGGGTGGAGGTCCGCTTCACCTCTCCGAAGGGCAGCCTGCCGCAGGACCTGCGGCTGTCGTTCATCGACCCGGCCCAGAGAAGCCAGGCCGCCTCTTCCTCGAACCACCGACCGCGGTCCGCGGAGACCGGGCAGCCGGACGTGAAGCTGCGGAAGGACTGGGGCGCGGACGAGACGCTGGCCGATCCCGGGTACAAGACCCAGCCCTCGATCAAGGCCGCCGTCATCCATCACACCGTGACGGGGAACAACTCCTATACCCAGGAGCAGGTGCCGCAGATCATCAACGGCATCTACGTCCAGCACATCAAGGTCCTCGGCTACGGCGACTTCCCCTACCACTTCATCGTCGACCGCTTCGGCGGCATCTGGGAAGGCCGCAAGGGCTCCATCGAGATGCGGCCGGGCACCGAGATTCCCGGCATCCTCGGCGGCCACGCGGCCGGCTTCAACACCAACACCTTCGGTGTCGCGATGCTCGGCAACTTCGAGCCGAACAACAGCGAGGGCGGCGAGGACACCGGCCCCGACCCGAAGCCGACCGAAGCCATGGTCAAGAGCCTGGCCGACGTGCTCGCCTGGAAGAGCGGCCAGTACCAGCTGAACCCCGAAGGCTCCACGCAGCTCGTCTCGGCCGGCGGAGGCGGCACCAACCCGCACCCGGTGGGCACGGTGCTCGACGTACCGGTCATCTCCAGCCACCGGGACGTGAATGTGACGGCCTGCCCGGGCGCCAAGCTCTACGAAATGCTTCCTGACCTGCGCAAGCAGGTGGCCGACCAGCTCGGCTGAGAGGTGTGAGGGGCGCCTGTGTCCGCCGGGACACGGGCGCCTCGGTCCCGGTATCAGGTCCAGAGCGTGGCGATGAAGATATTGGCCACCGTCAGCCCGCCCACCGCGCCGAACAGCGGCTTCGGGGCGGTCTCGTCGTCGCGCTTCACATACACCACGGCCAGGATCACGACCAGCACCGCGAGCTTGATGCCGACCTTGATGTTGTTCACCGTCTGGTCGTCGGCCTGGTTGAGGCCCACCAGGGCGACCCCCGTGACGAGCATCGTCAGCGCGCCGTGCAGCATCGCCTTGTTGAAGCGGGCCGTGCCCGTGCTCATCGACTTCATCTGAGTGAGAAAGCCGCCGAGCAGCGAGGCTATGCCGATGATGTGGAGCGCGACGAAGACATTGATGAGTACGTCCATGCCCGGAGCCTATCGAGGGCCTTATCACCGCCGAGCGGCGAGGTGGGCCTCCGTTCCGATATCGGTCGGGTCCGGCCGGAAAGGCATTCCGAGTTCGCGATCACGTCGGTCATAAGACAGTCCTGTTCTGCCACCTCTCGCCAATACCGGCCATGCCGAGGCCGGACTGTGACCTTGCGCCTTAGCGTCCTTCTCCTGGCGACCGGCCATGACCCACCGTGACCGACTAGGGAAGAGGATCCACCCCCGTGGCAGCGCACCGAAAGCCCAGACAGCGCACGCTCACCGGCCCCGCCGGCCGTACCGCCGCCACCCTCGCGCTCGCCGGAGCCGCGACCGCCACCGCGTTCGACGGCGCCGCACACGCCGAGCCACAGCTCACCCCGGCCCAGGTCAAGGCCGAGGTCGACGCGCTGTACGAGCAGGCGGAGACCGCCACCGAGCGGTACAACGGCACGAAGGTGAAGGCGGACAAGGCCCGTACCGCGCTCACGCGGCTGCGGGACGAGGCCACGCGCAGGACGGAACGGCTCAACAGCTCGCGCAACGCGCTCGGTTCGATCGCCTCCGCGCAGTACCGGGCGGGTGGGCTCGACCCCGCCGTACAACTCGCGCTCAGCTCCTCGCCCGAGGAGTACCTGGAAGGCGCCTCGCTCGCCGAACGGGCCGGTTCCCGGCAGGCCGCCAGGATCACCGCGATCCGCAAGGAACTCGCCCGGATCGCCGAACTGCGCACCCGGGCCGACGGCCGACTCACCGAGCTGACGGCCACTCAGTCCGAGCTGGCCCGGCACAAATCCGCCGTCCAGCAGAAGATCGGCTCGGCCCAGCGGCTGCTCGACCGGCTCACCGCGGCGCAGCGTGCCCAGTACGACCAGGAGCGGGACGGCCGGGGCCCGAACGCCACGTCCGTGGCGCCCGGTGCGGTGCGGGCGCCGAACGCGCGGGCCGCCGCGGCCGTCGCCTTCGCCTACGGGGCGATCGGCAAGCCGTACGTCTGGGGCGCGACCGGGCCCGGCGCCTTCGACTGCTCCGGGCTCACCCAGGCCGCCTGGCGCTCCGCGGGCGTCGCCCTCCCCCGTACCACCTACACCCAGATCAACACGGGACAGCGGGTCTCACGTGGCGATCTCGCCCCCGGCGACCTGGTGTTCTTCTTCTCCGGCATCAGTCATGTGGGGATCTATGTCGGCGGCGGCCAGATGGTGCACGCACCCCGGCCCGGCTCGGCGGTCCGGCTGGCGCCGATCGGCCAGATGCCGTTCGCCGGGGCGAGCCGGCCGGCCTAGACGAGTAAGTCCGAAGGCTTGGTTAGTGGTCGTAGGCGGTTAGCGAGCGTGTGATGGTTCGGCCGGTGTTGCGGTTGTGCCAGATCGCGG
>NZ_JBEOUD010000047.1:0-60113 GCF_040303865.1 Streptomyces sp. NPDC094034 | reverse complement strand
CCGGATGCCGCCGACTGCACCGCCGCTACGAGCGCAAAGCCGAACACTTCCTCGCCTTCACCAGCATCGCCTGCACCCTCATCTGCTACCGCAGATTCACCAAATGAGATGACGTCTAAGAGGCCGGCGGACCAGGTCACCTGAGACCGCAAGCGAATCGGGCCACATCACCTGACATGCCAGGCCGACAGCATGCACTCCTTGTCAGTTCACGCATCGCTGTTGCCGATTCGCGCGCGCTTCGGCCCGCAGGTTCCTGACGTCCCGCGGCGGTATCCCGTAGGCAGCCCGGAGCTGGCGGCTGAAGCGGGCCGGGCATGGCAGCCCCATCGGGCGACGATGGGGCGCGATCGGCCGGGCACGCAACCCGGGTTGGCCGGGTCGATGCGGCAACGTTCACTTCGGGGGATCGCCGGCGCTGTGCAGAGCTGGGAGGGCCCGTGACATGCTGTGGCTGTGCTTTTGAGTGATCATGCGAGCAGTGTCGAGCTCCGCCCGCTGCGGTATCAGTTCCCCGAGGTTCGCGGTGAGTCGTATGACGACAACTGGCTGGTCGTCGGCGGAACGGTGACGACTTCCGAGGGCACCTGGTCCTTTGCCGATCCGTGTCTACTGACCGGTGAAGCCCGTGAGGTGTCCGCGTGGTTGCGCGCGGTCGCCGCAGGAACGGTGGCTGTGACCGGGCCTGATGCCGAAGGCTGGTTGTCCCCGGACACGTGGTTCGTGGAGCCGGTCCTGGCTTTCAGCCTCGCCGATCGAAGCGGCAGTGGGGCGGTGATTCGCGTTCACCTGTCTTTGGAAGCGGTTCCCCCATGGCAGCAGGGCGATGGCAGGGCGGACATTTACCAGTACGTCGTGGAGGTGCGGGTGGATAGGGCTGCGCTGCTGCACGCGGCTGACCAATGGGACCTTCTTCTGGCTTCTTTCCCGACTCGCTGATCAGCGGTGCCTTTTCTCCCGGGTGTCACTCGGGTCGTCGAGTGGCCGGCCAAGATCAGTCAGCAGCAGTGACGCGCTGACCGGTACGTGTGCGATGAGTGCGGGCGGGAGCGTTGTCAGTGTCATCCGCCTGTATGGGTCCATGGATGACGAGAGCGAGCTTGCTGCGATCCGGGATTTATGCCTGGAGTACTTGGGGGAGCGGCTGGGACCGAAGGTGGCTGCACTGGCCCAGCGGGGTTTCATGCTCAAGTCGGCCAGTGACGGCGGTCCGCCAGATCCGCACCAGACAGAACTGATCCTCCCCACCCAGAGCGGCTTCGTGGCCGCCGGGCGTGGCCAGCACGCCGGAACAACCTGGCAGAGGAGAGGTGAAAGGACCCGTGTCCGGGTTGAACACCCACTGCCACCGCATCCGGTACGTGCCCGGCGACGGCAACACCAGCGGAATCTCCGTGAGCCCGCCGTCGACGGTCTGCAGACCAAGCTCCCCCTCGGGAAGGTACACCTCGACCTCCTCATACCCCGCCCACTGACTGGGCGTCAGCGCCGGTGAGGTGGTCCACGACTCCAGACGTATCGCCGTCGTAACCACCTCCGAGGGCACCTGCAGATACACCAGCCCCGGCCCTGGAAGTAGCCACTTCGATCTGTCCGCGTCGTCATCGAACGTTTCCGCCCCCATGGTCGTGTCGACCAGCCCAAACAGGCGATAACTCGGGGAAACCGTCGTCTCGCAGGCGTCCAGCAACCTACTCAATTGGCACCTCTCTCACCGACAGTCGATGACGCGGGCCCATTGTGCCCTACTGATCATTCCAGGATGAGGTGGTGACGGGCTCGGCTGTGAGGTCGGGCGGCTGCCTCTTCGCCGGTCAGACCCGTTGCCACATTCGCTTCGGCCGAGCAGGCGGGCCATGAGACCCTGCGCCAACTGGCGCCGCTGTTCGGGGTGATGGCGGACGGCGGCTACCGGGGAACCAGCCTGGTCATCCCGCACCACCGCGAGCAAGGCCGGACCGAACTCCCGGCCTGGAAAGAAGAACACAACACCTCGCACCGCACGGTTCGCACCCGCGTCGAGCACGCCTTTGCCCGGATCAAGACCTGGAAGATCCTTCGCGACTGCCGACTCATGGGCGACGGCGTCCACCACGCCATGCTCGGCATCGCCCGCCAACGTCGTGTCCGGCGCCGGGCGGCGGGGGCCGGTACGACGGCGCCTGCCCGGGCATCGCGAGGCAGGTCTGTGCGCCCCTGTTCATTCACGCGTGGCCTCAAGTTCCGGCAGTCACGACCTACTTCCAGGGTCGGGGCGGGATACTCCCCCGACCGCCGACCGGTCCAGCACGCCTACTCCGAAAGGTCACTTGCCGATGAAACTCAGTCTGCGCGCGCTCGCGGGGGCAGCGGCCGCCGCCATCGCGCTGGCAACGATCAGCTCGCCCCCCGCTGCGCACGCCGCCGGCACGGTCCCGTCGCAGGGATCACCGACGCAACTCGACGTCGGCAACTGGAACGTCGAGTGGTTCGGCGCGCCGGACTTCGGCCCGACCGACGAGGCGCTGCAACAGCGGAACGTCCGCGACGTTATGGCGGGCGCCGACATGGACGTGTGGGGCCTCTCCGAAGTTGTCAGCACTTCGGCGTTCGACTCGCTCGTCGCCGGTATGCCCGGTTACACCGGTGTCGTGGCGAACGATCCGATCGTGACGAACGGGGCGCAGTACTACTCCGACTTCAGCAACACCGAACAGAAGGTCGCGCTCGTCTGGCGCAGCAGCATGGCCACCCTGGTGAGCGCGAAGGTCATCCTGCCCGAGCAGAACAGCAACTTCGCCGGGCGCCCGCCCGTGGAGTTCAAGCTGCGCGGCACCTTCGACGGCGTGACCCGTGACCTCGTCTTCATCGTCCTGCACGCGAAGGCAGGGTCCACCCAGGATGCCTGGAACCAGCGCAACCCCGCGTCGCAGGCTCTCAAGTCCTACCTCGACACGACCTACCCGACGCAGCACGTCTTCGTCGTCGGCGACTGGAACGACGACGTCGACACGTCGATCGCGCCCGGGAAGGCGTCGCCGTACGCGAACTTCGTGAACGACACAGCGCGTTACGGGTTCCCGACGCGCGCCCTGTCGCTGGCGGGAGTGTCGTCGACAGCGAGCTACCCGGACTTCATCGACCATCAGCTCAACACCAATGAGGTCATGGCGAAGTACGTCGCGGGCTCGGCCAAGGCCTTCCAGCCGCAGGCATACGTGCCGAACTACGCCTCCACCACCAGCGATCACTACCCGGTCCTGGCTCGCTACGACTTCGTCACCGGCGGCGCGGGCGGCGGGAACCAGTCGCCCACGGCGGCGTTCACACACTCTTGCACCGGCCTCACGTGCAGCTTCACCGACGGCAGCAGCGACGCCGACGGCACGATCGCGAGTCGCAGCTGGAACTTCGGCAACGGCCAGACCTCGACCGCGACCAACCCGACCGTCAGCTACGCATCGGCAGGCACGTACGCGGTCTCGCTGACCGTGACCGACAACGGCGGTGCCACCCACACCACCACCCGCAACGTCACCGTCACGACGGGCGGCGGAGGCGGTCCCGCCAACGTCATCATCAACGAGGTGCTGGCGAACGAGCCGGGCAGCGACACCGCCGGCGAGGCCGTCGAGATCGTGAACACCGGCGGCACCGCGATCAGCATCGCGGGCTGGACGGTCCGCGACGGTTCGGGAGTGCGACACACCTTCGCGGCCGGGACGACGCTGCAGCCCGGCAAGGCGATCACCGTGTTCGGCGGAGCCTCCGCCATCCCCGGCGGCATCGTGGCCGTGGCGGCAAGCACCGGTGGCCTCAACCTGGCCAACAGCGGTGACTCGGTGAGCCTGCTGAACTCGGCGGGAGCGACGATTCAGTCGATGAGCTACTCCTCAACCCTGGCGAACTCGGACGGCGTGTCCATCAATCGCAGCCCCGACCTCAACGCAACTGGAGCCTGGGTCAAGCACAACACGATCAGTTCACTGCCCCGGTCGCTCGGCCAGCGCGCCGACGGAACGGTGTACTGACGACGTCGAGCGTTGACCACGCCGGGGATCGTTGGCGCTGCCTCGCGTCGCGGTCCCCGGCACAGCCGACGCAGGCAGCGAATCAGGCAGCCGACGCCGACAGCCGTCGTCGGTCGGAGCAAGCCTCTCGTGCCGGCGCTGCTCGGGTCGTGTCCCTCCCCTCGTCCGCATCGTGATCGAGACCGGAAAGCCAGTCCCGGAGGTTGCCGAGGAACTCGGCCTCAACCCCGGCACGCCGCACAGCGGGCAAGCGGGCGGCGCCCCCGGACTTCGTGCGCCCCGACTTCCACGCGGATGCGCCGGACCAGGTGTGATGCGGTGACATGACCGAGATCGTCACCGGCGAGGGCAAGCTCTGCCCGCATGTTCCGTGGAATCCGAAGCCGAGCAGACCTGGACTGCTGACACGGCCGTGACCTGCGAGACTTGCCACGAACTCGCATTCCGCGGACTGCGACGCAGAAGCATTCCACAGAATCGCCACCGTGATCGATCTGTACTCCCGCCGCCTGCCCGGCTACGCGATGAGAGGCAGCGCCACGACGCCGAACTCGTCGTCGCCTCGCTGCACATGGCCGTGGCCACCGGTGGTGGCGATGCCAAGGGCGTGATCTTTCACAGTGATCACGGCAGCGAGTACGTCTCCCGGAGATACCAGCGGGCCTGCCGCCACCTGGGGGTCAGCCGGTCCACCCCGCATGCCTACCTGCGCTGGCGCAACGCACACGCCCGTCACCCCGGTGACCTGGCCACCGAACTACGCGAACGGGTGCGCATCCGCAGCGAGATGGGCGTTCGCTGGGGCGGACGGCCCTTCGTTACCGCAGCCTGACTCGCCCCGGCAAGCCGATGCGTTGAGAGCGCTGGTGTTTGGGGAACGTCCTCGGACGGCGTCAGCTTCGAGCGAAGCGATGCAGGGCGTCGAGCACGGGCGGCGCCAGCGTGCTCGGGTGGTCGGTGTCATGCATCAGATGGTCCACTCCCGGCAGCACTACTCGGCCCGGTCCACCGGCATGCGCGTGACGCAGGGCGCTCTTCAGGGCGTTCGTTGTGTCACAAGGGACCTGGACGTCGTTCGTGCCGCACGTCAGCAGCACTTTGGTTCCCGGCCGGAGTGCGGCGGCGGTGTCCGGTGGGTAGACGGCGTCGTCGCTTTCCACGAACCGGGCGTTCGGTCCTTGGAACGCCTCGAAGAGCCGGGCGATCGGGGAGGGCAGATCGGTGGTGTCGACCGGTCGGCGTTCGCGCAGGGAGGTGACGGCGGCGTCTATGGCCGCGTTGACGGTGCGTTGCTGCTCCGGTGTGAACTGCCCCTGCCGCGTCGCTTCGGCGATCTGGGCTTTGAGCTGGAGCGCGACCAGGTCCAGTAAACGGATCGCCTGTGGTTGCAGAAGCGCCAGGCCGGCCGGGCGCGGGCGGACGGTGCCGCCCAGCAGCAGTCCCGTCATCGCGCCCTCGCTGTGGCCAACGACAAGCAGCGCGTGCGGGTCGGTCTCCGGCTGATCGCGCAACGACTCGTAGGCGGCCCGTGCCTGGCGGACGAACACTGGGTAGTCGAGTTCCTCCGGGTGGTCTTGGTAGGCGCCGAGCCCGGTGCGGCCGGTGCCGTACTTGTCGAACCGCAGCGTGGCGACTCCGTCTTTGCCGAGCGTATCGGCCAACTGGGCCAGGGTGTCCGGTGAGGACCCGGGCGGTTGGTTGCCGTCGCGGTCGGTGGGACCGCTGCCGGGCAGCAGCAGTGCTGCCCGCAGCCGTTGCCCGGCGCGATGCTCGGGAACGTGCAGGGTGCCGTACGCGGTCGTACCGTCGGCCGTGAAGACGACCTCGCGGTCGGCGGCAGGCACCAGACCGGGCGTCGCCTCGGCCGGAGTGGCGGTGACGACGGCCAGCGCCATCACGGCCGCTGCCAAGTGGCGGAACATTGGCCTACTTCCTTTCAGTGAGGGTGCTCTCGATCAGGGCGACAGTCGCGCGGGGGTCATCGACCTGGAGAACCAGGCGCGCGTACTGCTCGTCGGCGAGTTCGATCACGACAGCCTTCGACCGGTCCTTGACGTCCCAGAAGACCTTTTCGCCGTCCTGATGGAATGTGCCCGCGATGATCACACCGGGTACGTGGGAGCCCGGCGCCCGGATTCCCTTGGGTTCGGTGGCGATACCGGGGTCGACGGTCGCGCCACGGACGTTGGGCAGCGGGATGGTCAGGCTCCCTTTGAAGGCCCAGAGCTTGTCGAGCCCCTCGATCACGACGACGAGGTCGTCGCCTTCGATACGTATCAGTGCCATGTCGGTTTCCTTTTCAGGTGAGAGGGCCGAGGCATTGGGCCAGCGCGGTGGCGGCGTTGTCGGGGTTGCCGCGCAGGATGATGCCCAGCGCGGCGGCCGTGAGGGCGGCGGCCAGGTCGACGGAGACGCCGAGCGCGTCGGCGATCGCCTGGTCGACGGCGGCCAACGCGGCCCTCACCTCGGCGGCGACCTCCTCGTCGACCGGTGCGCGTTCGGTCGCCGCGAGCAGAAGCAGGCCCAGGTCGGCCGACGTGACGAGCCGCAGCGCGACCGCGGCGTCCGATGCGCCGACAAGGGCGTCGAGCAACGGGCGGACGTCGTCATCGAGGTGCCGGCGCAGAGCGATCAGGTACAGGCCGCGTTTGCTGCCGAACGTCTTGTACAGACTGTTGCGGTGCACGCCGAGGTGGCTGACGAGGTCGTCAACGGACACACCGTCATACGCACGTCCGCCGAACAGAGCCACGGCGGCACGCACCGCTTCATCCTCGTCGAATGCTCGTGGCCTGCCCATGACCACCACAGTAGACAGTTAAGGAACGATCAGTCAAGAACGATCGTTCCTCAATCGTCGTTCCCCTCCCAGGCCCGGCCTTCCAGCAGTTGCGGGACAGTCCCGAGACTGCCGCGCCGCGTCCAGCCACTTGAGGGAACTCTTCCTCGTTCGATTGCCCCCTTCCGCCAGCGCCGGATGCATACACCGTCGGCCGTTACGGCAGATGTCGTCGACCATGGAGAGCGGGACGCTCTGAACCGGATCGCCGGCGGCCGCAGTCGGCAACATACGAGCTAGGGCCCTTCGTTCGGATCTTGCCGGGCTCGCGTGCCCTGGCACCGCGCCTCGCCGCGTTGTCGTCAGTCGCCTACGCTCCGCGTGGGCTCCCTCCTCCGCCTTGCGATCCACGGCACCAGACCCCGCTCCCTGATCCGGCCTGATCCAAACGAAAGGCCCTAGTCGCGATCTATCGCGTTTCGCTACCCTGGGGGCGTGGACCTCGAAAAGCACCCTCAGGAGCCGGTCGCCCAGCAGCCGGTCGCGCAGAAGCCGGTCGCGCCGGCGGAGCCCCCGGCCATCCGGGCCTCCGACGCCGACCGTGACCGCATCGCGGACATCCTTCGGGAGGCCCTCGCCGAGGGCCGGCTGGACGCCGAGGAGCATGCCGAGCGGATCGACTCCGTCTACCGGGCCAAGACGGTCGCCGAACTGGAGCCGCTGGTCCGCGACTTGCCGGCCACCGGGGCCGACGGCCGCCCGGTCACACCGGCGGCGTCCTCGTCGGCCTCGTACGGATACGGTCCGGAGGACCCCGGCGCCCCGGCCGAGAACCTTGTCGCGATCTTCAGCAGCTCGACGCGCAGGGGCCGCTGGCGCATCGGCAGCAAGACCAACGCCTTCTCCCTCTTCGGCAATATCGAGATCGACCTGACCGAGGCGCTCTTCGGGCAGCGCACCACCGTGATCAACGCGACGTCCATTTTCGGCAATGTCGAGATCACGGTCCCGCAGAACATCTCGCTGCGCGGCAACGGCACCGGAATCTTCGGCAATTTCGAGGTGGTCACGCTGGAGGCCGAGGAGCAGGACGCGCCGACCGTCGTCGTGAACGGATACTCGGTGTTCGGCAATGTGGAGGCCAAGCCGAAGCGCGGCAAGTTCATCGCCGATCTCCGCAATCAGCTCCGTAAGCACCTCGGTCACTGACTCGCCCGGCCCGGGCATTATCGGCTACTTCCAGCCAAAGACGTCCTGTTGTGCGGACGCGTCCGGAATTCCGTATCGCGTTCCGGACTCCGAACTGGCTGCCACTCAGTGCATAGGCGTGCGTACAGCGGGTAGGGAAAGCTTCATCGTCTCTCGCTCGCGAAGCCGTCGTCAGGAGTGGACCGTGCTGCAACTGCCGCATCAGCCCCTGCAGGTCGCCGCCGTACCGCCCCAGCGGAGTCCCGCTCGGGAGGATCAGGCCGGGCCCTGGCATTCGGAGGCGGTGTGCCGCCGGGACGAAGCCGGATTGTTCTTCGCCCCCTCGAAGGAGCCGACAGCCGCGAGACTGGCGCGGGAGGAGGCCGCGAAGCGAGTCTGTGCCCGCTGTCCGGTCATGGTCGACTGCCGGGAGCACGCCCTGCTCCAGCCCGAGCCGTACGGGGTGTGGGGCGGGCTGACCGCGGCCGAGCGCCGGGTGGTGCTGGCCCGTCGCCGGCGGCGCGAGGTGGAGTTGCGGAAGGCCGCCGCGGCGGGTGACCGGATCGCGGCCGCCGGTTGAAGCGGATTGGTTCGCGGGCGGTACGGACACGGAGGGGGCGCCCCGCCGCACAGCTGGGGCGCCCTCTGCGAACGCACCGGTCCGTAGGGAAGCCGGGCTCGCGCACGCCGAAACCCGAAACGGCGACGGCGAGGGCTACTTGGCGCGGTCGAAGTCGATCGTGCTGTAGGCCCGTAGCTTCGAGAGCCGATGGGTCGAGTCGATCTGCCGGATCGTGCCCGACTTCGAGCGCATGACCAGGGACTGAGTGGTCGCGGTCTCCGAGCGGTAGCGCACCCCGCGCAGCAGCTCGCCGTCCGTGATGCCGGTGGCGACGAAGAAGACATTGTCGCCACTGACCAGATCATCGGTGGACAGGACGCGGTCCAGATCGTGCCCGGCGTCGATCGCCCGCTGCCGCTCGGCCTCGTCCTTCGGCCACAGCTTGCCCTGGATGACACCGCCGAGGCACTTTATGGCGCACGCCGAGATGATGCCCTCGGGGGTGCCGCCGACGCCCATCAGCAGGTCGATGCCGGTGCCTTCGCGAGCGGCCATGATCGAACCGGCCACATCGCCGTCGGAGATGAACTTGATCCGGGCGCCCGTCTCCCTGATCTCCTTGACGATGCCCTCGTGCCGGGGGCGGTCGAGGATGACGACGGTCACATCGTCGGGCGTCGAGCGCTTGGCCTTGGCGACCCGGCGGATATTGACCGCGACGGGTGCGTTGATGTCGACGAAGTCGGCCGCTTCGGGGCCGGTGACGAGCTTGTCCATGTAGAAGACCGCGGACGGGTCGAACATGGCCCCGCGGTCGGCGGCGGCCAGGACGGCGATCGCGTTCGGCATGCCCTTGGCGTTCAGGGTGGTGCCGTCGATGGGGTCCACGGCGATGTCGACCTCGGCGCCGGTGCCGTCACCGACATGCTCGCCGTTGAAAAGCATCGGGGCTTCGTCCTTCTCGCCCTCACCGATGACGACCACGCCGTTCATCGACACGGTGGAGACGAGCGTGCGCATGGCGTTCACCGCGGCGCCGTCCGCGCCGATCTTGTCCCCGCGCCCGACCCACCGGCCGGCCGCCATCGCGGCTGCCTCGGTGACCCGGACCAGTTCCAGGGCCAAGTTGCGGTCGGGTGCCTCGGGGGACACCTCAAGGGGAGGCGGTAGTTGATGCTCGGTCATCGGAGCGCACCTTTCTGTACGGCGACGGCCGGAAAAGAGGGTGATACGACTCTATCCGTACATCGACAGATTGAGCAGAGGGCCCCACGTATGAGCGCCGGGGTGTGATGCGACGATGGTGCGGTGGCGAGTACGCGAGGCAGTACGCGAGGCAAACAGACGGTGCGGGACCTCTTCCTGTCGATGGCGGTCATCGGGCTCGTCGTCGCCGGGATCTATCTGTTCATCCCGCATGACGACGAGCCGATCCCGGTCAAGCCGGTCGACTACCGCGTCGAGCTGCTGACCGCGCGGCGCGCGGCGCCGTACCCGGTGCTGGCACCGACCGGCCTGGCGGAGACATGGAAGCCGACGTCCGTCTCGTACAAGCGCGCGAGCGACAACGCCTGGCACCTCGGGTATCTGGCCCCGGACGGCGAGTATGTCGCGGTTGAGCAGTCGACGGGGGCTCCGGAGAAGTACGCCGCGGAGGTCAGCCGACAGGCCGCGGACACGGGCAGGACGCAGCAGGTGGCGGGTGAGACCTGGCAGCGCTGGGAGGGGCCGAAGTACGACGCCCTGGTCCGGACGGACGGGGACGCGACGACGGTGGTGACGGGTACGGCGTCCTTCGAGCGGCTGGCCGAGATGGCCGCCGCGCTGGAGGCCGACACGCAGGAGTCGGGCGGGCCGGAGTCGGGGAAGCCCGAGTCGGGGAAGCAGGAGTCCGGGAAGCCGGAGGCCGGGACGGCTGGAGTCGCGGCGTCCTGACCACCCTGACCACGTGTGACGAGGCCGGGGACCCGCACGGGTCCCCGGCCTCGTTCATGCGCGGGTTCAGCGGCCGGGCCCGTCGGCCGGGCCCGTCGGCCGGGCCCTGCGGCCGGGCTCAGACGGTGGTGACGGCCTCGTCGAAGGAGAGGCGCGGGGAGCGCGGGTGCCAGGCGTTGTCGCCGGGCTTGCCGATGTTGATGATCATCAGCGGAGTGTGGTCGTCGTCCAGGAACTCCTTCTGGACGCCCGCCGAGTCGAAGCCCGTCATCGGGCCCGCGGCGAGCCCGGCGGCGCGGACGCCGACGATGAAGTAGCCGGCCTGGAGCGTGGCGTTCAGCGCGGCGTTGTGCTCACGGACCGAACGGTCGCCGAAGAAGTCCTTGGCCTGCGGGAGGTGCGGGAAGAGCTGGGGGAGCTCCTCGTGGAACTCGTTGTCCGCGGCCAGGATCGCGACGAGCGGGGCGGTGGCGGTCTTGGCCTGGTTGCCCTCGGACATGAGCGGTACGAGGCGTTCGCGGGCCTCGGCGGAACGGACCAGGACGACGCGCAGCGGCGACTGGTTCATCGAGGTGGGGCCGTACTTGACCAGGTCGTAGATGGCCTGCACCTGCTCCTCGGTCACCGGCTCTGCTGAGAACGTATTGGCCGTCCGTGCCTCACGGAAGAGGAGGTCCTGGGCGGCGGGGTCGAGAACGAGGGACATGTGACGTACCTTCCGGCGGCGCGATGGATCCGGTAAACAGCGTTCACCGTACAAGTGGATGTGTGAATCTTCAACAAAGCCACCCGTGACTCGACTCACAGCGCCCCCGGAAGCCCCCCGCGCCGGACTCGCCGCCCGGCCCGGGACGTCAGGACAGGGGCGCTTCCGCCTCGCCGCCCTTCGGGCCGTCCTGTCCCGGGGCCTCGGCCGCCAGGGACGCGTCGAGCCGCGCCCTGGCACCGTCCAGCCAGCGGCGGCAGACCTTCGCCAGCTCCTCGCCCCGCTCCCAGAGCGCCAGCGAGTCCTCCAGAGACGTGCCGCCGGCCTCCAGCCGCCGTACGACCTCGATCAACTCATCCCGCGCCTGCTCGTAACCGAGCGTCGCGTTCTCGTCCGTCCTGGCCATGTGATCCACCTTCTCAGACCTTCTTGACCTTCTTGGACGCGCGCCGGGGGCGCGCTCCGACAACGATCGCGTCAGCCCTCATTCGGCGACCCGTACCGTGAACTCACCCTCCGCCACCCTGGCCCGCAGCTCCTCGGCCGCGGTCACCTCGCCCGGGGAGCGTACGACCGTCCCGTCCGGCCGCTGGAGCACCGCGTACCCGCGCTCCAGCGTCGCCGCCGGGGACAGCGCGACCACCCGGGCGCGGGTGTGCGACAGCTCGGAATCCGCCCGGTCCAGCAGATGCCGCAGCACCCGCCGGCTCCGGTCGGCGAGCGCGTCCACCTCGGCCGCGCGCTCGTCCACCATCCGGTGCGGCCGTTCCATCACGGGCCTGGCCAGCGCGTGGGCGAGACCGCGCTCCTCGCGGTCGAGCAGCCCCCGCACCGTCCGCAGGGCCCGGTCCCGCAGGGCCTGTACGCGCTCCTGCTCCTCCCCGACGTCCGGCACGATCCGCTTCGCGGCGTCGGTCGGGGTGGAGGCCCGTACGTCCGCGACCAGGTCCAGCAGTGGCGCGTCCGGCTCATGGCCGATCGCGGACACCACGGGCGTACGGCACGCCGCCACCGCCCGTACCAGCTGCTCGTCCGAGAACGGCAGCAGATCCTCCACGCTGCCGCCGCCGCGCGCCACGACGATCACATCCACCTCCGGCAGCGCGTCCAGCTCCTTGACCGCCTGGACGACCTGCGCCACCGCGTTGACCCCCTGCACCGCGGTGTTGCGGACCTCGAAGCGCACCGCGGGCCACCGCCGCCGCGCGTTCTCCAGCACATCGCGCTCGGCCGCCGAGGCCCGCCCGCACACCAGCCCGATCAGCTGCGGCAGAAAGGGCAGCGGCTTCTTGCGGTCGGCGGCGAACAGCCCCTCGGCCCCCAGGGACTTCTTCAACAGCTCCAGCCGCACGAGCAGTTCACCGACGCCGACCGGCCGTATCTCCGTGGCCCGCAGCGACAGCTGCCCGCGCGGCGCGTACCACTCGGGCTTGGCCCGCACCACGACCCGCGCGCCCTCGGAGACCATGTCCGCGATCGCGTCGAAGACCTGCCGGTAGCAGGTCACGCTCACCGAGATGTCGTACGACGGATCGCGCAACGTCAGAAAGACGACGCCCGCCCCCGGCCTGCGCGAGAGCTGGGTGATCTGTCCCTCGACCCAGATGGCACCGAGCCGGTCGATCCACCCGCCGATGAGCCGCGACACCTCGCCGACGGGCAGCGGGGCCTCCGCGGATGTAGTGAGAGCCATACACGGGAGCGTATCGGCCGCCTGTGACATCGCTCCGAAAGCGGCTCAACGGGCGCGGGCGGGGCGGCAGCCCGACGGGCGGGGCGGCGGGATCGGCGGGCGGGGCGGCAGTCCGACGGGCGGGGCGGCGGGATCGACGGGCGGGCGAGGTGGGCTCGGCGGGCGGCCCGACGGCCACGGTCCTCCGGCCCGCGGCTACGGCTGCGGCCGCGGCTGGTCGGTGAGTAGGGCCCGCCGTCCGCGTCCCCGCCCCCGCTGTACCAGCAGCACCAGCAGACCCACGGCCAGCCAGATCGCGCCCGCGATCCGCGCCGAGCCCGCCGCCGCCACGATCACCGCGATCAGGATCCCCGCGCCGATCACCGGCAGCACCACATGGCGCAACGGACGCACCGGCCCGCCCCCGCGCCGTACCGCGAACCACCCCACCACCGACGCGTGCAGCAGCACGAACGCCGACAGCGCACCGACGTCCACCACCGAGACCAGCCGGTCGAGCCCGTCGGCGCGCCGGGCCGCCCACACGGCCGCCGGCAGCGTCACCACGGCGGCCAGCAGCAGCGCCACCCGGGGCACGCCCGAGTCCGTACGCGAGAGCACGCGCGGCAGCCGGCGCTCGCGGCCCATGGCGAAGAGCAGCCGTCCGGCCGCCGCCTGCGCGGCCAGCGCCGCGAACGCCGCGCCGATCGCCTTGCTGACCGCCACCAGGTCATGCAGCCAGGTGCCGACCGAGGTGTCCACCGCGTCATAGAACGCGGAGCCCTGCGCGGCCGGGTCGGCGGCCAGCTCCGCCGAGGACATCGGCTCCAGCAGCGCCACCAGATAGGTCTGCGCGATGAACAGCGCGCCCGCCAGCACCAGGCAGAACAGCACGGCCCGCGCCACCTGCCGCGATCCGCCCGTCACCTCTTCCGCGAACGACGCGATCGCGTCGAAGCCCAGATAGGACAGCACGGCCACCGAAACCCCGCCCAGTACGGCGGCCAGGGAGAAGCTCACATCGCTCGTGAACGGGGTGGACCAGCCGCGCGTCCCGCCGTTCCGCACGAGCACCGCGACGGCCGAGACGACGAACACCAGCAGGACGACGACCTCCAGAGCGAGCACCGCCATCCCGACCCGGGCCGCGGCCCGTACCCCCCAGAGGTTGAGCAGGGTGGTGAGGGCGACGGCGATCGCGGTCCACACCCAGCGGTCGACGGACGGGACCAGCGCCTCCATCGCGATCCCGGCGAAGAGATAGGCGACCGCCGGGATCAGCAGATAGTCGAGCATCGCCATCCACCCGGCGATGAATCCAGCCCCTTCGCCGAGCCCTTTGCGCGCGTACGCGAAGACGGAGCCGGCCTGCGGGGCGACCCGCACCATCTGCGCGTAACTGAAGGCGGTGAACGCCATCGCGACGGTCGCCACGACATAGACCAGGGCCACGGCGCCACGGGACTTGGCGTCGAGCGTGCCGAAGACTCCGACGGGCGCCATGGGGGCGATGAAGAGGAGCCCGTAGACGACGAGGTCGCGGAAGCCGAGGGTCCGCCGCAGCCCGCCGCTCTCGGGCCGCCGGGCCGCGGTGCCGGGGTGGGCGCCAGGTCGGCCCTGCGTCGCCCCGTCCGACGGTGGCTCGTGGGACGGCCCGTACGGCGGCTGCTCGTACGGCGGCTGCTTGTACGGGGACCGGTCTGACGGCGACCGGTCTGACGGCGGCCCGTTCGACTGTGGCCGGTCCGACGGCGACCGGTCTGACGGCCCGTCCGAACCGGCGCCGGTCTCGGCCATCGCGTCCCTCCGTCGATCGCGTAGGCCCAGTCTCGGGCCGCCGCCCGCCGTCCCGCCTCTTCTGGACGGCCTTACGATGGGACCCATGACTGACACGTCCCGCCCGTCGCCCGCCACCACCCTGAGTGGAGACGCCGCGCGCCGCGCCGGCAAACGCGTCCTGCTCGCCGCTCCCCGCGGTTACTGCGCCGGAGTCGACCGCGCCGTGATCGCCGTGGAGAAAGCGCTGGAGCAGTACGGGGCGCCGATCTACGTCCGTCACGAGATCGTCCACAACAAGTACGTCGTCAGAACCCTGGAGAAGAAGGGCGCGATCTTCGTAGAGGAGACGGCGGAGGTCCCCGAGGGCTCGATCGTCATGTTCTCGGCCCACGGCGTCGCGCCCGTCGTGCACCAGGAGGCGGCGGACCGCAGGCTCGCCACCATCGACGCGACCTGCCCGCTGGTCACCAAGGTGCACAAGGAAGCCGTCCGGTTCGCGAACGAGGACTACGACATCCTCCTCATCGGCCACGACGGACACGAAGAGGTCATCGGTACGTCGGGCGAGGCGCCGGACCACATCACGCTGGTCGACGGCCCGGACGATGTCGCCAACGTCACGGTGCGCGACGAGTCGAAGGTCGTCTGGCTCTCGCAGACCACGCTGTCGGTGGACGAGACGATGGAGACGGTCGGGGCGCTCAAGGAGAAGTTCCCGCAGCTGATCTCGCCGCCGAGCGACGACATCTGCTACGCCACCCAGAACCGCCAGGTCGCGGTCAAGCAGATGGGCGCCGACGCCGATCTCGTGATCGTCGTCGGCTCCAAGAACTCCTCCAACTCGGTCCGGCTGGTCGAGGTCGCCCTCGGCGCCGGCGCGGGCGCCTCCCATCTGGTGGACGGCGCCGAGGAGATCGAAGAGGCGTGGCTCGACGGCGTCTCCACGGTCGGTGTCACCTCGGGCGCGTCCGTCCCGGAGATCCTGGTCGAAGGCGTGCTGGAGTGGCTGTCGCAGCGCGGCTTCGAGGACGTCGAGATCGTCAAGGCGGCGGAGGAGTCGATCACCTTCTCGCTGCCCAAGGAACTGCGCCGAGACCTGCGCGCCGAGGCGGCGGCCCTCTCGGAGAAGTAGCGGCGGGCCGCTCGGAGAGGTGGCGGCGGCACTCTCGGAGAGGTAGCGGCGGCTCCCTCCGAGAAGTTCGGCCCGGACGGGTGCTCGATCACGGGCAGGACCAAAGCGACCGTCCGGGAAGTCGCTGTCAGCATCTGGCCGTAACGTTGTGTCCATGAACGTCTTCGGAGTGGACATCGGTGGCTCGGGCATCAAGGGTGCCCCCGTGGACCTGGAGCGCGGTGATCTGGTCGAGCCGCGGTACAAGGTGCTGACCCCGCACCCGGCGACGCCCGAGAGCGTCGCCGACGGCGTGGTGGAGGTCGTACGGCACTTCGGCTGGTCGGGCCCGGTCGGCATCACGTTCCCGGGGGTGGTCACGGGCTCGGTGATCCGTACCGCGGCCAATGTCGACAAGTCCTGGATCGACAAGGACGCGGGCAGGCTGCTCGGCGACCGGCTGGGCCTGCGGACCACCCTCCTCAACGACGCCGACGCGGCGGGGGTGGCCGAGATGGCCTTCGGCGCGGGCAGAGGCCGCAAGGGCGTGGTGTTCCTGCTGACCTTCGGCACGGGTATCGGCAGCGCGCTCTTCATGGACGGCAAGCTGGTGCCCAACACCGAGCTGGGACATCTGGAGCTGGACGGCCACGAGGCGGAGAAGCGGGCGTCGACGAAGGTCAAGGAGGACGGGGACCTGAGCTGGCATCACTGGGCGCACCGGGTCCAGAAGTACCTGGCCCATCTGGAGATGCTGTTCTCACCCGATCTCTTCATCATCGGCGGCGGGGTGAGCCGTAAGGCCGACAAGTTCGTCCCCCTCATCGAGGGGATCAGGGCCGAGATACTGCCGGCGGAGCTTCAGAACAACGCGGGGATCGTGGGAGCGGCGATGACGGCGGCCGGCAGGTGACAGGAGGGGCCTGATCCGAACGTACGGCGACAGGGCCTACCCGCGCCGTACGGCCCTGGGCACGGTGGGGCCGGGAGCCCTGCTCCGGGCGCCGGGGCCGGGCCGGGGGCCGGGGCGGGGGCCCGCTGCCCGGTACGCCGTGGCCCCGGCCCGGATCGCCCCGGCTCGGACCGCCGCCTCTCGGGCGTTCTGGCGCCGGGCCATCTGCCGTACTTTCCGTACGGACGCGATGAGCCCGGCGATGAGCGTGCCGCCGTACAGCCAGCCCGCGTGCACGGCCAGGGTGGTGACGAGCGCCATCGTCTGCCCGCCGAAGCCGCCGGTGCCGCCGGCGATCGGATACGCGCCGACGGCGAAGGCGATCGGCGCGCTGATCGGCGCCGTGACCAGGTCGGCGGTACGTACCCAGAGCGCGGTCACCGCGCTGACCGGCAGGAACAGCACTCCGTAGACCAGCGGCGCCCCGTCCAGGAGCAGCCGGTCCAGAAAGCCGATGCCCAGCATCGTCGCGGTGGCGAACAGGCCGGCGCCGAGCCCGGTGAACCGGGGATTGGGCAGTCTGCGCAGCCGCTGCGCCAACGGCGACACCCGGGGCCGGGGCGCCACCGGGACGCGGTAGCCGCCGGGGGTCCTGGCGCCCGTCCCTGTGCGGGGGCTCGGGGGGCGCTGTCGACGCTGCTGAGGTTGACGTGTCCTGTGCTGCTCCACCGGACCAACGTAGGTGGCCCGGGACGAGGAAGCAGGCGTTGGACACGCCCTTTGGGCGAGCTTGGCGTTGAGTTCGACGCCGGGCGGCGGGACCGAGCCGCCCGGCGCCCGTCGGTGGCGGCTTCGGCCCGCCCGTAAACTGGGAGATCGGCCCGCCCTGGGCCGGCCACGGCCATCAGCCAGTCCTCACTTCAGGAAGTCGCCAACGTGTCGCTCACGATCGGAATCGTCGGTCTGCCGAATGTCGGCAAGTCGACCCTGTTCAACGCCCTGACCAAGAACGACGTGCTGGCGGCCAACTACCCGTTCGCCACCATTGAGCCGAACGTCGGCGTGGTCGGCGTGCCGGACCCGCGTCTGGACAGGCTCGCGGAGATCTTCGGCTCGCAGAAGATCCTCCCGGCCACGGTCGACTTCGTCGACATCGCCGGCATCGTGCGCGGCGCCTCCGAGGGTGAGGGCCTGGGCAACAAGTTCCTGGCGAACATCCGTGAATCGGACGCGATCTGCCAGGTCATCCGGGCCTTCAAGGACGAGAACGTCGTCCATGTCGACGGCAAGGTCTCGCCCAAGGACGACATCGAGACGATCAACACCGAGCTGATCCTCGCCGACCTCCAGACGATTGAGAAGGTCCTCCCCCGCCTCCAGCGCGAGTCGCGCATCAAGAAGGATGTCGTGGCCCAGGTCAAGGCCATCGAGGAGGCCCAGGCCATCCTGGAGACCGGCGAGACCCTCTTCTCGGCCGGCATCCTCCAGGGCACCGAGAAGGCCGAACCCCTGCGCGAGCTGCACCTGCTCACCACGAAGCCCTTCCTCTACGTCTTCAACGTCGACGAGGACGCACTGACGGACGACACCTTCAAGGACGAACAGCGCGCCCTGGTCGCCCCCGCCGAGGCGATCTTCCTCAACGCCAAGCTGGAGTCCGACCTCGCCGAACTGGCCGACGACGAGGCCCTGGAACTCCTCCAGTCGGTGGGCCAGGAAGAACCGGGCCTCGCCACCCTCGCCCACGTCGGCTTCCGCACCCTGGGCCTCCAGACCTACCTGACGGCGGGCCCCAAGGAATCCCGCGCCTGGACGATCAAGAAGGGCGCGACGGCCCCCGAGGCGGCCGGTGTGATCCATACCGACTTCCAGAAGGGCTTCATCAAGGCCGAGGTCATCTCCTTCGCCGACCTGGTCGAAACGGGCTCGGTGGCGGAAGCCCGCGCGGCGGGCAAGGCCCGTATGGAGGGCAAGGAGTACGTGATGCAGGACGGCGACGTGGTCGAGTTCCGCTTCAATGTGTAGCGGGTGACCTACCGCCACTTCGCTGATCCGGCAAACTTACGGGTCACATGGGGTCGGTCCCGTCCGGGGCCGGCCCCCGCGTCGTGACCGTGCCCGGGCACAAGTGGCGGGGGCGGGGCGTGGGGGTGGAATGCGAGGTGGGGGAGCGGGGGCGGCGACGTGGGGGCGTCGTGGGTGTGACACCGCTGACCGGGATCCTCGTCAGGGACTGGCCCCGGCCATCCCCGACACGCTGCCGTATGACCCGCGCACCGCGGGACACGCCTCAGGGCGCGGCCGGGTGGGTTTCGAGGGCCGTGCGGGCGTGGTCGTGGGCCTGGTCGTCGTCCGGGGTGTCCAGGGCGCGGCGGTACCAGTGGCGGGCCTCGCGTGGCTGCTGCTCGGCGGCGGCGACATCGCCGAGCAGGGCCAACACCCGTGCGGTCAGCACGGGTTCCACGGGATGCGGGGTGCCGGCGGCCGGTGTGGGGGTGCTTTCCGGTGTGGGGTGGGGCACGGGTACGGGGGCTCCTTCCGGGGCGGGGTGGGCATCGTCGGCGACCTTCACGATCGGTTCGGAGCCCTCCGGCACCTTGTACCGCGCCGCCTCAGTCACGGTTCCCCCTCCGCCCTCGTCCACACATCCGGCGACGGCCCGGTCGCACGATCCGTGGTTCAGGTCCGAACAGGCCCGCCCCGCACGCGTATTCGGACCTGAAGAGGGAGGTGTTCGCGCCATCGACAGGACATGAAGAGCCAGGCCCTGCGAGTGCCGATACCGGCGGGGACTTCGGCGCTACGCTGCCTCGGACGGCGGTGTGAACAGGGAATCATCGGGGGTGCGGATGACGGTCGCGGACGACATGTCCCCGGGTGGGCGGGCTCGTCAGGAACTGCGCGGTGCGCTCACGGACGGTGCCGGGGCCCCAGCGGCCCTTTCGGCACTGGGGGCCTCGCTCCGGTGGGCCGCGGCGGCGCTCGCGGAGGCGCGCGACGGCGATGGCGTCGCCGCGCTTGAGGGGCTGTTCGGCCTGTTCGACGCGCTGGAGGAGCTGCCGGCACTGGCCGCAGAGGCGCCGCGCCTGGTGGCGGCCGCCCGGCCCGGTCAGCGGCTGACCGAGCAGCTGGACAAGCGGCTGGCGGAACTCACCTCGCTCCACGAGCGGTTGCGCGACGATCGGGCGACCCTGGAGCGGCTTGCCGCCGCCGAGGAAGAGCTGCGTCAACGCCTCGCGGACCACGCCGAGTTGCGGGAGCGGATCGCGGAGCTGCGTCGGCTCGAACGCCTGGTGGACGCGCTGGACGCGCTGAGCGGTCAGCAACGGGTGGTGGACGAACGCCTGAAGGCCCTGCGCGGCCGGGACGACTCCGCCGAGCGGACTCTGGCCGCGGACTGCGGCACATTGGTGCGGCTCAGCGAGGACCAGCTGGACGCGCTCGGGCCGCGCGTCCGCGAGGCGCTGCACCGGGCCGAGGAGAGCGGTGAGCGGCTTGCCGCCGAGGAACGGGAGCTGGCCCGGACCACCTCCGAGCTGGATGCGCTGCGCGGGCGCCTCGACGCGGTCCGCGCCGAGCTCGGGGAGCGGATTCCGGAGCTGAGGCGCTATGCGCGGGCGGACCGGGAGTTGGCGGAGGCGCTGTCCGCCCGGCACCGCGTCGACGGTGACGCGGCCGGGGACGGTCGCGCGGAACGGCTCGTCGGGGACGGTACGGCGCTGGAGCGGGCGCGCGCGGACGCCGCCGATGTGGAACGCCACCTGGCCGAGATCGATCGGGTGCTGCGGGCGGCGCTGGATGAGGAATGCGCTGGATGAGGGACGCGCCGGGTGAGGGACGCGCCCGTACAGCGAGCGGGGCCGGTATCCGGAGGGATCAGGGAGGCGGGGCCCGGCAGGTCGCCCTGCCGGGCTCGATCAGTCTCCAGGGGCGGGGACGTCGTCCACGGTGAACGTGGAGTAGTCGGTGGCGGTCGGCACCGTCCCCGCCCGGCCGCTTCCGAGGCGGCGGGAGAGGCGGGCCTCCATGGCGGCGAGCAGACCACGTACCTCGCGGGCGTTGCCGAAGCCGGTGGGATCGGTACGGCGCCGGGCGTCGAGCCATCGCCCGCCCCGCTCGGCGACCTCCGGTGTGAGGGTGTAGCCCTCGGTTTCGGCGGCCCTGCGCAGCACCTCGACAAGCTCCTCGGTGCTGTACGACGGGAACTCCACGCGCAGCTGGAAGCGGGAGGGCAGGCCGCTGTTGCTGCGGAGGAACTCGTCCATTTCGCGCGAATATCCCGCGGCGATCACCACGAGCCGGTCGTTCCAGTGCTCCATCTCCCGGACGAGAGTGTCGATGGCCTCCTTGCCGAAGTCGGCGCCATGGATGGCGGAGCCTGCGGTGAGGCTGTACGCCTCGTCGATGAAGAGGACCCCGTCAAGGGCCTCATGCACGGCCGCGCGGACCCGGGGCGCGGTGTGACCGACGTACTCGCCGACCAGGTCGGCGCGGGTGACCTCGACGACATGGCCCCGGCGCAGCAGTCCGAGGCCGCGGAGCATCGTGCCGACGGCGCGTGCCACGGACGTTTTGCCGGTGCCGGGCGGCCCCATGAACAGCGTGTGCGGGGGCGCGGGCACGGCTCTGCCCCGAGCCTGGCGCAGCCGGATACGGTCGGCCAGGCCGGTGATCGCCTCGCGCACCGAGGCGAGGCCGACCATGTTGTCCAGCTCGGCCAGCAGGGCGCCGTCGCCGTGCGCGGGCACGGGCGGGGGCAGCAGACCGCGGTACTCCTCCGGCAGGTCCTCGATGGTGAGCGGCTGCTTGATGTCCTCTCCGACCCGGTTGGCCCAGCAGGTGAAGATCTTGCCGCTGAGCTCACGCATGGTGCCCGCGTTGCCGAAGTCGGGGCGGCGCGTGGCGTACAGCTCGGTGACGACCTGAAGGAGTTGATCGGCCACCGTCTCGTCCCATTCCAGGCCGCTTGTCGCCAAGTACCGCAGCAGGATGGTGTGCAGGACGTCCGGCGGGTAGTCGGGGAAGTCGATGCGATGGCCGAACCGGCGGGGGAAGCCGTGGTCGGAGGCGAGGAACTCATCGATCTTGTCCGGGTATCCGGCCGCGATCACCACGAACCGGTCCCGGTCGTTCTCCAGCCGGGTGAGCAGAGGCTGCACGAGGTCCCGGTCGAAGCTGCCGTTGTCGCTGCTCAGGCCGCGCACCTCGTCGAGGAACAGCACCCCGTTCATGGCCTCGTCCATCACGGCGTTGGCCTTGCCGGGGGTCTGTCCGACATAGCCGGCGATCATGTCGTCGAGCCGTGCCTCCACCACACGGCCGTGGCTCAGCACACCCATCTCCCGGTACATCTCGCCGACGAGCCGGGCCACCGTGGTCTTCCCGGTACCGGGCGGACCGGCGAACAGCAGGTGGGGGGAGCCCCTTTCCGCGTCCACGCCGCGCCCCTCCGCGCGCAGCAGCTGTTCGTTGACCACCCGCCTGCGCAGCTCTCTGAGGTGCTTCTTCACGGGTTCCAGGCCCGGCAGGTCGTTCAGCTGCTCTTCGGCCGACCGCGTGTCCCGGTCCGCGAGCGCCCCCGAGCGCTGTCCGGCCGAGCGGGGGAGCCAGCCACGCTCGGCCAGCTCCTTGCCGCTGAGCGGGGTGTCGCCGAGGGACAGCAGATTGCTGCGCCAGTTCTTCACGGTGAGCGGTTGGGCCGCCATCGCCCGTACCACGGTGTCCAGTTCGCGCCAGTTGCCGATACGGAGCCCGTGGCGCAGCCGCAACCGCTGTACGAGGCAGTGCAGTTCGGCCTCGTCCGGGTAGCCGATACGGGCGGACGGCGCGCCCTGCCGGCGCAGCCGGGCGGCCAGTCCGGGGTAGCCGTGCAGCGATTCGACGTACTCCACACAGGCGTCGAAGGTCTCGCGCGCGAAGACCAGGACGATGGGGTGGTCGTAGTCGCCGTGCCGTGCCCAGTCGCCGAAGAAGGTGTCCAGGGGGCGCGTGGCGTCGGTGTGCCGCAGGCTGCTCTCCGCGTCCGTGAACACCACGGCCGTGCGGCGCGGGGGGTCCGCCAGATATCCGGACAGGGTCATGACGGTGAAGGGGTCGGAGAGGGTACGCGGCGGCCCGGGCTCGGCGGGCGCGGTGGGGCGCCCACCGGCGGTCGTGGCGTTCCGCGCACCGGCGGGCGGGCGGACCACCAGCCGGCCGAGCGGACCGCGCAGGCGGGGATGGCGCATCAGGCCCGGCCCCTCGGTTCCCGTCGATCCCGCTGATTTCTCCGATCCCGCCGATCCCGCCGACCCCTTCTGTCCCGCCGACCCCTTCTGTCCCGCCGACCCCTTCTGTCCCGCCGACCCCTCCTGTCCCGCCGACCCCTCCTGTCCCGCCGGTGGCCGCGCCGACGCGTCGGTCCGGTCGCGGCCACCGGGCCGGGACCGCGCCTCGGAGTCCGGGTCCAGGAAGTACAGCGGTCGGCGCTGGGAGCTGAACGCCACATACGCGCAGGATTCGGCGCGCAGCAGATGCCACAGCGCGGCGTCCAGATTTCGTTCCTGGTAGTCGGCACCGACGAAGGTGTCGTCCACGCCGGGCCCGTACAGCACGGTGAACGGTTCCCCGATACTCAGCCGCAGGTCGGCGAAGCGGGAGCCGAGCCGGCCGGTCATGAGGAGCCGCCGGGCGCGGTGTGCTTGCCCGGCTGGGCGCGGTTCCGCCGGATCCGGTTCAGGTCGGTGGCCTCCGGCTCCGGGACACCGAGCTCCGTCTCCAGGGGACCGGTCGGGTGCCCGTCCTCCTGGAGCGCGCGCCGCACCGCCTCGGCCCGGTCCCTGATCTCGCGTTCCGCGACCGTGTCGTAGTCGTACGAGAGGACCCGCAGCACCTGTCCGGCCTCACCGTCCGGCGCGGGCAGGACCTGCACCACGATCTTGTTGCCGTTCGCGTGCTGGAGGACCGCGTGGTACGAGCGGCGCTCGTCCTCGTCCTGGTACTCGCCGTCCGCCAGCTCATAGGCGCCGATACGGGACAGCGTCTCGGCCACCGAGTCGGCGAGGTTCACACGGAGCTGGGAGGCGAGCTGCCGCATACCCGCCCGGTCGACGATTTCGCCGAGTCGGTGCTCCAAGTCCGCTGCCTCAGCGGTCAGTTCGCGCTGCTGGGCGGCGGTCGTGGCGTCGTCCCTGGCCCGGGTCAGCCGCTCGGCCAGTTGCTCGCGCAACTCCTTGAGCTCGCCCTCCGACCAGTGGTCCACGTCGAGTTCGACACCGGGCAGCGGCTGCCCGTCGGGGCCCATGACCGGCCTGACCTCGTTCTCGGTGAGCAGCGTCTCGACCAGGACGAGGGCGTCGGTGGCCGCGGTCGCGGCGAGCCGGCGTTCCAGTTCCCGGTGCTCGATGTCGAGGCGTAGTTCGCTGAGGTCGAGGTAGGCGCGCTGCGCGAGGGAGAGCGCGGCCTCGTAGTGGCCGATGTCGCTGTTCTGCCGCGCGGTGTCGAGGTCCAGGCGGAGCCGGTCGAGCCTGCCGGGGGCGTGTCGTTCGTGCGGCAGGGTGGTGGCGATGAATTCGGACATCGTGACGCCGTCGGCGAGCCAGCCCCGTGTGGCGGTCGCGGCGCGCTCGCGGTTCCCGGCGAGCTCGTCGACGCGTCCCGTGAGCTCGTCGACGTGTCCGGTGAGGGCGGCGATGTCGCGGTGCCGCTGGTCGCGTTCGGCGGCCAGCTCACGCTCCAGGGCCGCGCGCTGTTCGTCGAGCGCGGTACGGGTGTCGCGTTCGAGCCGGTCCGCGGTGTGCCGCAGATCCTTGTGCAGGCGCTCGGACTGCTCACGCAGCCTGCGGCCGGTGTCCTGCTCCAGTCGCCGGGTGTGCGCCGAGAGGCCGGAGAGCGCCTGCTCCGTCCGGCGGGCGTGCTCCTCCAACTCGGCGCGGGTACGGGCCTGATCGGCCTCGGTCCGCCGCCTGACCTCGTTGAGGAGCCGGGGAACGTCGCGCCGGACCTGCCTGAGGTTCTGGGCCGCACGCTGGGCCTGGTACCACTCCGTCTCGTCCACCAGGATGTGCTTCTTGCCGCTCATGGTCAGTTGTCCTCACCTGGTCGGTTGTCCGCTGGTTGGTCGGTGCCGCGTGGGTCGATGCCGCGTTGGCCGGTGTCGCGTTGGCCGGTGCCGCGTTGGCCGGTGTCGAGTTGGCCGGTTGTCCGTCGGCCGGTTTCGCGTGGGTGGGATGTCGGCCGTGAACGGATGTGCTCCACGGCGGAGTCGAAGGCCGCGAGCAACCCCGGAGGCGGCACCCCGACCAGCAGGGCGGTGGGCCCGTCCACCGTGATCTCGGCGGTACGCGGCCCGCCGGTGAAGTCGTATCCCCTTCCGGCGAGCCGGGGCGTGAGGTGGTGGACGCGCTGGTTGCCGCTGCCTCGCAGCCCCTTGCCGTCGTCCAGGCGGGCGACGTACTGACCGTCGATCAACACATCGACGAGGCCGACGAGTTCGGTGACCCCGGGAGCCGGCGGTCGGGCTCGCAGCCGTTCCAGGCGGTAGCCCGTGAAGCAGATCACCGAGAGGTCCCGCCGTGCGCGGGCCGCGCGGACCAGCGCGGCGAGCCCGGCGGCCTGGGCCATCGGCTCGCCGCCGGAGAGCGTCAGACCTGTCACGGCGGGGTCGGCGAGCAGTTCGTCGGCCAGTCGCGAGGGGGCCAGGCGCCGGGCCGGGCGGTCCGGGATCCACTCCGGTGCCAGACAGCCCACGCAACGGAACGGGCAGCCCTGCACCCATACCACCGACCGTCGCCCGGGGCCCAGGGCGTGGGTGCCGACCCGCGTGGCGGCGACATTGAGGTCGTGGCCGGTCATGGCAGGTCCGATTCGGAGGCCGCGGGCCGGTCGCGTATCACGGGCGGCTGCGCGGGCGGCCGCACGGGCTGCGCGGGCCGCGCGGGCGGTAGCGGTGGTCGCGCGGAAGGTAGCGGTGGTTGTGCGGGTGGCGGCGGGGCGCCGCGCCAGGGCCCGTCCCCACGCGGCGGAAGTGATCCGGGGCGCGGGATCGGCGCGGGGCCGGTCGGCACACGGGCACCCGCACCGGCATCAGCACCGGCATTCGCAGCGGCACGGGCACCGGCATCCGCAGCGGCACCGGTACCAGCTTCCGCACCGGTACCGGCTTCCGGTGCGACCGACGCCCCGGGCTGCCCGCCGGGGTCCGGCCGGTAGGTGAAGGCGATGCCGTTGATCACCACTTCGTCGCCCGGCCGGCAGACGGCGTTCGCGCTCCGGGCCGGCGTGCCGTCCGGGCTGTAGCGGAGGTGCAGGGCGATCCCGCGACGGCCGTCGTCCGTCCGGAACCGGCGGCCGTGCACGCTGCCGCTGCCTCCGATCCGGCGCGGCGCGAGAGCCAACCGCCGCCCGCGCAGGACGACATGGTCCTGCGGGCCGCCGCCGGGCGCCGAGGCCGACATCGAGGCCGGAGCCGACACCGAGGCCGGGGACAGCACCAGCACACCGCTCAGGACCGCCCGGTTACGGCGCACCCAGAGCAGCAGGGCCGCGAGGAGGGCCGCCACCGGGACACCGATCAGCAGCGGCAGGGCCAGCGGCGAGCCGACCTCGGCCCGCAGCCGGGGACCCTTGTCCGGTCCGTCCACCGCCGTCGGCACCTTGAACGTCACGTCGTCGAGCGTGGCCGCCCAGGGCGTCGTGACCTCGCCGTGCACGGTGAGACCGACCTCGGACTCCCAGGTCCGCCGGATCGGCAGTGCGCCCGCGTCGGGCTCGCCCCGCACCTGGACGTCGAACCGCCGTGCCGCGCCCGGCTTCAGGGACACCCGGTCCGGCAGGCCGGTGACGGTGAGCGGCTGCCCCTTCAGGGTCGCTTTGAGTCCGGTCACGGTCAGCGGCACCCGCGCGGTCGTGGCGGTCAGCGTCAGTGTGACCGCCGCCCCGCCGCTGCCCAGGCCGAGCGTCCCGGCGGGCGACCACGTGGCGGTGACGCCCTTGCCCGCGTCCGGCGCGACCAGCCGCGCGGCCTTGCGCGCCCGGGACCGCTCGGCGGCCCGGCCGAGATATTCGGAGAGGTCCTGCACGGACTCCGGCCGCAGCTCGGTGGTCTTCGGAACGACGCGGGCCAACTGCGCGGTGCCGGACTCGTCGGTCGCCAACGGCAGTGAGTAGGCGGCCAGTTCGCGTCGCCCGGCCAGTTCGGCGCCCCGGTCACGCAGCGCGTCCCAGGCCGGCCCGTCGGCCTTGGGGTACCGGGAGCCCTTCGCGGGCTCGTGCTTGCCGTCGGTGAACATCACCACGGAGCCGACCTCGGCGGCGCCCGGCCGCTCCAGCTCGGCCAGGCCACGGTCCAGGGCGGCGCCGATGTCGGTGCGCACGCCGGAGGGACCGGCGCGGGCGGGCAGCTTGTCGATGATGCCCGCCGGGTCGGACGGGCGGCCCAGATAGACCGTCTCGGTCTTGCTCCCGAAGGTGAACAGAGCGACGTAGTCGCGAGGTGACAGGCTCTTCAGGAACGACAGCAGCGCCGACCGGACCGACGCGTACCGCCCCTTGCTCAGCATCGAGCCGGAGACATCCACCAGGATGACGTAATCGGCGGGGAGTTCGTCCAGGCCGAGTTCGGCGTATATCTCGGTGCGGCCGGGCTCCGATCCGGTCGCGGGAGTCTCGGTCGCGGAGGTCCCGGTCGCGGGAGTCCCTGCCGCGGGAGTCCCGGCCGCAGGACTCCCAGCTGCGGGAATCCCGGTCGCCGGCGACCCGGCCGCCGTGGTGGCCAAGGCCGTGAGCACCAGGGCGGCGAGCGAGGCGATGGTGCGGTGGACGGCGTGGACGCGTGTGCGTCCCGATCTCGGTTGCGGCGGCGGTGGCTTGTTCATCACGTGTGGGCTCCTCGGACGCGGCACCTGTCAGGGGCGGTCTGGTCAGGGGCGGTGGAACGGCTCAGGTTTCGGGTGGGACGGGCAGGGGGCCGAGCGGTACGCGGGTCTCGGTGTCCGGGCCATCCGCCACCCGGTCATCCGCGATCGGGCCGGCCGCGACCAGGTCATCCGCGATCGGGCCGGCCGCGACCAGGTCATCCGCGATCGGGCCGGCCGCGACCGGGCGCAGCACAAGGGCGGCCGTCCCGTCCGCGCCGACCCGGACGCCCACCCGGCAGAGCCCGTCCGGCACGCCGGTGGGCAGCGTGATGTCCGGCAGCGGCACCGGGCGGCCGTCGGGGCCGACGGCCTCGACCCGCAGCGGGCGCCTGGCCGCCGCGTCGGGAAGCACCTCGGCCGGCCGGCCCGCCCGTACGGCGAACACGGTGTCACCGCCCGGCTCCAGGGCCCCGGGGGCGGACAGTTGAAGCTCCTCGGTGCGCAGTCGTCCGGCCGTGCGGCTGTGGGTGCTGATACGAACGGCGTACGGATAGCGGTCACCCGGGTCGGCGAGCCCGGCGGCCACCAGCGCGCCACCGGCCGCCGCCGCGTACCCGGGATCCACCTCAGGGGGCAGCGGAAGCAGCCGATGACTCTCCCCCAACTGCTTTATGAGCGGCTGGAGTCGGGCCAGACCTCCCGCGAGCAGCAGTGGGGGCGGCCGGGTGCCGCCGGGCGGCGCGGCGATCTCGGACAGAGCCCGGCGTACCGCGTCGACCAGCGGGGGCAGCGACGTCCGTACGGTCCCCGCGGTGATGTCCCGGTCGGCCA
The DNA here is from genome assembly GCF_040303865.1 of Streptomyces sp. NPDC094034. Taxonomy (NCBI): domain Bacteria; kingdom Bacillati; phylum Actinomycetota; class Actinomycetes; order Kitasatosporales; family Streptomycetaceae; genus Streptomyces; species Streptomyces sp. NPDC094034. The sequence goes on along the minus strand of NZ_JBEOUD010000047.1, from coordinate 31,813 downwards.
GGCGGTAGACCACGGTGTCGTCGAAGGGGTCGGGGCGACTCATCGCCTGGGCCACGGAGAGCCCCAAGCGGCGCCCGCCGGGGTCGTCCCGGCGGGCCGCGGCAAGAGCGCGATGCCCCTCCTCGTCGTCGGACAGACCGGCGGCGGCGAGGAGGCTCGCGTCAAGTGCCGTTCCCAGCAGACCACTCGGTCCCGTCGCCTCCGCGGTGGCGTGAAGGAGTACCGAGGACCCGGCCAGTGTGCAGCGCGCGGCGTCGACGGCGCGCGCCCCGACATCGCACACCAGATACTCTCCGGCGTCGGCCGTCCCGCCCGCGGTGTGCCGGACGAGGGCGAGCAGCGCGTGCGCGGTGCCGATCGCGCGGGCCCGTGGGCAGCCATCCGCGGTGAGGGCGGCCGTCGCGAGTCCGGCCAACTCGCGGGCGCTGCGGCGCGGCAGGACCACCACGGCCCCGGCGGGCGGACCGTACCGGGCGAGGTAGGCGCCGTACGCCTCGCGCAACGCGTCGATCGGCCGACCGCGCACGGCGGCGGAGAGCGGCAGTCCCTCGCCCGGCAGGTCACCGGGCAGCGACACCGGACACGGCGGCCCGGCGCCGGGCCGTGCGACGGCGAGCCGCGCGTAGCGGACGCCGATGTCCAGGGCGAGGGTGTGGGCGGGTGCCTGGGCCTGCGGGTGGCTGTCCGCGTGGGTACGGGCGTACGGCGAGTTCACGCGCGGTCACCCCCTCGGAGCCCCAGCCAGCGCAGCAGGGATTTTGTGCTCCGGCCGGGCTCGGCGTAGTCGCCGGGTGCCGGGCGGGGCGGTTCGCCGTACGGCCCGCCACCGGAGGATCCCGGTGTCCCCGGCAAGAACCCCTGTCCGCCGAGGCCGCCGGGTCCGCCGAGGCCGCCGTGTCCACCAGGGGTGCCGGGTCCGCCGGATCCGCCAGGGCCGCCGGGTCCGTGAGGTACGGGCCGTCCGGGTGTCGGCACGGGCGCCGTCGGCTGTCGGCGGGAGGGCCTCTGGCGCAGGAGTTTGATCGCGTACTCGACGCCGTCCCTCATCTCCTCGTGACCTTCCAGTACCCGCTGCCTGACCAGTTCGCCGAACCGGGGCTGAGCGATGGAGTAATAGAGCAGATCGCCGAGGAAACGCTGCGGGGAGGTCCGGTTGAGGTACCCGGCCAGTCGATGGACCGCGTCGGGGCGTCCCATGTGATCGTGGAGCCAGGGTCTGATCGCATCAAGTACGGCCGAGGGATACTCGACGGTCTGCTGGGCGTTCCTGACGTAGCGGGAGTTGGGGCTCGCCCGCACGATGGCGTCGCCCAGCGTCTCGGGAGCGGCGCTGCGGGTGGCCGCGAGCCGACGGATCTCGGCGGTGTGGGCCAGCCACTGGAGGCCGGGTCGGTCCCTCAGACGCTGCTCCCATCGCGCGGGCATGCCATGCGTGATCCAGTCCCCGGCGTTGGCCAACAACTCGGCGATCCGGTCGAGCAGCGGGCCCTCCCAGGTCTCCGGACCGCCCTGGGCCAAGGACCCAGGAAGGCGGGTCGGCCCAGCCTGGGACGGGGTCGGCTCAACCCGGGGTCGGGTCGGCTCATCCGTGGGTCCGCCAGACAGGACTTGAGGGTGCGTCAGCTCCGACAGGACCCGGTACGGGACCTGATCGAGCCGTTCACCGACCAGCCCCGAGGCCAGCGCGGCCTGTCCCCGGCTCCCCAGCCCCAGCTGGGGCACCTCCCGCCTCAGGACGGCGGCGTACTCGACGGCCGCCTCGTCGTCGTCCGCGATGAGGCGGGACCGTTGCATGCCCTGGCCGAGCAGAAGGAACTGGAGCAGATCGGCCCAGGCGGCGTGCGCTCCCGGGAGGCCGGGCCGCTTCGGTACGAGGATGTCGATCTGGTCGAGCAGGAAACCCCGGTCCCTGTCGGTGCCGCTGCGTCCCGTCGCGACCTCGTACAGCTCCGGGTGAAGCCAGGAGAGCGCGTCCGGATTACGGGCGTGGCAGGCCAGGCTCAGACCGGTGCGCCAGGCCGTCGTGGAGATTCCGGCGAACGCGTCGAGTGCGTCCCGGTCGACCGGGACGGTCGGGCGAGCCGGGAGGGTCGGGCGAGCCGGAGGACCCGGGAGATCCGGGAAACCCGGAGGACCCGTGAAACCTGGAGGACCCGGGAGGGTCGCGGGAGCCGGCGGTCCGCGGTGGATCAGGGCGGCGCCGCGCAGCCAGTCCGGGGCGGTCCGCTTGCCCGCCCCCTCCCGCGCGAGCGGCGGTTCGTCCGCCCTGTCCCGCGTGCGCGGCGGTTCGTCCGCCCCGCTCGGCCAGAGCGGCGGTTCGCTCACCCGCTCCGGCCAGCGCAGCAGTTCCCTCACCATCCGGTCGTCCAGGGTGTTCCGCCCGGCGTTGAAGTCGAGCCAGGCCAGGGTCAGTTCGGGACGGCGGACCAAGACGTCGCGCACGGCGGCCGCGGTGTCCTCGTCCAGACCCTGCCGCAGGGCGTGCAGGTTCTGACTCCGCGACGACAGGCCCTCCGGCGTCATGGCCGCCGTGCCCCCGTCGAGATAGCCGGCCAGGACCACGGCGTGGGCCCGCCGGTCCCGGGGCCCCGCCGCGACCGCCAGATCGAGGACGGCGCACACCCGCTGAAGGGTCTGTCTCTCGACGGGCCAGGAGTTGAGTTCGTCCGCGAGCGCCTGGCCGACCCGTGGGGACCAGTGCTCCAGAAGCAGGCTCCGGGCCTGCTCGCGCTCCGCCTCGGAGCGTCCGCCGGGCAGAGTGGCGAGCGCCAGATGACGGGCCACCATGGCGGCCTCCCCCTCGGGCAGGTGGTCCAACGGGCACAGGCTCAGCAACCGGACCACATCGGCCGGCTGGCCTGTACCCCGGTCGATGTCCGCCAACACCACCGACCGGAGGTCGAGGTCCCGCAGGTGCCGCAGCGCCTGTTCGGCGTCGAGCGGGGACAGCGGCGCGCGATGGGACAGCAGGTGGGTGAGCAAGGTCTCGATGCCCATCTTCCGGCGCAGCCGCAGCAGCTCCGCCAGATAGGCACGGCCCTCACGTGAGCCGGGCTCCTGCGGCGGCTGCCCGGCGAGCACGGCATGGCACTGATTTCCCCTGGGACGCAGCGCGAAGGTCAGCCGCAGCTCGTGATCGGCGCCATGACCGGCCCAGGTCGCGGCCGACAGCCAGGCGCGACTGCCGTACGGCAGGAGAGCGCAGATCCCGTCGAGCACGGCTACCCGGGTGACCGCGTGCAGACCGGCGTGCTCGGGGGAGAGGGTGATGACCACGTGTCGTCCCTCAAGGAGCAGCGCGGCGGACCGCGCGGCCCACTCGAACTGGATGTTCTGGTCGATGTACCGGGCCAGCTGTGCGACATCGGCGGGTGCCGCGTCGAGAACGATGTGCGGGGGATGCGGGGGATACGGGGCGTCCGCGTCCATGGCCGGCCACTCCGCGTCCAGCGCGGCGTTGTAGAGCGAGGACCAGGTGAGCCCCGCGCCGCTGGTCGGCTGCCAGTCGAGGAGCAGCAGCCGGGCCGCGTAGCTGATCCGGCCGGTGGCGTCCCGCCCGCCCGACCAGATGGTCTCCACCAGGCCTGTCACGGGCCCGCCGGACTCGGTGCCGCCGAGGAACGCCACCCAGGGCAGCGCGTCGGGGGCATGGGGGCGGTCGGGGCGTGGCGTCTCCGTGGACGCGTCCCAGAAGTACTTCTGGGCGATCCGGGGGTCCACGTTGCCCGCCTGTACGTCGTAGGCCACCTGGCCCGGTGCCTTGCCCTGGAGGGACCAGGCGGCGCGCACCGGGCGGCCGGCCGGCGGCCCGCTCACCTCCGCCGCCCCCACCGGAACCGGCCGCCGCTCGGCGGCCGTGGGGTGGTGCCCCGCAGACCTTTCTCAAGGGTCATCAGCGGTTCGAGGATGTTGATCGGCATCGGCGGAGAACCGCAGATGCGTGCGCCGTCCGGCTCCACATTGACGTAACTGCGGTAGTCGAACTGGTTGTAGGGGTTGAGCCGGAAGCCGATGGCGGAGCTGGCGTGGTAGGACATCCGGTCGGGGTGGAAGAAGTTGCGGAGTGCGTCACGGACCAGCCGGGCGCTGCCGCCGCGGAAGCTGTCGCACATCCAGTCGAAGAAGCCCGGGGCCTGGTGGTCGGGGACGCGCGGGATGTCGCCCGTCCGCTCCTGGGTGACCCAGCCGGCCCGCAGCGCCGGTTCGAAGACGTCCGGGTGGTCGAATTTGGTGATGCACACCGCGACGTGGTGCGGCAGCCGGCCGTTGGCGAGGAGCCGGCCCTCGTCGCGCACCCGGCCGGCGATCTGACTGGCCATCCCGAAGAAGTAATTGATGCTCGTGGTCTGCTGGTTGGCGTCCAGGAGCGGGTCGAACAGATAGACAAGGCCGCCGCAGTTCGTCAGATGGGTCACGGCCCGGTCGTGCAGTTCCTCGCCGACCTGGTTGGACCTGGGGTTGAACGCCTCCCCGGGGAGGTCGAGCACTTCGAGCGCGAAGGTGACCGGGCGGGCACCGAAGCCCCATCCTCCCCGCAGCTCGCCGGAGAACGACCATCTGATGTCCCGCTGCGCGCGGCTCGCCTGCGGGAACCGCTGCTCCGACACCAGCAGGTCCACGCTTTCGTGCAGGAACTCCGTGGAGGAGGGGTCCATGCCGGCGACCACCCAGTTCGCCAGGCCGCGCCGCTGGTGCTGTATCGCGGCGATCGGCACGGCGCCCAGGAACGTCGTCTTCCCGGAACCGGAGGCTCCCCACACACCGATCCTGACACCGGCGGGAGAGGCGCCCCGGAGCTGCGGTACGCCGATCGGCGGGATGACCTGGTCGGCCACGGAATGGTTGTCGGGGGCGGCGGGCCGCGGCGGGTCGTACGAGGGCAGTGGCGGCGGCAGGTGAGGCGGTACGGCGGCGCCGGGCGCGCCGCCGCGGCCGAGCGGCTGCCAGCTGCGGCTCGCGTCGGAGTGCCCGTTCGGGGAGCGCTCCTCGTCCGAGGAGCGTGCTCCGTCCATGTTGTCCCCGGAGCCCGGGTCGGGTTGATGCGTCGGTGTCGTCATGGAGTGGGTCAGCTCCTCGGCAGATCGGATGGGCGTGGGGGCAGTGGCGGTGCGGCGAAGGCCAGCGGACAGCCGTCGCTGTCGCGTTCCTGTCCGGCGGTGAAGGCGAGCGCCGCCCGTTCCGCCGAGTCGGTGCCGGGCCGGAAGAGGAGACGGTCCGTGCCCGTCAGGTCCTGCCAGGTTCGGGCGAGGTAGCGGCGCAGCCGGTCCCCGCTGGGCACCCCGGGAGTGGCGGGCGCCGCGAAAGGCTCGGCCCGGACACCGACGCGTACGCCCCGGTGGCGCAGGGTCCCCAGCTGCTCGCGCCAGTCCACGGCGCGCGGGCAGCCGGGCACCAGACCGTCCTGCGCGGGCAGCGCCGGTGGCCGGCTGCCGACCACCAGAAGCACCCGGTCGACCCGCTCGGCGCGCTCGGCACGCGGCCCGGCGGCCAGTTTGGCCGCGGTCCCGAGCGCGTCCTCCAATGAGGACGTGAGGGTGTCGCGGGGCCGTATCTCCGGGGACAGCTCCCGCAGTTGGCGTTGTGCCCGGTCGGGTGGGCCCGGCCGTACGTACGTGATGAGGTCGCGGTCCCGCTGGTGCTCGTTGCGGGGCGCGTGGTGGTAGTAGCCGATCACCGCGACCCGTAGCCCGCCGCCCGCGCCGCTGTGGCGCTCCGCTGCGCGGATCAGGTCGCTCGTGAAACCGACGCGCTCGGCGACCTCGGACCGGTCGGCGCCGGACATCTCCACCGCGCAGATGAGCTCCAGGGGTCTGGGCCGGGGAAGGAACCGCGGTACGCCGTGGACCACGGCGTGCAGGCTCTGTCTCCGTTCGGCCCGTGCCTCGGCCAGGGTGTCTCCGGCGTCCGCGCGCACCTCGATCTCGCCCGGACCGCGCAGGACGAAGGTGAGGTGCGCCGAGCCGAGTGCGGGCAGTTCGGTGCGGGGCAGGCCGAGGAGTGCGGGGTGGCGGTCTTCCGGGCGGTAGCGACCGGCGAGCAGCGGCAGTACGACGGGCACGGTCCCGGAGGGCGCGGTGGAGCCGCCCGGCGGGACTCCCGCCTCGGGCGCGCGGGGCGGCGTCGGGGGGCCGCCGTACACCGTGACCGAGGCCGTCCGGGTCTCACCGGGCGCGAGCCGCAGACCGGCCTCGAACAGAATGTGGTGATGGAGCTCCACCGGAACGTGGTCACCCGCGCCGGTTCCGGCCCGCGCCAGCAGCAGGGTGTGCGGTTCGCGCAGCGGCACGCCGCGCAGCAGCCGGCGGACCCGGGCCGTGGCGGTGGACGCCGTGCCCGGACCTGGCGTCGGGTCCGGGGCGCTCTCGGCACTCGTCGCGCAGGTCTCGCGCAACACGGCGGCGGCCCGGTCGAGAAGAGTCCAGCCGGTGCCGCCGCGGAGCAGCACCACCACGCTCGTCCGGGTGCCCGTCCTCTCGCACGCGCCGGGCACGACAGCGTGCAGCCAGTCGCGCACGGCCCGGTCGAAGGCCGGGCGGTCCACCGGCTCGACGGTGCCCACGCCGCCGGCGAGTTGGAAGCGGCGCGCGCCGTCCCCGGGGCCGAGCCCGGGGACCAGTTCGGTCCAGGAGGTCTCGGCGTGCGGGCGCGCGTGCGGCAGACCGGCGGTGTCGGCGAACGCCCGTACCACGGCCGCGCGTTGGGTGCCGAACTGGACGAACAGCAGCTCGGCCGGCGCGCCGGTGGTGAGCCCGCGCAGCAGATCGGTCAGGGCGGCCGGCTCGGTGGCCACCGCGGGGTCGGGCGTTCCCGACGGGGCCGGCGTTCCCACGGGACCGGGCGTTCCCGGCGTTCCCTCAGGACTGACGTGCGGAATTCCGGCGGGGGCCGGGCGCAGCAGCCCGGCGATCTCGGCGATCTCGGCGCGCGGGGCCGGATCGCTCAGCGCGCGCCGGGCCGCGGCGAGGTCCCAGGTGTGCGCGGCGGCCGCCAGTTCGGCCGCCGCGGCCCGATGGTCCTCCTCGGTCGCGGCCCCCAGAACCGGGTCGCCGCCGAGCGGGAATCCGCATACCGGGCAGTGTCGTTCGCCCCGTTCCGGGTGGAGGCAGGCCGGGCAGCACACCGCCGGGCCCGACCGTATTTCGTCAGCTCCGGGAGAGAGCGGCATCTTCGCGGCGCGCCCTCTCAGCGCGGCCCGGAGCAATGTACGCACCCGGCGCCGCCCTTGATGGATGTCATGTCCGTCCCCTGCCTCCGCTCCGTGGTGAAGAGCCCGGGAGGGGTGCCCAGCCACACTGGGCTGGTTGGTCAACTCCTTTGTGTTCAGGGGGTGTTCAGCGGTTCCCCTGAGCTGCCGGACCCATGACTCCAGTCAATCGGACGGTCCGGTCGGGGACTGGTCGGGAGCGGGGTGAATCCTGGCCGAGCCAGGGCCGGTCCTGGCACCGGCCCGGCCACCGCGCGTATCAGCCCGACCACGGCGGCACGATGGCCGCCCGGAGCGGCGCGAGCAACCGGTTGGCCTCCGTGACACCGGAGGGCGAGCCGAGATCCGGGATCCCGCCGAGCGGCACCCCGTCCAGCGGCTCGTTCGCACAGCTCTCGAAACGGTCGCCGAAGAGCACCAGAGCCCGATGGGGCCGGTTGCGCCGGGACTGCCAGATCAGTCCCATCGCGTCAGTGGCCTGGGTCCGGATCTCGCTCGCCCAGCGCCGCGTCTTCGCGTAGCGCTCGCCCTCGTCCTCAAGGAGCCAGGAGTCCTGGCACACGGCGGCCAGATCGGTCTCGGTGACCAGGGATACGAGGTTCACGTCGCACCGGGTCCGCACCACGCTCAGCGACTTGGCCCTGACCGCGGCATAGGGGATGAGCCGCGTCCTGGACTCCTTGTCGAACTCCATCGAGCGCAGCAGCGTTTCGGCGAGCGCGGTGGTCGGGCTGTCGGCCACGTACAGATAGGGGTACGGGTCGTACGGCGTGCCGTCGAAGCGATTGCCGCCGAAGTGCGCGTCCACGCTGACCGGGTTGAACTGCTCGGCGGACCGCTTGGCGGAGTGCACCCGCCACAGCTCCGTGCCGGCCGGGAGCAGCCGGCGGTGGGGCCGCAGCTCGTACTCGGAAGGGGAGAAGGTGCCGGTCATCCGTCCCCCTCCAGCAGCGCCGCGGCGGCGCCGACCAGCTGCTGGTCGGGCAGTGCGCCGAGGAGCGAGGCGGGCGGGCCGCCCAGCCAGGTGTTCCCGCTGAGCCACCAGTCGGCGGCGCCCCAGGGATCGGTCTCGGCGAGGAGGATGCGGTTGACCTGGAGGACGACCCCGTACGGAGTGCCGTCGTCGGCCGGGAACTGGAAGTCGGGGTAACGGTCGCCGCGTTCGGGATCCGCCAGCCTGATCAGTTCGAGCGGCGGCGCCGCGCCGGCGAACCGGGCGCGCGCCTCCTCCGCCGAGAGCGAGGGCGTGCTGAGCAGCCTGCGCCGCACGGCGGCGACGATCGCCGCGGTCTCCGCGGAGAGAGAGGGAGCGCCCGCGAGCCGCGTCAGCAGCTCCCGCGCCACCAGCACGGTCGGCGGTCCGGCCGATCCCCCGACGAGGCGGACGGAGTCCAGCGCCAGCTGCACCGGATGGTCGTACGGCAGCGCGAGCAGGGCGAGCCTCACCCCCTGAAGTGCCTTGCCGACCGCTCTGTTGTTGTCCTGTGCCGTGTCCGCGAGGGCCCGCACCCGGGCGAGCAGCAGCTCGTGCTGCTCGTCGTCGAGGCTCTCGCGGATGCTGTCCCGGTGCTCGCCGATCAGGCCGAGCAGTTCCTCGGAATTCATGCGGTCCTCTCCCGCGGGTCGGCCGGGCCCGGATGGCCCTGGTGGATGAAGGGAGCCCAGACGGACAGGCGGTCGAGCCCCGGGCGCCCCAGCTCGCGCAGCAGATCGCCGCTCAGCGAGCCCGGGTTCGTGCGGTGGGGGTCGAGCATCCACAGCTGAGCCGCCCTGAGCGCGTCGACGGGACTTCGCCCCTCGACCGCCACGTAGTGGTGGAACACGGCCATCAGCAGCACCGACGCACCGTCGCGCGTCGTCCACCGCGACCCCACCACGTCACGCGCGCCGGCCGAGACGAACGCCGTCGTCAGGGTCAGCGCCTCGTCGTGGTCACGGGTGCTCAGATCTGTCTGACAGGCGCTCAGAACCACCAACGGCCCGTGCGTAGCGTCCTGTTCGCCGATCGGCCGGTCCAGCAGCCTGGTCACGGTCAGCATGCCGAGATCCGGCTCCGCGCCGGGCCCGCCCTCCTCGGCCGGCAGTTCGTCGGTGCGGCCGGGGAACGCGAGATGCAGGGCCGACAGTGTCGGACGCACCCCCGCCGATCCATGGGAGGCCACATGGAGCAGCGAGGGCGCGTCGGCGAGGAGCGCGACAAGCTCGTCGGGCGTCCCCGCCGCCTCCGGCACCACGGACGGCTCGAAGAACTCTCCGTACACACGCGCCCGCGGATAGAACGTCTCCCGCAGCGCCGTCACCTCGCGCTCGGCGTGCGTCAGATCCATGCGGGGGTCGGCCACCAGGACCGGGGCGGCGGCGGGGTCACGCCGTGCGCGCTTCACCGTGCGCAGGAACTGGCCGCCGGACGCCGCGTAGGTGATGACCATGGCCTGGCAGGCGTAGTCGTGGGGTGCCCCCGCCGGGAAGCGCGCGGCGTGCCAGGGGACGATGCCGAGTCGGCCGCAGGGCACCAGGACGATCCTGGGCGGGCCCGAGGGGTCGGCGCGTCGGCTCCCCTCGGCCGCGAGGTGTTCCGTGATGACCTCGAACACGGGGGAGATGGCCTGGTACGCCCAGTCGCACAGCTCGGACAGGGCCTGCTCCCAAGCCTGTTCCGCGACGGGGTCGTGCGCGTTGTCGGAGCGGGCGCCGGCCGCGTCGAGGTAGCGCTCCAGGGGGCCGCTCGCCGCCCCGGACAGCAGTGGGAGCCCGCCGACGCCGACCCCGATGTCCGCGCCCACGATGATCCCCATGCCCGGGGCCGGACCTTCGCCGGGGAGCAGATAGACGAGCGCGTCGGCCCCGCTCTCGGCGAGCCCGTCCGAAAGTTCTTGCAGCGTGGGCGTGGTGAACAGGCTGCCCCGCTCTCGGTAGCCGAGGGCTTCGAGCGCCTTGCGGCGCAGGGTGCTCGGCAGCTCGCCGGGGAGCCCGCCCAGCGTCTCGGCGTCGGACGCGTCGGCCGCCGCGGACGCGCCGGACGCGCCGGACGCCCGCCACGCTTCGGCCAGCTCGTGATGCCCACGCGCCTGGAGGAGTTCGGGTACGGCCCGAGAGGTCGACGCCGTCTGCAACACCAGGGCGCGGCCCAGCTCCAGGGCGGCCAGGGCCTCCTCCACCCGGTTGTGCGAGCCGGCCCAGAGGGCGGTCTGCACGCCTCGGGAGGCACCGGAGCGCGCGGCCAGCAGTCCGTGTTCGGGGCCGAGTTGGAGCACGACGTCGGCGGCGAGGGTGACCAGGGACTCCATCGCGGTGGCCGTCGCGGCGGTGTGGTCCCCCGCGTCCCCGCTGACGGACCAGCGGATCCAGTACGTCCCCGCCAGCTGCCATACGAGGGAGGCGGCGCCCTGCGGTGCCTGTCCCTGCCGGACGCGCTCGCGGATCCGCTCCAGCGTGGCGATGGCGGCGTCGAGATCCGCGGGGTCGTCCGTGAGGTCGTACCGCGTGAACAGGGACAGCACCGAGCTGTAGAGGTCGTTCACCGAGGTGTGCGGGGAAGGGTCGGAGGGGACCGGAACCTGGATCAGATCCGGGTCGCCGCTGAGGGCCGCCCGCGTGGCGGCGATGTCGGTCGAGATCGAGGCGAGCTGCTCCTGGACGAACGCGGGACTGTCCGCCAACGCCTTCTCCTGGTACGCGACGCCCCGCAGCATCATGTCCTTGTCGTTGGTGAGCCTGCCGAGGTCGGTGAGCGCGTCCGCGTGGACCAGCTGGACCAGGAAGCGCGACGCGCTGCCTCGTGGGACGGCTTCTTCGAGCGCGGCGAGTTCAGCCACGGCGGAGCCGACCGCGTCCGCGTCCTTCGCCTTGTTGGCCTTGGACGCCTGGTCCAGCAGGAGGAACGCGCGGGCCATGTACGAGAATTCGGCGGCCATGGGATGCGTGGACCGGGCGGCGACCTGGTGGAAGTTGTCGGCCACCGTCTTCTTGTACGCGTCGGCGGCCGACTGATCCTGGAGATTGCCGCCGACGCCCTCGCTCATTTGCAGCAGGAGACCGATCTGGGCCTCAAGGAGGGCGGCCATCTCGTGGCCCGGCGGCAGTTTCCCGTGCGCGGTGCGCAGCCGCCCGAGGTACTGGTTGTACGTTTCCGGGTCGCCGCTCCGTAGGGCGTCCCAGAGGCCGAAGATGATGGGGAAGACGGCCTCCAACGCGATCGCGTCGGCGTTGGCGTCGGTATCGATCTCGGCGTCGCCGGACGCCGGGATCGGGTCCGCGATCGGCTCCGGCTCCCGCCCGGGGCGTGGCTCAGGGCGCGGCTCCTCCCGCCGTGGCGGGTCGGAGCGACCCGTACCCGTGGTGGAGCCCGGCATCCCCGACATCATGGCGGCCATCATCCGCAGCTGGTTCGTGTGCGGAAAGTCCGGCGGCATCATGTCCGCGAACTGCTCCAGGTCCCCCGGACCGAGCCGCTTCCCCGAGAGCGCGGAAAGCATGCTGTCCAACATCCGGAACGGCCTCAGGAGGTCCGGCGGCACCGGAAGCCCGGCCGTCTCCGCCAAGAGCGCACGCATCTCGGCGGTGGCATCGGCCATCCCCTCCCCCTTGTGCCGTACCAGCCAGTCGACGGCGGCGGACTGATCGAGAGGCTGCCCGAACGCGCCCCCCATCTCCCGGATGGGCATCACCAGCATGAGCAGGAACAGCGCGGCCCATCGCCTGGCCTCCTCATCGGTCCCCGCCCCGACCGCCGTGCCCCGATCCCGCGCGTCCCGCAGCAGCCGTCGCGCACGTTCCCGGTCTTCCGGCGCGCCGTCTGCGGCGACATATCGCGTGGCGAGTACGGCCCCGAGCCATACCGTCACAGCGCCGCGCAGGGGCGGGTCGTGGTCCAACAGGCTGGCGAGTTGGGTGAGTTCGGCCACCGAGCTGTCGTACGCGCCGGAAGGGGCCACCGTTCCCCCCGAGGCCGGGATCAGCCGCCTGGCCCGCTCCGTGGCGTCCATCACCCAGGCGCGCAGCCCCTGGACGCCCCCGCTCTCCTCGTCGTTCACGTGCCTCCTCCGAATCCGCCGTCCATCTCCGGTATCTCAACCTTCCTGTGGGACAGTCATGATGGCGAGGACTCAGGCGCCATGGGACCGATTCCTGTCAATGCCCGGAGTCCACCGCGGACGCGCCCGGATCGGCCCGCATCTTCCGTCGCATCTCCCGCAGCCGTTCCCACAGCGCGTCGATGTCGGCCTGCGCGGCGGCCGGTGAGTCGTCGGGGCGCGGGACACCGTCGTCCAGCCGTCTGAGCCTGCCGTACACCGTCCCGAGCCGGTGGCTGACCTCGGCCGTGATGCCGAGGACGGTCTCCGGCATCCGCAGCTGGGCCTCCGCGTACACGTCCCGGTGCAGATCGCGGGCCTCGATGAGCCGCTGCCGCGCGGGGCGCCGGTCCTCATCGCGGCCCAGCGCGTGCAACTGGTCCGTGAGGGCGGCCAGATACTGGCGGGCGGCGGTGTTGAGCGCCACATACCCCGAGCGCCGCTCCTCGGCCTCTCTGCGCCGTTCCCGCAGCCGCTCGATCCGCTCCTGCTCGCGCTGCCGGCCGCGGTCCGCCGCGCGCTGGGTCAGCAGCGCGGACAGGAGCGTCCCGACGACCCCGACGACCGCGACCGCGGGGGCGGTCACGCTAGCGGTGTCCACGTGGCCTCGATCCGTATGCCGTCACGCCTCCAGCGAAGCACCGGCTCCCGTCGTGGGTGAAGGTCTGTCCCTGGTAACGCCCAGTGTTCGACCGGGTGCCGACCAGGCGACGTCAGTCCGCGTCACTCTCACCGTCAGTTGGGTCATCCTCGCCCGCCGCTCGCCGGGAGGCTCACGCGACGACAGGGGGAACGTCGGTACGGTGCGGGTGCGCACCGTGCGCACGGCGCGCGTGGTGACCGGCTGAACGCCGTACAGGCTGATGGGAGCAGAGGACATGTCGTATCCGGAGCCCCGCTACACCGGCGACCAGGGCGAGATCAATGTGGTCCACCGGCCCGCCGACACCCCGGCCGACGTGCGGTCACCGTCCGGCGGCCGGACCCATTTCGTGGCGTCCTCGCAGTCCACCGGGGGTGAGTTCGGGCTGTACCGGATGGACATGGCCCCGCACGGCGGCGGGCCGGGCCCGCACTTCCACAAGACGATCTCGGAGTCCTTCTACGTACTCGACGGGACGGTACGGCTCTACACCGGGGAGGGCTGGATCGATGCCGAGAAGGGCGACTTCCTGTACGTGCCGCCGGGCGGGCTGCACGGATTCCGCAACGACGCGGACGAACCGGCGTCGATCCTGATCCTGTTCGCGCCCGGGGCGCCCCGGGAGGAGTACTTCGAGAAGGTCTCCACGGTGGGCCGGATGACGGAGGAGGAGCGGACCGCCTTCTACCTCAGGCATGACACCTACTGGGCGGACTGACCGCCCGCCGAGCCGGCTCCGCCCGCCGAGCCGGCTCCGCCCGCCGAGCCGGCTCCGCCCGCCGAGTCGGCTCCTGCCGCTCTGCCCGCTCCTGCCGCTCTGCCCGCGGGCGCGAGACCGGTCTTCGCGCCCGCGCCGCACAGCGGTACGACGACGGAGGGACCGGCCCGGCCGGCCTCGTCGCGTACCGCCGCCCAGCAGGCGGCTGCCGTCGACTCCACGAAGAGCCCCCGGGACGCCAGATCGAGCTGGGCGGCGCGCAGTTGATCCTCGGTCACGGTACGGAAGGTGCCGCCGGAGGCCCGAACCGCCCGCAGGATCTGCCGGGCGCGCGGCGGGTTCGGGATGGCGATGCCCTCGGCCAGGGTCGGCGCCCTCTCGGCCGGCGCGCCCAGTTCCTCGGCGCCCGCGTGGAAGGCGGTCGCCAGCGGTGAGACCGCCTCGGCCTGGACGGCGATCAGCGCGGGGCGCTCGCCGATGAGCCCGTGCGCGGACAGTTCGGCGATCGCGAGCGCCGCGCCCAGGAGCAGGGTGCCGTTCCCGACGGGTACGACGATCGTCTCCGGGAGGCGTCCGCCGAGGTCCTCCCACAGCTCGTAGACATAGGTCTTGGTGCCGTGCGTGAAGTACGGGTTGTGGACATGGCTCGCGTAGAACGTGCCCGGCTCGTCGGCGGCGGCGCGGGCGGCCCGCGCGGTGGCCTCACGGTCGCCCGGGACGTGTTCGAGGCGCGCGCCGTGGGCCCGGATCTGCTCGGTCTTCTTGGGCGAGGTGGCCTCCGGTACGTACACCGTGCAGGGCAGCCCGGCCCGCGCGCAGTACGCCGCGATCGCCGTGCCCGCGTTGCCGCTGCTGTCGGCGATCACCCGCTCGGGGCCGAGCCGCCGTGCCAGTTCGGCGAGCATGACGGCGCCGCGGTCCTTGAAGGAGAGCGTCGGCATCAGGAAGTCGAGCTTGGCGGAGACGGACTCGGTCAGCGGCACGAGCGGGGTACGGCCCTCGCCGAGCGTCGTGACCGGCGCGGAGAGCGGTAGCGCCTCCTCGTACCGCCAGAGCGAATTGGCCCGGGGGGAAAGGGACTTCAGGGGTACGGGTGATGTCTCGAAGTCCAGGTCCCAGGGGCCCCGGCAGACGGGGCAGCACCAGGCGAGCGAATCGACGGGTGAGCGGGTCCCGTCGACCGGGCAGACGTACATCGCGGTCATGACCGCCAGCATCGCAGTTTCACGGCGCGCACGGCGCGTGGGGAGTACGCGGGGCGCGGGGCGCCTCGCGCCCGCTCCGTGGCGCGCGGCTGTGCCCGGTGGTGCGCCCGGTGCGGGATCGGGTCGCCCGGGGGCGCACCAGCGGTAAGTGCCTGCTTAAACGCGAGTAATCACTTCGGGTGAAACTCTGGCCCATGCTTGCGGTGATCAACCGACGGTTGCCACGCTGTTGCTGTCTGTCAACCTGATGGGAGTGGCCCGTGGCCTTCGGTGAGCAGCCCGCCTATCTCCGCGTTGCGAGCGATCTACGCGAGAAGATCGCCAATGGCGCACTGCCGCCGCATACCCGGCTGCCCTCGCAGGCTCGTATCCGCGAGGAGTACGGCGTCTCGGACACGGTCGCGCTGGAGGCGCGCAAGGTGCTGATGGCCGAGGGTCTGGTGGAGGGCCGCTCCGGATCGGGTACGTATGTGCGCGAGCGCCCCGTCCCCCGCCGGATCGCCCGGTCCGGATACCGGCCGCCGTCCGGCTCCAGTCCGTTCCGTCAGGAGCAGTCGGCGACGGGCGCGCGGGGCACCTGGGAGTCCCGCAGCGAGCAGGACACGGCCGGGCCGGAGATCGCCGCCCGGCTGGGGATCGAGCCGGGCGACCGCGTGATGCGTACGCACTATGTCTTCAGGGAAGCGGGCGAGCCGATGATGCTCTCCACCTCCTGGGAGCCCCTGGCGGTCACGGGGCGTACGCCGGTGATGCTGCCCGAGGAGGGGCCGCTCGGCGGCTGCGGGGTGGTCGAGCGGATGGCGGCCATCGACATCGTCGTGGACAACGTGCTGGAGGAGGTCGGCGCGCGCCCCGGGCTGGCGGAGGAGCTGATGGCGCTCGGCGGAGTGCCCGGCCATGTCGTGATGGTCCTGGAGCGGACGTACTACGCGTCGGGGAGGGCTGTGGAGACCGCGGAGGTCGTCGTCCCCGCGGACCGGTACCGCATCGCGTACCACCTCTCGGTCAAGTGACCGACGGCACGGCGCGCGCGGGGAGTTGACGGCGCGTAGGGGCCGATCGGGCAGACCCGTTGGGGGAGGTGCGCCGCTCTGGCATGCCCGCACGCGGTGGTACGGGGCCGATCGGGCGCGCCCCGGGGCCCGATCGGGCGCGCGGGACGCCCAGGGGGCGCGCACAGTCGATCCCCGCCCCTGGTTTTCGGCGTTTTGTTGGCCGGATGCGTATCTCTTTGTACAAACACGTATCCGCTCTGTGAAGGTCAGGCGTAGGCTCCGGCATATGCGGAATGCGGTTTCCTGTGGATCTTCGGAGAGATGCAGGTCGGCGGCGGGAGGAGCGCGATGAACGACGGCGGAGCCCTGCTCCCGTGGCTCGTCATACGGGAGGACGACAACGGCAACCGCTATCGCGTCGGCAGATATGCCACCCAGGACGAGGCGCAGAAGATTGTCGAGAGCCTCGACGGCCGCGGACAGCAGCGGATCTACTGGGTGGAGCGCGTCAGCCAGACCGCCGGTTAGCGGGTGACGGGGGTGCCGTATGTGACGCCCCAGGTTGAGCGCGCGTTACGCTCCGGCGCATGAGTGATCGTGTGGTGGTGGCGGGCGCCGTGTACGACCGGGGGCGGCTGCTGGCCGCCCGGCGCAGCGCGCCCCCCGAGCTGGCGGGCCGGTGGGAGCTCCCCGGCGGCAAGCTGGAGCCGGGGGAGGCGCCCGAACAGACGCTGGTCCGCGAGCTGCGGGAAGAACTGGGCGTGGAGACCGAGCCGGTGGACCGGATTCCCGGTGAGTGGCCGCTCAAGCCGGGCTATGTTCTCCAGGTGTGGACGGCCCGGCTGCTCTCCGGCGAGCCCCGGCCGCTGGAGGACCACGACGAACTCCGCTGGCTGGGACCGGACGAGATCCATACGGTGGACTGGCTCGACCAGGACCGGCCGGCCGTGGCCGAGGCGGCCCGTCGGCTGGCCGCCGCGTCCGCATCGACCCGCCCGCCCCGTCCGGCCTCCTGAACTGGTCGCGGACCGGGGCGCGGAGAGTGCCCGAGAAGCGGTGAGAAGCGGGCGGGAAGCGGGCGGGAAGTGCGCGGCTGTGTGACGGGCGGTACGTCATATGCGCGGGGGACGTAGTCCGTTTGTGCCGGTGAACCTCCCCTGTGGCGGCGGCTGTGACGGTAGCCGCGATGGATATCGGGTATGTGCTGATTAACCCCCCTAAAAGGGACGCGGGTCTGCCGTCGGTCTGGGGAAGTGATCGGCTTGATCGACACAGAGGGTGGCGCATGCGCCGAATGGTCCTTCCCTGCCGAACTCAACGCCGTACGCGCCGCCCGCCATGCCGTCCGTGACACGCTCCATGCCTGGCGTCTGCCGCAATCGGTCGGCGATATGGCAGTCCTGCTGGTGAGCGAGCTGGTGACCAATTCCCTGCGCTACACCTCGGGGCCGATCGGCGTCCTGGTCGCGATCCGCCCGGTCGAGCCGGGCCCGGGGGACCCCGGTGGTCCCGACGGTGCCCAGGGCACCGCCGTCACGGAGCGTGCCGCGCTGCTGGTGGAGGTCTCCGATCCGCTGCCCGATCTCCCCACCGGACGCCCCGCCGGTCCCGACGACGAGGGAGGCCGGGGACTCCAGCTTCTGGCCGTCTCGGCCCGGCGTTGGGGCACGCGTCGCGGGAAGACTGGTAAGACCGTGTGGTTCGAGCTGCCCCTCCCTGGTTAGAAGTCAGAAAGGGAGAACGATCACAGCGGACTCGGCTCAAAAAGAACGAGACCGTGCTGTGATCGTGAATGCCGTGTCGGCTGGGGCCGTAGTGCTGAATACTGCGGACATGGCCGGTCCGGTGCGTGAGCTGGAGGGGACGGTCGCGTGAGCGAGATATCCGGGGCGGCGGGCGACGTCGTATGGCAGAGCAGTCCGCCCGGCTCGATCTATGACTACATCAGGGTCGCTTCGTTCTCGATCGGCCCTGACGGGCTGGTCGACCAGTGGAGCGACCGGGCAGCCGAGCTGTTCGGGGTGGCCGCCGACGAGGTCAGGGGCCGTGACCCGGTCGAGGTGTTCATGCCCGCCGACCAGCGGTCGCGAGGGCATCGCAAGGTCAAGGAGATCCTCGACGGCAAGGAGTGGACCGGCCTCGTCCCGTTCCGCGCGATCGGGCCCGACGGGCAGGACGGGCTCGCCGAGGTCTATGTGATGCCGAGCGAGACGGAGCGTGGTGAGCGCGCCGCGCTCTGTATCGTCGTCGACGTCAGAGCCCTGCGCCGGATCGAAACCGACCTCGCCTCCTCGCAGGCCATTTTCGGCCAATCTCCCTTTGGGTTCCTGCTGTTCGACACCCAGCTCAAGGTGCAGCGCGCCAACCAGCGCTTCGCCACCATCTTCGGCGGCCGGGCCAACGACCACCGCGGCCGTACGGTCCACGACTATCTCTCCCGCCCCGAGGCAGAGCGGATGACCGCCGCCCTGGAACGCGTCCTGAGGACCGGAGAGTCCGTCACCGACCTCCAGATCGTGGGCACCCGGCCGGGGGACGCCGAGCGCCGGCACTGGTCGGTCAACCTCTATCGCGTCCACAGCGGCTCCGGCCGCTCCATCGGGGTCGCCGGGGTCGGCACCGATGTCACACGCCGTCATATAGCCGCCAGAGAGGCCGCGAGCGCCCGCCGCAACCTCGCCATCCTCAACGAGGCCAGCGCCCGGATCGGCAACTCCCTGGATCTGGAGACCACCGCGCGCGAACTGCTCGGCGTGGCCGTCCCCGGTTTCTGCGACCTCGCCTCCGTCGACCTCTACCAGAGCCTGCTCACCGGCGAGGAGGCGTCGCCGGGACGCTGGGGCTCCTCGCGCGCCGACTCCGGCGGCAGCAGTGCCCGGCTGCGCCGGGTCGCCTTCGCCAGCGCCGTCTCCGACGTACCGCTGACGGGGCCGGGCGGCGAGGGTGACGGATATGTCCCGCCGGAGGTCGGCGCCGTGCACCGGTTCCCGTTCAGCTCGCTCAGCGCGAACGCGCTGCGCACCGGCCGCGTGCAGACCATCCCCGGCGAAACCGGCAGTCTCGTACAGTCCACGTTCGCCGTACCGATGGTCGCCCACGACAGCGTCATCGGGCTCGTCCAGTTCTCCCGTACGAAGGGCAGCGAGCCGTTCGGCGAGCGGGACCGGGCGCTCGCCGTGGAACTCGCCGCGCGCGCCGCCGTCTGTATCGACAACGCCCGCCTCTACCGGCGCGAACACGAACGCGCGCTGATCCTCCAGCGCAGCCTGCTCCCGCCCGGTGACCCGGAGGCCGCCGGGCTGGACATCGCCTGCCGCTATCTGCCCGGCAACACGGCCACGGAAGTGGGCGGCGACTGGTTCGACGTCATCGAACTGCCCGGCCACCGCACCGCGCTGGTCGTCGGCGACGTCATGGGGCGCGGCCTGCGGGCCGCCGTCGCCATGGGGGAGCTGCGCACGGCCGTGCGTACGCTGGCGCTGCTCGATCTGGAGCCCGCCGAAGTGCTCTCCGCGCTGGACGAGATCGCCCGGGGACTGGGCTCGCCCAGCGGCGCCCAGCAGGCCTCGCGCGTCGCCCACAAATCGCGCGACGCGGACCTCGCCGAGGTCTATCTCGCCACCTGTGTGTACGCCGTCTACGACCCGGTCACCCGGCGCTGCACATTCGCCAACGCCGGTCATCTGCCCCCCGTCCTGGTCGAACCGGGCGAGGAGGCGCTGATGCTGGACGTGCCGCCCGGGATGCCCCTCGGCGTGGGCGGTGAGCCGTTCGAGCAGGTCGAGGTCGATGTCATGGAGGGCGCGCTGCTCGCGCTCTACACGGACGGGCTGGTCGAGTCCAGGGACCAGCCCCTGGACGAGGGTCTGGGCGCCTTCCGCGCGGCCCTCGCCCATCCGTCCCGTCCGCTGGAGGACGTCTGCGACCACGTGCTGAACACGCTCGACACCCGGCACGGCGAGGACGACATCGCCCTCCTGATGGCCCGTATCCAGGGGCTGCCGGCCGAGGCGGTCGGGGACTGGCGGCTGCCCCGCGAGCCGCGCTCGGTGGGCAGGGCCAGGGAACTGGCCCGCACCCAGCTGCTCGCCTGGGATCTCGAACCGCTGGTGGACACCGTGGAACTGCTCGTCAGCGAGCTGGTCACCAACGCCATGCGCTACGGCGAGGGCGAGATCCGGCTGCGGCTGCTGCTCGACCGCACCCTCGTCTGCGAGGTGTGGGACGCGGGGCTGGTGCAGCCGCGGCGGCGGCGGGCCCGCGACACCGACGAGGGCGGCCGGGGCCTCCAACTCGTCGGGCTGCTGAGCGCGGCGTGGGGTTCGCGCCGGACGCCGCGCGGCAAGACGGTCTGGTTCGAACTGGCCCTGCCCGACGGTGACTCGTCGGCCGAGCCGACCGTCGAGCAACTGCTGAGCATGTTCTGACGCCGGGCCCGGGGACGGGTTCCCGCCCCCGGGCGGAGGGCCATCGGCGGAGGGTCCCGGGCAGAGAGGGCCATCGGCAGAGGGGCCCGGGCAGAGCCTCCCGGGCCCGCCCCGTCAGCCGCTCTTCAGCGCCGCCAGCCGCGCCTCGACCTCCGCGCGGTCGCCGACGCTGTCCAACTGCTCGAACTGGGCGTCCAGCGACGAGGCGGCGAGCTCCTGCTTGCCCATCGCCCGCGCCTCCTCGCGCCGCACCTTGTCCTCGAACCGGCCGAGGTCGCTGGTCGGGTCCAGGACGTTGATGTTCTTGACGGCGTCCATCATCCGGTTGTGCGCCTGGGCGGACTTGGACCGTGCCACCAGCTCGTCGCGCTTCGCCTTCAGCTCGCTCAACTTCACCCTCATCCGCTCCAGGCCGACCTTGAGCTTGTCCACGACCTCCGTCTGGGAGGCGATGGCGGGCTCCGCGGTCCTCGCCTCCTTCTCGGACTGGAGCTGCCGCTCCAGCGCGACCTTGGCGAGGTTGTCGAAGGTGTCCGCGTCCGCGGCGTGCCCCGCGGAGCGCAGCTCGTCCGCCTTCTTGCTGGCCGCGAGCGCCTTCCCGCCCCACTCCCGGCCCGCGGTCACGTCCTCGGTGTGGTCCTGCTCCAGTAGGCGCAGATTGCCGATGGTGCCGGCCACCGCCTCCTCCGCCTCGGCGATGTTGTTGGTGTAGTCGCGGATCAACTGGTCCAGCAGCTTCTGCGGATCCTCCGCCTGGTCCAGCAGGGCGTTGATATTGGCCTTCGCCAGCTGGCTGACCCGGCCGAGGATGGTCTGTTTGGTCATGGTTCTTCTCCTTGTGGGGGGAGCGTGTGGGGAGTTCTGCGGGAAGGACGAGGGGAAGCACGAGGGGAAGGACGAGGGGAAGCACGAGGGGAAGGTGATCCGGCGAAGGGCGAGAAGGTCAGAACCGGCCGCCGCCGCCCATCCGGCCGCGCGTACCCCCGCCACCGAAGCTGCCGGGGCCGCCGCCGCCCCGATAGCCCCCGCCGAACCCGCCGCCTCTGCCGAACCCGCCGCCTCTGCCGATTCCGCCGCCGAACAGGCCGCCCAGGAGGATTCCGCCGAGCACGGCGCCGCCGAGCCCGCCCCCCGTTCCCTGGACACCGCCGCCGCCGTAACCGCTGCCGAACGACCGGACGTCCTGCTCGGCGAGGTCCTGCGCCGTCCGGGCCAGCGCGTCCGCCTGCTGCGCCTCGGCCAGCGCGCCCTGCGCGTCGCCCGACACCGACGAGGCGTGCGCCAGTTCCAGCCGACGCTGCGCCTCCATCAGCCGGGTACGTGCCTGGCTGCCGACCGCCCCGCGATGTGTGCCGATGTAGTCGGCGGCGGCGCCGATCGCCGAGCGTGCCGTGAGCATCGCCTGATCGAGGAGCGCCCCGGCCCGGCCGCTGCCCGCCTCGCGCTCGCGCGCCCCGGTCAGCGCCTCGTCGAGGACCGCGTCCGCCTCCTCGACCCTGCGCAGCGCGTCGATCGGGTCGTACCGTCCGGAGTCCAGCTCGCGCCGTACGCCCGAGACCACCGCCTCGGCGCGGCTGATCCGGCCCTGGAGGTCGGCCGTGGACATCCCCTGCGTCGTGCCCTTCAGCAGACCGCGCGCGTCGGCGAGATCCGTCTCCATCTCCGTCAGTGCGCCGGAGAGTTTCCCGGCCGCCTCCGTCAGCTCCTGCGCGCGCCGTTCGACCGTCTCGACGAGCGTGGCCGTCTGCCCGACGGCGGCCTCCGCCGCCCGCACATGCACGGCCGCCTTGCCGTTGTCGCCCGCGCCGGTGAGAGCACGGGCCTCGTCCAGGGCGGTGGACGCGAAGACGAGCCGGTCCTCGGCCTGTGTGACGCTGTCCGCGACGGGCGCGGAGGCCGAGTCGGCGTACCGCTCGCGCATCGCGGCGAGCGTGCTCCGCGCCGTCGCGACCCGCCCGGTCAGCTCGCGGAAGGTGGCCCCGACCGTCTCGACGGCCTGCGGCGCGTTCCGTTCCAGCGCCCTGAGCCGGTCGAAGCCCTCGGACTCGGCGTCCAGCCGGTTGTTGGCCTCCGCACAGCGGGCGATGATCTCGTCCAGCATCCGGCGGCGGGTCGGATCGTCCTCCGGGAAGGCGTCGTCGAGTTGCTGGCGCAGCCGGAAGGCGAGCGTCAGCTGCCCCTTCGCGAAGGCCACGGCATCGGTGAACGGCGCCGCCGCCTCCTCGCCGAACTGCGCCGTCGCGAAGCCCAGTTCCTCCTGGCTGGTGCGCAGCGCGTCGTCCGTCTCGACGAGGACCTGCTTCGCCCGGCTGTCGAGCTCGGGCAGTGGAGTCGGCGCGGGCTCCGCCGTACCGCCGGGGGAGCCCCAGCCCTGCCGTCCGCCTCTCGGTGTCGTACGGGCCGCCATCCGCCGCTTGCGCTTGGCGAAGGTGTACGCCCCGATGAGCGCCGCCCCGAGCACCACGATGACGGGCAGTACGAGATTGGTCGCCGCGCCACCGTCGGCCGCCGGGCCCCCCGGGTCCGCCACACCGGGGGTGATGGCGGGCGTGGGCACCGGCCGGCCCGCGAGCACGGCGTTGAATCCGTCGGCGGCGCCGATCGCCGCGGCCGACCAGTCGTTCTGTCGGAGCGCCGGCTCGACGGCGGTGCGCGCGACCGTGCCGAGCTGGTCGTGGGTGAGGGGCGAGTCGATGTCCGCGGAGTAGGCGTACTGCCGGTCGTGGGTCGCGACGGCCAGCAGGAGGTCGTCACGCCCGAGGCCGTTGCGGGTGGCGGTGGTGTCGGCCCAGCTCTGTGGCGAGTGCCCGGAGAAGTCACGTACGTACACGACGAAGAGCTGCACCCGGTGGTCTGAGTAGAGCCGGTCGAGCGCCCGGCTCACGGCGGTCCGCTGACCGCCGAGCGCCCCCACCTTGTCGGTGATCTGCCCCTGCCGGTCGAGGGGGATCGGCTGCTCGGCGGCTGCCCGCTGAGCCGTGGGTACGACGAGCCACCACGCCATGACCAGCACGGCAAGAAGGGTCCGGGCGGCTATGGGCGTGCGGGGGCGGCTCACGAGTAGCGTCACATTTGGGAGATTATGTCCCGTTACGGATGGGCGCGACCGGACGTGGTGACCTCCTGGAAGGGGGGGCGTCACCGTCACCGAGTGCCGTCCTGCTCGTCGTACCGGCGCTCACCGGCGCGCTCGCGCTGCGAGGACGACCTGAGCCACCACGGCCACGCGGAGAGGGCCGCGGTCGCGGTCCGCGGCGACAGGCTGGGCCTGGGGCGCACGGACCGCGACCGGGACCGCTTCGGGGGCGCGATCATGTCCACGACGGCCGGGGACGTCGGGACAGGACCGGCGAGTAGGTCCGGCCGTCAGCAGTCCTCTAGATGCTGAACCGCTCCTTCGCCAGCAACGGCCTGACCCGCGAGGTGAATCCGCCCGTACGGAACGGCCGCTGGAGCAGCCCCGGCCGCAGCTCCTGGGCGAGCGCGGCGGCGATCATGCCCTGATCGAGTGCGAGGACGAAGTCGCTGACCCGGCCCGTCCCCACATTGACGGAGTCACGGAAGCCATAACGGTCGTCGTACGCGCCGAAGTCGGCCGCGATCGCCTTCAGATTGGCGATGGCCTCCCCGCGCGCCTGCGGCAGCGCGAGGAAGGACGCGTGCGGTGTGACGACCCCGTTGGTGTACGCGGACGCCGGGGGCAGCGGTTCGCCGTGGGTGACGAAGGTGCGGTCGGTGTTGGAGGCGTAGCCGTCGATCTGCATCCCGATCGCGTCGACGCCGTACTCCTGATAACCGCCCTCGGGCACATTGGCCGGGGAGAAGCCCCAGTAGCCGTACCCGGCTTCCGCCAGCCCGTGTTCGATCTGTGAGCGCACATAGCGGCGGTGGGTGGTGCCCCAGGAGCGCGGCGACCACTCGGCCTCCGGCACGAAGAGCGGCACCATCAGCGCCTCGAACATCGAACCGCCCCAGGTGGGGACGAGCTTGCGGCCCCGGTAGGTGTAGTGGCCCTGCCAGAGGCGGACACCGTCGATGGTCTCGTACGCGCCGCCCGGCGGCTGCTCCTGGCCGTGCTCGGGGATCATCGTGCGCAGCATGTGCCAGTAGTGGTCGCCGGGCAGCGAGCCGTCCGCGATGCCCAGATAACTGGCCATGCGCGGCTCGGTGTTGAGGGCGCCGTAGTGGTGCGCGGTGGGTTCACCGGTGTCGGTCCAGAAGCCGCCGCGGAGCTGGCCGGGGTTCATCACCGGGTCGGCGGGGTCGTACGGCGTGTAGTAGTACGACCAGTCCGCCGTCGCGAGGATGGCGGCGACCCGGCCGCGCAGCCGCGGCTCCGCGTCGGCGGCGATCCGCAGGCCGGTGACGAGCCAGGCGTTGTCGACGGAGGAGAGGAAGGGGCGGACCGGATCGCCGGTGCCCGGCCAGCTGGTGAGGACGGAACCGTCGTACGCGTCGTACCAGTTGAGCCAGAAGCCGTGGTGGCGTTCGAGCCGCTCGATCGCCGAGACGGTGTGCGCCAGCCTGCGGTACATGGTGTCCCGGCCGATGACACCGAGGCCCGCCGCGGCGACGGTGGACCACAGGCCGCAGCCGATATTGGTCGGTGAGGTGTTCCGCGAGGGGACGGGCGTACCGGGCCCGGAGATGTCGATCTTGTCGGCGGTGAGACCGAAGTCGGTCGTCATGGCCTCGATCGAGCGGTACGTGTCCTCGAACCAGCGGCGCAGCAGCGGCAGGTCGGAGGAGCGCGAGGCGCTTCCCGGCCGGGCGGGTGCGGCGAGCGCGGCGGGTGCGACGGGTGCGGGTGCGGCGAGGGCGGGTGTGGATACGGCTCCGAGGGACAGGGCGGCGGCCCCGGTTCCCGCTGCGGCGAGAAACGTGCGACGGTCCATAAGAGTCCAGCTCCTGTTGGCGGGTGTGGAGTTGTGGGTGTGTCCGGAGTTGCGGGTGTGTTCGGAGTTGTGGGTCGGGTGTCGCGGCGGTGGTACGTACGGGGGCCGACGGCGGTCAGGTGCCGTCGGCCCCCGGGTCCGCGGCGGTGGGGAAGGGGAATCAGCCGCGGGTGAGGCGCAGGAAGCGGATGCCGGGGTTGGGCAGCTCGACGGTCAGCTCGGCGGTGCCTTCGGCGTCCGCGGTCACCGGTGCGAGCTCCTCGGCGGGCAACTCGTCGGCAGCGCGCAGCTTCTGCCACTGCTGGTCGTCGGGCCAGTCCCCACCGTCGAGGTCCTTCCAGACGGCCTGGATATTGGCGTGCCGCTCATCGACCCTGCGCGAGGCGACGGTGTAGAGGGCGCCCGGTTCGAGCCCGCTGACGCGGACGGTCGCGGCGCGGTCGAGCACGGCGGCGCCGTCGATCTTGGACTGGTCGAGGGTGCCGTTCCAGAGCAGGACGTCCACGGTGGAGCGGTCCTCGGCGCGGGTGGCGAGCGATTCGACGAGCGCCGCCGCGCCGTCTCCGCTGACGGCGGCGGGGATCCGGCCGCCGGTGAGCTGGGAGAGGAGATACAGCGCCCAGAAGCGCGGCTTGCGCAGATTGCCGACCGTCAGCAGCCCGAAACCGCCGTGGAAGAGCCGGGGAGGCCAGCCCAGCTCCTCGAACTGGTCGGAGGCCACCCAGTAGGAGAGACAGTCGGTCGACGACAGCGCGCTCTTCATCCCGCGCAGTACGAATGGCGCGGCGAAGACGGAGTCGCTGACGCGATGGAAGTGCGTGGGTGTGACGCCCCACTCCGTCCACAGGATCTCCGGCTCGGGCCTGCCGGTCGCCTCGGCGAAGGCGCGGGTCATCGGACGGAAGTCCAGCGGGGCGTTGCCGTAGGTGTGGGTGGAGACGAAGTCGACGGGGACGTCGTGCTCCTGGCAGTACTCCAGCAGCGCGCCGACCCAGCCGGCCGCGGCGGAGGAGGGTCCGCCGACCTTGATCCGGTCGTCCACGCCCTTCACGGCGCGTACGGCGACCTCGTAGAGCCGGTGGTAGTCGTCCTGGGTGCCGTTCCAGAACACCGCCAGATTGGCCTCGTTCCATACCTCGAACTCCCAGCCGGCGACGGTGTCGCGGCCGTACCGCTCCTGGAGATGGACCGTCAGCTCGCGGCAGAGATCGCCCCAGCGCTCCCACTGGGCGGGGGTGGAGACCAGGGCCTTGTAGTCGAAGACCGTGTAGTGCGGGTCGGAGGCGAGTTCCTTCGGCATGAAGGAGAGCTCGACGACGGGCTTGAGGCCGGTGGCCAGGAAGCGGTCGTAGACGGCGTCGAGGCCGGCGAAGTCGAAGGAGCCGTCGCCGCGTACGGTCACGGTCTCGGGCAGGAAGGTGCCATGCGCGCGGACGGAACGTACGCCGATCTCGTCGCGGACGATGGCCAGCGCCTCGGCGTAGTCCCGTGCCACATCGGAGCCGCCCGCGCCCGGCTTGTCCCAGGTCAGCAGCGAGAAGTGCTCGGCACCGATCATCCGGTTCCAGACGCCGGGGAGTTCGGTGGCGGGGGCGGCCGCGTCCACGGCCACCGTGACCTCGGCGGGGCGCGAGCCGGCCGCCCTGGCGGAGCCGGGCACGGCCTCGGACAGCGCGCCCGCGCCGGTGTCCGACCAGGTGGCGACCTTGTAGAAGTAGCCGCGGCCCGGCTGGGCCAGCGTGTCCGCGTACGGCGGGTGCGGTACGGCGAGCACATCGCCGCCGAGGTGGTCGAGCGGCTCGAACGGGCCCTCGGCGGAGTCGGCGCGATGCACCAGATAGCCGAGCGCGCCAGGCACCGGCCGCCAGGTCAGCAGCACATGGCCGGTGCCGTCCTCGGCGGACAGACCGGCGGGAGCGGGAAGCTTCCCGATGCCGGCGAGTCGCCGGTCACTGGGCTTCCCGATGCGCGACTCCCAGTCGGCGCGAGCGGCGGACTTTTCGGTCATGAAAGTACAAACCTTTTCTTCGAGGGGGGTGCGGAGCTACAGCAGCGCGCAGCGAAACAGCGCGGAGGTACAAGGCGGAGACACAGGGAGGAGCGGGCCGCTATTTGAGGCCGGCCGTGGCGACGCCCTGGGTGAAGTAGCGCTGGAGCACGAGGAAGACGAGCAGCACCGGCAGCACGATGAGCAAGGAGCCGGCCATCAGCATTCCGTTGGAGCCCTCCGACTGATTGGGATCGGTGGCAAAGGTCGCCAGCGCTACCGGGAGGGTGTATTTGCCCGGGTCGTTGGTGGCGATCAGCGGCCAGACGAAGTTGTTCCAGGAGCCCAGGAAGGTGAGGATCGCGAGCGTCGCGAGGGCGGGCTTGACCAGCGGCATCACGATCCGCCAGAAGATGTACCACTCACCGGCGCCGTCCATCCTGGCCGCCTCCAGCAGCTCGTCCGGGATCGACTGCATGAACTGCCGCATCAGGAAGACCCCGAAGGCACCGGCGGCGAACGGCAGCACCAGACCGGCGTACGAGTCGATCAGCCGCAACTTGCTCATCAGGACGAACAGCGGCAGCAGCATCAGATTGCCGGGCACCATGAGCGCGCCGAGCACCAGCGCGAACACCTTGTTCCGGCCCGCGAACCGGAGCTTGGCCAGCGCGTAGCCCAGCATCGAACAGAACACCAGATTGGAGACCGTCACCAGCACGGCGACCAGCGCGGAGTTGAAGAAATGGACCGGCAGATCGAGCCGGTCGAGCAGGCGCGAGAAGTGCTCCAGAGTCCATTCCGTGGGCAGCCACACCGGTGGGCTGGCGGCCAGCTCGCGGTCGGTCTTGAAGGCGGACAGCGCCATCCAGAGGAACGGCGCCGACATGACCAGCAGCCCGAGCGAGAGCAGGACGTACACCCCGGTTTTCCCGCGCCGACCGGTGCGTCCGCTCTTACGCGCTGCGGCCTGCCGGGTCGAAGTCTCTGCGGCGCTCATTTCGTGTTGTCCTTCAGCAGACGGAGCTGGAGCACGGTAATGCCCATGATCACGAGGAAGAGCACATACGCCATGGCGCTCGCGTAGCCCATGTGGAAGAAGTTGAAGCCTTCGCGATACATGTTCAGGGAGACGGTGAGGGTGCTGTTCGAGGGGCCGCCCTCGGTCATCACGAACGGCTCCTCGAAGACGTTGAGATAGCCGATCGTGGTGATGACCGTGGCGTACAGCATCGTGGGCCGCACCAGAGGCACGGTGATCCGGCGGAACTCCTGCCAGGCACTGGCGCCGTCCAGCCGCGCCGCTTCCCGCACCTCGCTGGGGATGGCCTGGAGCCCCGCGATGAAGAGCACCATGACCGTGCCGAGATTGCGCCACACCGCCATCAGGATCAGTGACGGCATGGCCAGCGCCTCGGAGCCGAGGAAGTCGGGGGTGGTGAGGCCGACTTCGGAGGCCAGGCCCGCGATCAGCCCTTCGGACGGATCGAGGACGAAGGTCCAGACGACGGCCACGGCGACGATGCTGGTCACCACCGGGGCGTAGAAACCGACCCGGAAGAAGGTGCGCGCCCGGTCGATCCCGCTGTTCAGCAGGACGGCGGCGGCGAGGCCCGCACCGATGGTGAGCGGTACCCCGACGACCACGAAGTACGCCGTGTTGAAGAGGGCCTTGAGGAACTTCTCGTCGCCGAAGAGCTTGGTGTAGTTCTCGAAACCGATGAACTCCGCGGAGAGCGGGTCGGTCACATTGCGCAGCCCGAAGTCGGTGAAGCTCATGGCGAGCGTGGCGATGATCGGGAAGGCCATGAAGACGGTGAACAGCACCAGGAAGGGCGTGGAGAACAGCCACCCGGCCAGATTCTGCACCCCCAGGGAGCGCGGCTCACGGCCCTTCGCGCCGCTTGTCGGCGGACTCGCCCCGGCCGACGCCGGGGCGGCGTCCGCGACGGATTCGGTCGTGGTGCTCATGGCGGTTACTCCACGAGCCCTTCGATTTCGGACTGCGCCTTGTCGGCGGCGTCCTTGGCCGAGGACTTGTTCTGGGTCACCGCGCCGAGAGCCTCGTCGACCTTCGAGGTGATCTCGCTCCAGTTGGCCAGCACCGGCGTGCCCTTGGCGGACTCCATCTGCTCACGGAAGATCTGGAGCCCCGGGTCGTCCGAGAGCTTGCCGGAGTTCCAGGCGCTGGTGTTGGCGGGGAGATCGCTGGTGCGGGTGAACCAGTCCTTCTGGCCCTCGGTGCCGGTGAGGTACTTGATGAATTCCGTGGCCGCGGCCTTGCGCGTGCTGTCCTTGGAGACGACCAGGCTGGAGCCGCCCGCCATGGAGACGGACGCCTTGTCACCGGGGACCTTCGCGACGCCCCACTTGCCCTTGAGGTCGGGGTAGTCGTCATTGATCAGGGTCATGATCCAGGGACCGGAGAAGAACATCGGCACATCACCGGAGTTGAAGTCCTTGAGCACCTCGTAGCCGGGCGGAGTGCTCTTCTTGGTGAGCCCCTTGTCGAAATACGACGCGTACTCCGTCATGGCCCTGACGGATTCGGGACTGTTGAAGACCGCCTTGCCGTCCTCGGACACGATCTCGCCGCCGGCCGAGTACAGGAAGGGGTACCAGCTCTGTACGGTGTCCAGGCCGCTGGGCTGGAGGTAGAGGCCCCACTCCGTACCGGCCTTGTCCTGGTACGCGGTGGCGAGCTGCTTCAACTCCTGCCAGTCGGCCGGTGCTTTGTCGATGCCGGTCTTCTTCGCGAGGTCGGTGCGGTAGTAGAGGACGCGGGTGTCGACGTACCAGGGGACGCCGTACACCTCGCCGCCCACCTCTCCCTGCTTCCAGGAGGCGGGGAAGAAGTCCTCCTTCTTGAACGCGGCGGTGTCGACCGGCTCCAGCACGCCGAGCTCGGCGAATTCGCCCATGTACGTGCCGCCCATCTGCGTCACATCGGGCAGCGTGCCGGCGGCGGCCGCGGAGACCAGCTTCTGGTGCGCGACCTCCCAGCTGATGGGTGTGACCTTGACCGTGATGTGCGGGTTGGCCTTCTCGTACACCTTGGCGACGTCCGCGAGCTTCTCGCCCTCGGCGCCCATGGCCCAGACGGTGAGCGTCTGCTTCTTGTCGGCGGCGACGCCCTCACCCCCCGAGCTTCCGCACGCGGTGAGTCCGAATGCCACCGCGAGCGCGGTGGCGGCAGAGACGGTTCTGGCGGTGCGGTGCATGGACGGCTCCTCCTTGAGCTCCCCGATGTATGCGCTGCCTGTAAGCGCATACATCACTCTGCCGTCGCGCTTCGGAAAACCGCAAGAGGTGGCATGGTCACACTCGTGCAACATGTGCGACATCTGTGCATGCGGTTTCCGTAAGCTAAGCCGGGCCGATGACGCTTCGAAAGCGGATGTGACGGATTCCGCTCAGGCCCGGCTGGACGCCTCCGGCTCATGTCCGGTGAGCTACTGTCACGATCATGTCCGCGTTCGCGCACGGCTTTCCCTTTGATCCGGCCTACGGCCTGACCCTTGATGAGCTGCTCACCATCGCCGCTCCTGCCCCGCCGGACGGATTCGACACGTTCTGGCGGGACCGTTACGAGGCCGCGCTACGGGTGGGGACGGCTCCGGCGGTGGGCCCCCAGGAGGACGAGCGCGACGGATTCCGGATCTTCGGGGTGTCCTTCACCTCGGTCGGCGGGCTGCGCCTCGGCGGCTGGCTCGTACTGCCCGCCGAAGGGCCGGCACGGCACGGACTCGTCATCGGCCACGGCTACGGCGGACGCCAGGAGGCCGGACGGGACGTGCCGCTTCCACTGCCGGACGGCGCGGCGATCCTGCCCTGCGTACGGGGACTGGGCTCCCGCAGCCGCAGACCCGCCCTCCCGGGCGACGCGGACCGCCATGTGCTGCACGGCATCGAGTCCCGCGACACCTATGTCATCGGCGACTGCGTGGCCGACCTGTGGTGCGCCGCGTCCGCGCTGCTCGAACTGGTACCGGAACTGACGACGCCACGGGGCGTCCGGCTCGGCTACGCGGGGGAGAGCTTCGGCGGCGGCCTCGGCGCGCTGGCACTGCCCTGGGACGACCGCTTCGTCTGCGGCCGGCTGACGGTACCGACGTTCGGCAACCACCCGCTGCGGCTGACGCTGCCCTGCGTCGGGAGCGGGGAAGCGGTACGCGTCCACTACCGCGATCACCCCGGGATCACGGACGTACTCCCGTACTTCGACGCTGCCACGGCCGCCAGCCTCATCGGGATCCCGATGATGGTCGCACCGGCCCTGTTCGACCCGGCGGTCCCGCCGCCGGGCCAGTTCGCCGTATACAACGCGCTCGCCGGCCCGCGCGAACGTCACGTCCTGACGGCCGGCCACTTCGAGCACGCGGGGAGCGAGCGGGAGAACCGGGAGCTGGCGGCGGCGGACCGGCGCTTCTTCGGGGAGAGGCTGGGGGGCGGGGGGTAGTGGGGGTGGGCTGGGGGTTGATGTCGGGGGTTGGCGTCAGGTCAGTGCCGAGGGGTAGTCGGGGTGGGCCGGGGGGTGTGGTGTCGGGTGGGGGCCGCCCCTGGGTTTGAGTTTCGCGGTTGCGGGTTGGGCGTCAAGGGCGCTCCTTCGTCGCGTCGGCTGCGCCGATTGCGCTGCGCTTCACCCTTGACTCCCAACCCTCCACCGC